>NZ_JBEPQI010000008.1:0-383538 GCF_040547725.1 Bradyrhizobium sp. LA2.1
AACCGCCGCTGCCTGAACGGGTCAGATGCCGCCCTCGATACGAAGGCCATCCGTCAAAAGCGCGGGCGTCACCGTGCGGAGAAAATCGCGCTTACCAATCAGGCCGATGTCGGCTTGTGGCCCATCGCGTCAGTTGGCGCAGTGCCACGACATGTCCGAAGCCGGGGGGTAGACCGGAAGTCCCGAACAGGGGCAGACTGGCACGATTGACCCATTTCGGACGAAGATGACGCCCATTGGGGTCTAACATGACGAACGCTATCCTTCCGGCACCCCGGCCAAACGCATGCCCTCAACGAGGCGTTCGTGGACAGCAAGAAAAATAGGATTGTCGCTCGGTAGGTGAGCGCGAAACCGACTGATGGTGAAGCTTGGATCAAGCGCAAGTCCCGCTCGTACGGTGTCGCGCGCCTGGTCTAGTTCGCCAACCCACGCAAGCACTGCTCCGAGAGGGAAATGCGCGAACGAATGGTTTGGGTTTGCGTCGAGGCCCCGACGCATCCAGACAACTGCCTCGTCATCGGCACCGAGTTGCGCCTTGGCAAAGCCGACATGCGCCATCCAACGAGCGGCATTGGTGTCGCGAGGAGAAAGGCGGAATGCCTCGTTTATGTGAGTTTCGGTCTCTGCGCCTCGACCAAGGAAGAACTTGGCAAAACCAATGAGAGCATGAGCGCGGGCTAAATTGCGATCCAGCGCTAAAGCCTGCTCGCATTCCGCGATGCCTTGGGCTGCGCGTTTCGTAAATATTTGCGTGTAGCCCAAAGTCAAGTGAGCCAAAGCGTGGTTTGGTGCGACGGATAGTACCCTCATTATGGTTGTCTCCGCCGCAGCAAGCCGCGCTGAATAGTCATCGGCTATAAAGGAAGCCCCTAGTGAGGTATCGACCCGCGCCAAGCCGACCATCGCCTCAATATTTTCGGGATCGAGCACAAGGGCCTTTTCGAAAAAACTGCGCGCGCGTGTCAGGCAACCGGGGGTCTGCCCCCTGTTGAACCAGCTGCTGCCTTGGAACACCAAGTCCATCGCGTCGGGACGCAGTGAACACTCCGCTCGCCGTGCCTCGGCGGTAATGAGTTCGGCATCGAGCGCGTTGGCGAGCCTCGATACTATTTCATCCTGCATGTCAAAAAGGTCGGCAACAGGCTTGTCAAAGCGTTCGGCCCAGAGGTGGTTGCCCGTATCGGCGTCAACCAACTGTACGTTCACGCGGAGGCGGTTACCGCTTCGCTGCACAGAACCTTCGAGCACATAACGGACGTTCAGCTCACGTCTCAGCTTCCTTACATCCAGGGCTTTGCCCTTTAACGTGAACGCGGTGTTGCGCGCAATCACAAACGCGCCACTGATGCGCGATAAGTCTGTAGTGAGGGTCTCGGTGACTCCATCCACGAAGTACTCTTGCTCTCGATCACCGCTGAGGTTGGTGAAAGGAAGCACTACTATGGATAGATGAGGCGCCGAAGCCGTGTCCGACTTTGCGAGCGCACCCTGGGTCGCGGGGCTTTGCTCTTCCCAGACCACGGCAAAGGCCCGGACCGGGCGGGCAATGTTTTTAAGGCTCTGCTCACCCATGTCGGCGAACTCGACGCCAACTTTGCCTCGGACGTGATCATACGCAGACAACGAGATGCAGATGCCGCCGGGCTCTGCGATCGTCTCAAGTCGCGCCGCGATGTTTACTCCATCGCCGAATATGTCATGAGCCTCGATGATTACGTCACCGATGTTGACGCCTACCCGGAAGGCAATGCGACTGTCTTCCGCGTCTCCAATTGTAAGTTCCTCAACTCGGATTTGGAAGCGTACTGCCGCTCGGACTGCTTCAACCGCGCTCGGAAATTCTGCCAAGATCCCATCGCCAGTGTTCTTCACGATGCGGCCACGATGCTCCGCAATCGCGGGATGAACAGCTTCCGTCAGGAGCGTTGTAAGTTTGGTATGAGTAACCTCTTTGTTGTCGTGCATTAGCCGCGAGTAGCCAACCACGTCGGCGGCCAATATTGCCGACAATCTACGCTCGACTCGGACTGGCTGCTCTTGCACCATGGCCCGCAAATCCGATCCACGGCACACCGTACACCGGATCACAGAGGACAGCCAAACTCGCTATGACGGCTGCCGCCTAACTGTTCGTTGCTCATTGGCTAGAATGACAGTCGCGCTGACCGATGCTGCGGATAATGGGGCGTGCCGATATGTCGCTGAATGGCCGATATTGTTGCAGAAGGCGAAAATCGAGCGACCCGGAAAATCGCTCCTAAATTGGTCTTTGGACCTCTCTGCCGTTGCGTCGCTTTTCAGCGCCACTAGGAAGGTCCGTGATCGAGTTTGGATGAATCGGTATGGTCCGCGCGCAAAGCGCATCGGCGGCTCTCAGAATTTTCGTTCGCCACGCCATAAAGACTTTTGCAACAATATCGGCCCTTCGCTGCCGTTAAAGCGGTGCCGCTACATGTCGGTTCAGAGGGGTAGACCGGAAGTTTGCAGCCGAGCGCTAGTCCGACGTTTTTGACCCATAGCGGGCATTTGGTCGCATAATTAAGCATCCGGGCCGATCTCCGGGGGTGCTAAACTTGCGCCAGACGATCATCTTTCTTTTCGCCGGTGCGGCCATGAGGAGGCGGGCTTTTCTCAGTGTCATGTGTGGTGCGGTGGCATGGCCGCTCGCTGCGGCGACACAGCCGAGCACCAACAGCAAGCGTCTTGCTATCTTCAGTCCGGCCCACCTAAGCGCGCACTTGCACGAGCATAGCGACAGTAGATTTTCTCGAGGTTCCTTCTTCGCCGAGCTTCGGCGGTTGGGGTGGATCGAGGGACAAAACCTCAAGGTCGAAAGTTACGGCCGAGAGCAGAACACGTTCGATCCCGAAGCCATGGCGACGGAAATCGTTCGGAGCAACCCGGATGTCATCTTCGTCGTTGCCCTTTACGCGGTCATCTTCAAAAAGCTGACGTCGCGCATTCCGATCGTAGGGATCACTGGCGACCCCATTATGCAAGGGCTCGCCGAAAGTCTGGCTCACCCGGGCGGCAATTTCACGGGAGTGACCGTCGACGCCGGTCCATCCATTTATGGAAAACGGATCGCACTATTGCGCGAGATGGTTCCGACGATGTCGAAACTTGGCTGTCTCGCACTTCGATCGCAATGGGATCAGCCGAACGCAGGCGCTTTCCGCACCGCGGCCGAAACGGCAGGCCTCCCTCTCTCGGTGTCTTTGCTAGAAATCGGTACCAGCGAAGCAGGCTATCGGGCGGCGGTTGAGAGCATCTCCCGCGACGGAGCAGATGCGGTCATGGTCCTCGAGTCGCCTCAAGTCTTTCAAAACGGCACTTTGATCGCCAAGCTGCTCGGCGACGCGAAGCTTCCGGCAATTTTCGCGTTTGCCGAATCCGTCGAGGCCGGGGGCTTAATGGCCTATTCCTTCGATCTGATCGAATTGTTTAAGCGTGTCGCCAATAACATCGACGCAATTCTCCGAGGAGCAAAGCCCGGCGACATCCCGATCTACCAGGTAACCAAATTCGAGTTGTCCCTCAACCTCAAGACAGCCAAGCGGCTGGGGCTTTCTGTACCTCCTACGCTCGTCGCCGATAAGGTCATTGAGTAAACAAGCAAAGGTCCGATTATGTCCCAACTCGGACCTTTGATAAGATCCGCTACTAGGCCGCTATTAGGGACAAAGCGGACCTCGTAAGCCTCATCGCCGCGTCTGTTTATGAGTCACACCCTAAATGAAACCGCCAATCCGCTATGGCACAAGGAGGCCATGGCAGAGTCATTCGGCAACGAATTTAAGCAGGCCAAGCCGACGATCTTTGCGAACCACTGACCCCTTTCAACGAGGCCGGATATGCTTCAATTGGAACCTGTTCGACTATTGCGTGTTCATCGACAAAACAACTCACAGGAGCGCGCCTTGAACAGAATGCTTTTGTCGCTCGGGACAGCAGCCTTGCTGGCGATCTCAATTGCCAACGCATCTGCGAAAGATAAGCAAAGCGAAACGTTCCTCAAGAAGGCAATCGAGGGCAATTTCGCTGAAGTGAGCATGGGAGAGCTGGCGCAGCAGAACGGTCAAAGCGATGCCGTCAAGTCTTATGGCAGAATGCTTTCCACAGACCATGCTGCCGCCAATCAGAAGGCTTTAGATGCTGCCCAGGGACTGGGAATGAACCCACCAAGCGGACCGAATGCGAAGCAAAAAGCCGGACATGACAAGATGTCAAAAATGTCCGGCGCGGGCTTCGATAAGATGTTCGCGACTCACATGGTCGCAGACCATCAAAAAGATGTCGCAGAATACAAGAAGGCATCTAAAAGTAAGGATGCTGCCGGAGAATAGCTTCCGGCCAGATAGACACGTTGCAAAAGCACCTGGACACCGCGAAATCGTTGAAGGCCGGTAATTGATCGACGCCGGAGGTCTCAAGTAGCTCATCTAGAATTTGGCCAAACAACCGAGGCGCCAATTGCCGGTGCGGCTCAGCTTTGGCTGCTTCTTTAAGTTGAAATAGCGAGCTTCGAATGATGCTTGGCTACGGATCTGCCGCAATGTGGCTGAATGACGCTCCGCTCGCCGCATCTGCACGGGTTTATGAGTGCGCGTCCCTTAGCCCGCGAGGCCTATCGTCGAATTTCTTCCGATTTCCTTGTCGGCAATCGCCTCGGTTGGTTCGCTGGGATTGGAATGATGAGCGAGGAAGAAGCCGACCGAGATCGAACCGAAGCTGAAGAACGCCGCCGTTTGGCCGATAGAGCAATGAGACAGCCGGACAAGGAAGCCTGGCTGAGCCTGGCGGCGGATTGGCTGAGCCTAGCCGAAGGCGCTAGCATGCAAGTGGAGGGTAGGGGATGAGCTTGTTGTTTGGTTCTGTTCGCCCAGCATTTGTGACGCGAAAAGGCCGAAGCGGTTTCACTGCGGCCGGCGGGGTTAAAATGAAAACGTGAAATATGGAGTTCAGCCCCGGCGAGATAAAGCGTACAGCGACGGCGCCGCTGCGCAATGTTGTCGAAATCACACTTGGGAAAAATTCCAGTGTACGTCAGCTCAACTGACTGAGGCTCCGATTTAGCAGCCCGTGCTCGGTGAGGTGCCGGTGGCGGATTTAGTTGAGCCTGCGGACGTTCCGCATCCGCTATGATGCGAGCCGCTGTTCACTCCGCCAGCCGGAGTAGTGGGAGTCGTTTCTGAATTCGTTCTCGTCGTGTTTGTGCTCTTAGTTGACGGGGCGGGCGGCGAACTTGCGGCGCCTGGCGCGCCAGCGTTTGAGGAAGGTCCACCACTCGCCCCGCCACCGCCCTGCGCTGATGCCGCAGAAAGTGATCCGAGGATGAACGCGGCGGCCAATACGATTCTTGAAAGCTTCATGTTTGCGCTCCCGTTGCGGTCTGCTCGCAACCGGCCGCCACAGCGATGGTTCCTAACTGACCTATCACGAGGAGAGCTAATAAGGCTGCTCGTTACGGTTCCTGTTCCGAGCCTCAAACAGCCGTCCAATTACCGCTGATGTCCTAGCCCAATTCCCAACACCAAGGCTTTCTGACGTAGCGCGCCCTCTGTCCGCTTGGTCATCTTGGCAAACTTTGAGACAGGCGTCCGTGCTTTCGAGTGCGCCTTCAATTCCTTGATGTCCGCAGCGGTCCACTCGCGGCGAGCAATCTTCTTTGTCTTCTTGGCCAACTCGGCGCTCCTTCAATGTTGAGGGCGCGGTCTAACACATGGCACGCAGTGCGCAACCCCGTGCGCATCTTCTCCAGACCAGAGCGCGACCTCGGATTTAACCGCGCGCGGCGGACGCGAGACCTTAGTGGTCAAGCGGATGGCTCGTTCTGGTTCAGCACATCTACAAAACGGGCGTGTAGGGTCATTTCGTTCTTAGACCCGTCAAGCAAAACGCGAACGCGGTGGCGCGTTCCGCCAGATCCGAGAACAACGCCCTGTCGCCCGGCCATTCTGGGACCCGCCGCGGAGGTCACGATGATCCGCTGCCCTTTCACCAGCTCGTTTTTGACGAGTGTGAGGTCCAGTAGGTTCGGTAGGTTACGTCTGTTTGACGGAAGCACGGTGGAAACTTAGCGCCGCCGGACGCGACGAAAACGTCTCGTCGTCGTACCAGGTAGTTTGCGATCAGCAGCCTGACAGCCAAGACGGCGAGCGGTAGCAACAATCTCGCAGATCATTTGGACCTCGAAACGTTCATTTACCTCACGAGATCATCAAATCGTCAAGCCTCGTTGTGTTGCGCGACGAAATCTACGTTAGACCATCCTTTGGAGACGAATGCCCAACGACGATTTCAAGCGCCAAATCGACTAGCTTCCAATCAATCTAAAGCGCCAACTCGCGACCGTCGCGCAGGAGGCATCAAGGCTAGCATCAGCGAGTCGAGCGGCGGTTTTGAGGTTCAGGGCGGAAACGGCCTATAGCCTTGCGATACGGCTCGTAGGCGCGTCTCACTGCTAAACTCAGGCCTTAGGCTCGTCCGGAAAATCGAAGCTGAGAAAAATGAGTGCGAACGCTCCGACGATCGCGAGCGCAACGCATAGCGCCGCGATTCCGTAGGGCCACACCGCTGATCTCCCTTGGGAAAAACAAAGGCGACGCGCCGAGTATGATGGCGCGCCGACTCCGCCATGCTGAACCCGGACAGGGCAACTCGTCCGGTATGACAGCGTAACCGGGCCGCCGAATGGCGCAATCGAAGCCTGAAATTAAGCTTGAGCAGTAGGGTAAATGCGGACGCTAGTTTCAAGTGGCCGGATAAGCCAGATCGCCATCCGAATCATCAAATCTCGTCGTCCAGCTCGGCGCTAAGCTGGACCAATTCCAAAGCGACATGAATCAGGCCGCCGCCATCGCGCCAGGACTTTCAAAAGGCGGGCTTTGACCTGATTACCGACGTGGAGAACATAGATCCCGAATCTTATCTGCTGCACTGCATGGAAATCCAGCGTCGTAAACGCTTCGATGGACGCCACGTTGTAGGCGGCCACGCGATATTGACAACGGTCGCAGCAAGCGGCGTGACGCAGCGCGTTGCGTACGTGTGGCCTGAAGATCAGCCCGGCAAGAGGATTGAGCCGGGGCCGATAGATTGGTCCGCGTGGCAGGCGGCGGGCGGCGATTGGTAACGCGGGTGGCCTGGCGCGGCCGCAGACATAGCTGCCAACCGCGAGTTGCACGATGCGAGCGCGACAGTAGGGCGCAAGCACCGCGAACCGCAATTATGCTTTTGCCGTACCGATCACATAGCGAATCTTGCCTGCGATAGGCTGCGATCGGATTACGTTGAAGATGGTGTTTGGGTCTTCCTTTAACATTTCGATATGTTGAGAACGGAGCGTAATAGTTCCGTCTCGGAAGGGATGTTTACCGGCAGTAAGACACTTAAGGTCGGTAAGCCGTAACTCCATGTTGTTTCCTCGTTCTACTCGGTAGCTTTGCATCGGTTTTGAGAATTACCCCGTCTGTTGCTGAGGTACCTTCTTAGGGTCGTACTCCTGCCGAGTTATCCATTTCGCGTGCTCTGTTGAGACCAAAGACTCAACCCGTTCAACAAGAGCTTTGTGAGCTTCGATGTCGTTCATTCCGTCGTAAGATCCGGACCTCGCAATGAAAGAATATTTTTCGTGGCGAAGTGCCTCGCATGTTGAGCGATACGTGATCCAGTTGTGCTGCCATTGGTTCAGTTGCTGTAGGCCTTCGAGCAGCACTGACCGGCTCCTATCGTTGCGGTCACCCAGCCATTGGCCAGCAAGGCTGTGATAGGAACCAGGCCGCTCAGGACAAATTCACACAGCTTTACTCGCTTAAACCAGCGCTGCGCAGTCCCAGACTTCGAGTCATACCACTCGATTTGCTGCTCGAGTCGCAGATAACCGGAATTCGGCTCGTCGTCGGTGGACGCTATCATTTTGCCTCGATCAGTCTCGCCAGATGATCATGATCCCACAGATACCACGGAAGGCCCAGCTGCTTTGCCAAAGCCGGCAGCCGAATGGTCTCCGGGCCGTCCTTGAGTCCCATGAAGATTAACTTGTTGCCCTTGGCGAAGCTCGTCTCCAACTCCCAGTCGACCCATGCACTTGAGTACGTGAGCGCGCTCACCATACAGACGGTAACGGACGTCCGCGCGATTTTTTCGCGAATTATCGATTTGATGTAAGAAGCGTTCTGGCTGTCGATCGCGGTCTGCACCGACTCATCGTAAAATTCGATATCGAACTTGTCGTTCGCGGCCAGCAGACGCAGCCCATTGACCTGTGACTTATCTTCGTGGCGCGCCACCACGCGAATCAGGGGTGCAGTATGAAACGGGTATTCATAAGCTTTCGGAGCTGCTGCCGGTTTGATGGACACCAAGATTAGGTGTTTCATGAAGCCGGAGGTGGCGATGAAAAGACGGAAGTTCAGCCGCGAGTTCAAGGTCGAGGCGGTCAAGCTGGTGCGGGAACGTGGGGTGTCGGTGGCGCAAGCCGGCCGTGACCTGGATGTTCATGAGAACGTACTGCGCAAATGGGTGAAGGAGTTGGGCTCCGACTCGGCGCAAGCCTTTCCCGGCCACGGGCAGATGAAGCCGGAGCAGCAGGAGATCGAGCGGCTGCGCCGTGAGGTCGCCAAGCTGAAGGCCGAGCGGGATATCCTAAAAAACTGTCCAGGGCCGTTGCGCGCCTGTGCGGGGTAGAAACAGCACTGTGTTATCCTCTGCGGCGGGGAGGGTAGCGGCCGTCAGCTTATTGGAGGCACTGTCCCCGTTAAAAAACGTGGTCCATGGGTGCATGCGGACTTGAGAGTGGTGACGCCGCTTCGGCTGCGATCCCGATTAGGAAGATGACGATTGGCATAACCCAGACCCTTCCGCTCATGATTGAATGGAGGATTTGCGATGCCCCAGAGGACGACCGGTGACCGGCCGGAATTGAAGCCAGTCAACGTCAGCGCGGCCGCCATCGACATCGGATCAAAGATGCACATGGCTGCGGTGAACCCGGACTGCACTGACATTCCCGTGCGCGCGTTCGGCACATTTACACAAGATCTCCATGATCTGGCGGATTGGTTTAGCGCGTGCGGCGTGACCAGTGTCGCGATGGAATCCACCGGGGTCTATTGGATCCCAGCCTATGAAATCCTGGAGCAGCGTGGATTTGAGGTTATTCTGGTCAACGCCCGGTACGCCAAGAACGTGCCCGGACGCAAGACCGACGTCAGCGATGCCGCGTGGTTACGCCAGCTTCATTCCTATGGACTGCTACGAGGCAGCTTCCGACCCGATGCCGAGATTGCAACCCTGCGGGCCTATTTGCGGCAGCGCGAGCGGCTTGTGGAGTATGCCGCCGCCCATATCCAGCATATGCAAAAGGCCTTGATGGAGATGAACCTGCAGCTCCATCATGTCGTCTCGGACATCATGGGCGCCACTGGCATGCGGATTATCCGGGCCATTGTTGCAGGCGAGCGCAATCCTGATGTTTTGGCAACCTATCGGGACGTGCGATGCCATTCATCCACCGAGACCATTCGCGCGGCACTGGTAGGCAACGACCGGCACGAACATGTCTTCGCTCTGAGCCAATCGCTAGAACTCTACGACGTCTACCAGGAGAAGATGCTGGACTGTGACCGTAAGCTCGAAGTCCTGATCGCCGCGCTAGGAAATAAAGGGGCAAAGCCGGTCGGAAAGCTATCCAAGCCGCGCATCAAGACCAAACAGATCAACACGCCCACCTTTGACGTCAGGACCGCGCTGTACGGCGTGCTCGGCGTCGATCTGACTGAAATCCACGGCCTGGGTCCGTCGCTCGCATTGAAGCTTATCGGCGAGTGCGGCACGGATTTGAGGGCATGGCCGAGCGCCAAGCACTTCACGTCCTGGCTCTGCCTTGCACCGGGCAACAAAATCTCCGGCGGCAAAGTGCTGTCTTCGCGCACCCGGAGATCTTCCAGCCGGGCCGCCGCACTGTTGCGGTTGGCGGCCACCACGGTGGGGCGAAGCGATACGGCGCTCGGAGCATTCTATCGCCGCCTGTCCTTACGTGCGGGTAAGTCAAAGGCGGTGACAGCGACCGCCCGCAAGATTGCGGTTCTATTTTACAACACCCTCCGGCACGGCATGAGCTACAGGGATCCAGGTGCCGAACAATATGAGCAACAATATCGCAGCCGCGTTCTTGCCAACCTTCAGCGCCGGGCCAAATCGCTGGGCTTCGTTTTGCAGGCTATTCCGGCGGACGCCAATCCGGCTGTTTCTTAGGAAGGCCGCAGCCTACTTCGCGAAGGAAGGGACATGAAGTTCGCCTTCGTCGCGAAGCACCGGACGATCTGGCCGGTGGCATGGCTATGCGATGCGCTGGGAGTGTCGCGGTCGGGCTTCCATGCCTGGCTGAACCGCTCTCCCAGCGCCAGATCCCGCAGCGACGAGGAGCTCGGCGGCAAGGTCAAGGCCAGCTTCGCCGCCAGCGACCGCACCTATGGCGCACGCCGGGTGTGGCGTGACCTGCTCGCCGATGGGGCGGATTGCGGCCTGCACCGGATTGAGCGGCTGATGCGCCTGCAAGGCTTGCGGGCGCGGCCGCGACGTCGGCGCTTGCCGAAGGACAGCGGCGATCGACAGCTCGAGACCGTACCGGCGAACCTCCTTGACCGGCAGTTCGCCGCCGAGCGGCCGAACCAGAAGTGGATCGCCGACTTCACCTATCCCTGGACGGCCGAAGGCTGGCTCTATGTCGCAGCGGTGATCGACCTGTTCTCACGCCGCGTGGTGGGCTGGTCGATGAGTGCCGCCATGACGGCACAGCTCGTGACGGACGCATTGTTGATGGCCGTCTGGCGGCGCGGCAAGCCGGATGCGCTGTTGCATCACTCCGACCAGGGCAGCCAGTACACCAGCGAGCAGTTCCAGCGCCTGATGGCCGACCACGGCATCGTTTGCAGCATGAGCCGCTCCGGCAACGTCTGGGACAACGCGGCGATGGAGAGCTTCTTCTCCTCGCTCAAGACCGAGCGTACGGCCAACAAGATTTATCGAACCAGAGATGAGGCACGCGCCGATGTGTTCGACTACATCGAACGATTTTACAACACGACCCGCAGGCACTCGACCATCGGCTATCTCAGCCCGGTTGAGTTCGAGCGCAAGGTGGGATTAGCTTAACCGGGTGTCCATCAAACCGGCAGCAGCTCAACCATCGGCCGTCAGTTCGTCGGACTTCATCGCGCTGAGCCCAGCGTACCTGGCCGCCTCGCTGCGCACTTGTAGCAGTGTGGTTGTCCGCTTCTGACGGCCGTACGGAAGCGTCACACAGGGTTAGAGCATTACCGCTCATGATCCAACTGAGACATCAACTTGGCCCTTCTTCGGTCGGTCCTTAAATCCCGGCGTCCCTAAGTCCGCTCGACGCAGATGACAAAAAGCAAGACGCTCAAGAGCCTAACTCACGTTGCCATGACTGATTCTCCGAGCCGGGTCGGGTTCGATGGCGGCTACAGAATCCCTTAGGTGAGTCCGGCGCTCTGGTGGAGGCTCGCCTGCCTCTTAGGAGCAAGTGAAAGCTCGGCGGCTCCGAAGAGCCGCCGAGCGCTCGCAAATAGGAATATAACGCCCTTACCGTATTTCTACGGCGCGCTTGGCATGCGGGCCGTCATTCACCGCATGATCTGAGTTAAGCGCAGGAACTCAAGGCGGACTGGCGGAGTTTTTGCACGATGCTTGAGCCCGGTGCTGGGTCGATTGCTGCAGTGCACGGGTGATATCTGGGGTTCTCCGAAATGGACCATGTCCCCACTGGCAATCGACTGCTCGACGCCTTGCCGCGTTCCGACTTTGAGCTGCTGAGGCCCCATCTGCGTCTGGTGGGGTTAGAACGGGACACAATCCTGCTTCATTCCGGCAGTCTGGCGGAGCAAATTTTTTTTCGACGAGTGGCTTGATCGCTTCCATCATCGAGATGCCGAATGGACAAGCGGCGGCGACCGCAGTTTTTGGTAACGAGGGCGCCTCCGGGATGCTGGTGTCTCTAGGACCTGTTCCATCTCCGACGACCGCTGTCGTGCGTTTAGCCGGAAATGCCTGGCAAATCTCGCCCATGCCCTTTAACGCTGCGCTTCAGCGGAGTAGCTCGATCGGGAAGATGGTGCAGACGTTTACCCGTTCGCTTGTAGCGCAACTCCAGCACATTGCCGCCTGCAATGCGCTGCATCCTGTGGAGCAGCGCATGGCCTTGTGGCTGCTGCGTCTGCGCGACCAAACCGGGGACGATGCGATTCTGCTGACGCAGGAGGCCATGGCTGAATTACTCGGCGTACGCCGTCCTACGGTGACGCTGGTCGCTGCTAAACTAAAGGACGCCGGCGCTATCCGATCGACTCGGCGAGGCGTTGTCGAAGTTGACAGACGACGACTCGAAGCGACGACGTGCCAGTGTTACGAGGCAATTTCTTCCCGCCTCGATCGTATCGTGCCTCCAAGCAAGCCGCCGTCGATCTTTTCAGCGAGATAAACTCGATCCGGGCGGGCCGCGCGCTGGAGCGCGTGTTGCCGGGTGCGCGAACTGTCACGGCTCCGTGCTGCAGCGCACTCAAAAAGATGCTCATGCCGCACCCGCTTCGGTTGTTGTTAAAAAAAATCAGACCGAGCGTCGGAAATCGTACCGAGGCTTTCAGCTTGCGCCATCATAGTCGGCCGCAGGGGAGGGGCGGCGCGGTGACCTGTGGTCACATTTCCGATCTCCTGGAAGTTGGAAGTAACTCTCGGAACCGTCCGCGGGGTGCAATCTCCGCATGTGCGTCTGGGAGGCAATTCGGTCATCGTTGATTTGCGGGTTCGCCTGAAAGGATCAAGTCCAGTGAGTGATGCCAACGTGAAAGTCGAAGGAAATGCCGGCGCATCGAAAACTGACGGAAGCGCGAACGGGGAGAGCGCCATGCCGCTTTTCGCGATCCCGGGTCTGTTTCGAGGTTTCGCCGAGCAGGGCGCCGATCGGGCGAAGGAGCACTGCCAGAAGTTGCAGGCCGCCTCAGGCGAGATCGCCGAGGTGGTGCGTGAGGCCTACTCCGGCGGCACCAAAGCCGCCGCAGATTACGGCGCTAAGATTATCGAAATCTCTACGGACAACACCAACTCCGCGTTGGATTACATAACTACTTTGATGGACACGAGGTCGCTTTCCGAGGCCCTCAACCTTTGGGCCGCGCAGAGCCGCAAAAATTTGGAAGTCGCATCAGCCCAGAACAGAGAGCTTTTGAAACTCGCGCGGAAAGTTGCGACGGAGTCGGCTGAACCGGTCAAGAAGAGCTTCGCGAAGGTGCTGCAAACCACGTTGTAGACAGACTGGCTGTCCACGTTCCGTCTCCCTGAGGGAAGCCGGCTGGACCAAGCGTCTCCGCGAAAAGTGGCGGTCCAGCCGACTATTACGGTCGAACGCGGCTCTTGCGACACAAGCGAGTTAGGGGAGCTACCCAAGCATGGGTATGGTAATGATCAAATGTCCGGAGACGGGACGAGCTATCCCGACCGGCATCAATGCGGACCAGGATAGCTTTCGCAGCAGCACTGTGTTCTTCGCCCGCAGCTTTTGCGCGAACTGCGGCACCGCGCACGAATGGTTCGCCCGGGATGCATGGCTTCAGGAGCCGAACTGGGCAAGGAGCGCCGTGCGACCTTTTCCGGACGCGCGGCACACTCGACACGGATGAACCATTCAGCCTGGCAGATCAGGATGCAATGTAAAGCCGTTCAGGATCTGAATGTCTCGCTCTGGCCAACGCGGAAGTTCTGCAACGTCAGCGTTTGCGCCGGCTGTCAAGGGGATAGCGGACGTCTGCCGCGTCCGCCACTTGTGAGTACGCGCCCCTTAGCCCCTCATCGCCTATCGTCGAGTTTCCTCCGATCTCCTGCTCGGTCAATCTCGCTTGGTTCGCTGGGAGTCGAATGATGCGCGAGGAGGAAGCTGACCGCTATCGAATTGAGGCTGAGGAATGCCGCCGTTTGGCTGATAGGGCGAGACAGCCGGACAAGGAAGCCTGGTTAAGGCTTGCAGCTGATTGAATGAAGCTGGCCGCCAGCTTGGGCGATGAGCGTAAGAAGTGAGGCTTGTTGGTCAGCGCGTCTGTTTGCCAAGCATTCGTCAATGCGAAAAGGCCGCAGCGGCGAACCCCTGCGGCCAGCCGGGTTAAAATGAAAACGTGAAATATTGAGTCCAGCCCCGGCGAGACAAAGCCTACAGCAGCCGAGCCGGCGTGCGGTGTCATCGAAGTCACACTTCGCAAAAAACTAAATAGGTCAGTTTTGCTGACTGAGGGAGGGCTCGCCGGGGCTGGCGAAAGCGAGCCCTCAACCTCAAATGCGAGGCCGCCGCCATCGCAGCGCGACAGTCTGCACCCGATCGCGTCAGATTCATGTCAAACCAATATCGAAATCTGGCGGCTCGGAACTTAATACGATCGAGCTAGCAGTGTTGAGGGCGCGGTCTAACGTGGCGCGTGGTGCGCAAGCCGCGCACTTATCCCAACCACCGTCGCGCGACGGCAATGTAAGCTCGCGCGGCGGACGCGAGACTGTAGCGGTCAAGCGGATGGCTCGTTCTCGTTCAGCGCATCCACAAAACGCGCGTGTAGCGTTATCTCATGCTTTGATCCGTCAAGCAGAACACGAAGGCGGTGGCGCGTTCCGCCAGATCCGAGAACAACGCCATGTCGGCCGGCCATTCTGGGACCCGCCGCTGCGTTCACGATGATCCGCTGCCTTTTCACCAGCTCGTTTTTGACGAGTGTGAGTTCCAGTAGGTTCGGCAGGCTGCGTCTGTTTGGCGGAGGCATGGTGGAAACTTAGCGCCGCTGGACGCGACGCAAAACGTCTCGTCGTCGTACCAGGTAGTTTGCGAGCAGTAGCCTGACAGCCAAGACGGCGAGCGCGACAGCAACAATCTCGCAGATCATTTGGACCTCGAAAACGTTCATTTACCTCACGAGATCATCAAATCGTCAAGCCTCGTTATGTTGCGCGACTGGATCGACCTTACACCATGGCGGCAGCGACGGCATCAACTCAGCTCGGCAATGTAACCGCGCCCCTCCACTTACAGGACACCAATGGCAAACGATTTAGTCGTCCAACTCGGCGCGAAGCTGGACCAATTTACCGCAGACATGAACCAGGCTGGCGACATGGCGGATAGCGCCGTGAGCCGGATTGACAACGATCACAGCAAGCGGCGTGACTCAGCGCGTCGCGCACGTGTGGCCCGAAGATCAGCCTGGCAAGAGGATTGAGCCGCCACTGATTGATTGGGCGACGTGGCGGCGGCAGCGTGCCGGTGCAATCCGGGGAGGTTAAGGAGAATAAAAGGCCAAAAAGTAAACAAAAATCAGCTATGGTGAGACAACGGCGATGAGCAAAATCACAATGGTTGACCGGGTGGAGTCAAAGCGGCAATGGGTTTCCGGTCTAGCGATTACGCTAACGGCTCTCGTGTGTCTTTTTGCTTTTTGGCACCTTTCGCCGGGTTTAACGTTCATTATAGCTATTTGCTCCCTGACTGCTCTCGTGGCGTTGTTCTGGGTGGCTGGCGCCGATCAATAATCAAACTTTAGGTTCGATCACTTCAACTACAGATCGCCCACGCGGCTTGACGAGCCAGACGTCGCCAACTCGCGCCTCTTTCACCTGAAGTCGAATGGTCATGCGAATGCCTGTGCGCAGACGTTCCTTCACGTGATCTGACTCAAGCGCCGCTAAGAAGTGAGCATCTCGCATTTTTGCACTGAATTCCGGTAAGCCGTCAGCGGGCTGGAATCTCCAGGATCGTGGCTTCGGCAATAGGGTCGGGGAAATGAGCGTCACGTTAACGATGGGATAGATGGTCCTCTCATCTGGCTCCGCTTCGGCAGGCACCCATAAGCCGCTTTTCTCTGCGAACTGGTCGCTAGGTATCAAGATGAGCGGTGCATATTTCGGGCCTTCTGAAACGCCGGCTCCAACGATGGATGGGTCTTGTTCCAGCGCTTTGAAGAATTTTTGTCGCCTTATGCCAACGTCGGGATTCTTGTGCGTGCGCTCGATCAATTCATGGAGAAGTTGGCTATTCTCTTCGATGAGCTTTCGGTCGTCTTCTTTCAACGCAACTTCGTGCTGCGGCCCAAAGTAGAGTTTGTAAGTTGACACGCCAGTAGTGGGGACGAAGATAGCAAGGGCTACGGCGAGCTTCTTGAGGCGCGGATAACGACCGCCACCCCTGTCTACCCTTTCCAACTGGCTTTCAACCCACTCAAGGACGGTATTAAGCTGCAGACTGGCTTCGTCCGCATCAACTAATCCGATGTTGATTCTAGAGCCCGGTTCGATCTCCTCCGCAGCGGCGCGCGCCGACTCAAGCCATTCCAATGCGGCGGTCGCGACCACTTCAAGATCCGCTTTTTCCCCCGGCTTAAGTCTAAAATACAGACCAATACTATCGTCGCCCATCAGCAGAATACCCCCGTCCCCGCACAACCATTACGTGCGGGAGACCGGAGTGGCAATTAGCTCTTGGGCTTGCCCAGCCCCAAATCCACAAGTCGTCGAATTGCCTCCGACCTCGATGGCTTGTCGGGCCGCTGCGCGGCCCACTCGTCTAGGCGTGCCATGAATTCGTCGGACAGGCGGAAGGTGCGAGCGGGGTCTGTGCCCGTCGCTGGCCTGCCTGCACCGGGACGCTTCCCGCCAATTGATTTACGTATTGCGTTTTTCACAATTCAGTATTACGTTTTTCAGGCTTGCGACGCAAGCGATTCGTCGTGGTGCTCGAACACCACGACGAATCTGACCCGCAGCCACTGATTGGAAAGCGACTGATGGCTAACGCCAAAACTATCACACCCACGCCTATTTCCCGCCAGATCGTGGAAGCTCAAATAGATTTCTTAATCGACCTTCTCGACACCCTCGATGACCCCAACGCCGAGCCCTCCCTCGGCTTCTCAACGGGCGGCTGTTTCCCCGAGACCCAGCCACAAACCGGCCCCGGCTTCCACATGAACTACAATCGCGGTCAGGATCTAGAGGACGAGCACGACGGCGCGGAGCCGCATGAGGATAGCGAGCCGTCGTTGGGGTGGACCTCCACCACCAACCAAGCCGCGCCAGCGTGGCACGCCAACCACCTGGGCGCCGTTGACCTGGAGGACGGCGTCGGCCCGGTGCGGAAGAAGCGGCCGGCGTCGAGGACGGGCAATCGTGTGTTGGTTGGCGCGGCGGTGTTGGGCTAACATCCGAACGGTGGCGTGACGATGCCCCCAGCCTCCACCGCCGCCGAGGCCCGCTCTGGCGCAAGCTGGGGCGGGCTTTTTACTTATCCCACCGTCAGCGCGATCGCCTGCAGGTACTTCGCTTTAAGCTGCAGCCCATAGCCGTCACCATATTTCGGCTTGCCGGTGGCATGGCCCATCAGCTCGTCAACCATTTCTTCAGGGCACTCTGCGGCCTTGAGCCGGTCCTTGAATGCGTGGCGGAAGCTGTACACTGAGTGCCTGTCGGTTGGCAGCAACTTGCGCGCCTTCATGTGCTTCATCAACGTGGCGCTCAGGGTCGATCCCCTGTCGTGGTAGCGCGGGAAGCCTGCCGGGTGGCGCTTCATCGCCTCCAGCGCCATTCCTACAAGGGGGATATCGCGCTCGCTATGCTCTGTCTTCAGAAGTCTGCCCTCGGCTTCGACGCGGATATACGGGATCTCTGTGCCCAGCTTTATCCGGCCCTTACTGAGGTTGACGATCTCGCTCGGCCGGCAGCCGGTTTCCATAGCGACATAGATCACGTCGCGGGCCTCATCATTGAGCCCGTCGAGCGCGTCAGGCGCGAGGATGACCTTGCGGATATGGTCGACCGTGAACGGCGCGCGGCTTCCATCCCGGCCGCCATCGATCCTCGTACCACTGAAAACACTATCAAGGCCAAGCGCCAGCCGCTTGTTTACGGCTTTGATCATGCCGCCAATGTGGCTAATATTTTTGTTGGCACTGTTAGGGCTAATACCCTCCGCGATCGTGCGGCCTTCCCAATAATCCGCATATGCGACGGCGTCGGCGCGTGTCAGGTCCTGCAACGCCTTGTTGCCGCGCTGCTCAATCAGGATTTCGACCGCGCGCTTCTTCGCGCTGGTCCACTTGCGGCGCTGGTCCGGGCTCATCTTCGAAAGCGGCGTCTGTTGCGTTTTCTCATATTCGGTGAACAGGTCGGATAGCATCACCTTCGGCTTCTCGACGGCACCGAGCACAGCGTCAACGACAGCGACGTCGGTCTTGCGGTCGCCGACATTCAAGGTCTCGATCCGGGTGAGCAGTTCGCCGATATCACGCCGTGCTGCTTCGTCCGGCGTCAGGTAGTCCACGCCCATCGACCGGGCGATGGTGACTGCATCGCGCCAGCGCTGCTTACCGGGCGTACCGGATGCAAGGCTGCGCCAGTGTGCCTCCTGTTGTTCGTTGAGCCGGGCAGCCACCCTTGCGGCTTTCGAGCCGGAGCGGTCCTCGGCGACCGGGATCTTGGTCGTGATGACGATGAACTTGCTCTTGCCACCGAGACCGGCAAAAGCTTTCGGGACGCGGCGGTGGTACTGCCAATAGCCGTTCCGCTTGGTGAGATAATCAGGCATTCCCGCGCCCCATGTATCTACGTAATGTATCTACGTTTACATGCGGTTAGGACGTCTGAAATGTCAAGTCCTACGCTCAACTAGCGGATTTTGTTGACTTTTTGCTATAGTCAATTTGGCGCTCCCTAGCGGAATCGAACCGCTCTCTCCACCGTGAAAGGGTGGCGTCCTAACCGATAGACGAAGGGAGCAAACACAAGGCCCCGCCGCTTTTCACAGCATGGCCGCCGGCCACCCGAGTCGAGCCCGGCGGCTGCAGCGGGCGAACGTATAGTGGCCTTTGGCGCCGTGGGCAAGCCGTTCGGGAACGGTCTTTTGGCACCGGTGGATAGCCTCCAGCCCCGTTACATTCGGGGGCGATTTCAACGGTTTCTTAGGGGGCCTGAGCTAGCGCTGGAACCGGAGAAATTTGTCCATGCCCCAGCCCAAGAAGCGCGCAGCCCGCAAATCGCTGTCGCGGCACGCCTGGATCACGCTCGACGGCGGATTCGCGGCGCGGCATTGCCTGGTCCAGGACATCTCCGATACCGGCGCGAAGATCACGATGGACGAGGACGCGAGCCAGCTCCCGGGGGTGATCCGGATGGCGTTCGCGCGTGACGCCCGCACCGGGCGGAGCTGCCAGGTGATCTGGCGCCGCGGCAAATCGGCCGGCGTCAAGTTCATCTGATCCCGGGCGAGGCGACCCGGATGGCGCGCGGCGCCGGTCCGGGCTAGAACGGCTGCATGCGCGCGCCGCTCCTCATCCTCATCCCGTTGCTGGCCACCTCCGCGGCCGCCGCCGAGGCCCTGCGCCTTCCGCCTGCCGAGCGGCCGCAGGCCGGCAAGGCGCTGCCGCTGAAGGGGACGGGGGGCACGGCGAAGGCCGGCTCCTGCGCCTCCTATGGCCCGCGCTTCGTCATGGTCGAGAGCACCGGCACCTGCGTGAAGATCGGCGGCTCGGTCAGCGTCGAGACCACGGTCAGGCGCTGAAGCCGGATGCCGCCCGATCTCATGCGGCCCGACATCATCGTCCCCTTCGTGATGTATTGCGCGCTGCTGTTGTGGGTCGGCCGCGGCCTGAGCTGGACGGCCAAGCTCGCCACCGCCGCCGTGACGTTGGTGCTGATCATCTGCGTGCTGCTGGTCGAGCGCGGCTGGCGCTAGGCACCGCCCCAAACAAAAACTACGAAAACAACCCCATGCACAGTAGTCGTCAAGTCCCGGCGCGACGCTTGATGCGTGCGCCATGACGACGATTCATCGCGCCGTCCGCGCAGCTTACGCCGCGCCGCCGGCTCACGACATCGGCGGTGCGACAAACTGTGCAAATCCGGGCCGTTTGCCGAGCTCGGCGAGCCAGCGGGTCAAATGCGGCTGCGCCGGGCGGGTGATACCCTCGACGCCGAGCCAGCGCCGCGCATAGGCGCCGACCGCGATGTCGGCGAGCGTGAACTGGTCGCCATCCATGAAGCGGCGCGATGACAGCAGGCGATCGGCGATGGCCCAGACCTCGGCGGCGGCATCGGCATCCCGCTGCACCTGGATCATGTCGCGCTCGGCGGGGGCCGTGCGCACGATGCCCCAGAACACCGGACGGTCGACCGGCTGCACCATCGACAGCGTCCAGTCGAGCCAGCGGTCGACGCTGGTGCGCAGCTTCGCGGCTTCAGGATAGAGCGGCGTGCCGCGGCCATGCGCGAGGCAGAGATAGCGCATGATGGAGTTCGACTCCCACAGCACGAAGTCGCCCTCGACTAGCGTCGGGATTCGCGCGTTGGGATTCATCGCGAGATAGTCGGGCTCGCGGGTCTTGCCAAAGCTCATGCCGGCGTCGATGCGCTCATAGGGCAGGTCGAGCTCGGCGAGGCACCACAGCACCTTCTGCACGTTGACCGAGTTGGCGCGGCCCCAGATCGTCCGCTTGGTGTCCGGCATGAAGTCCTCCCGCGTTTCGCTTTGGCGCGCGTGATAGCGGAATTCCCTGGCGGGAGCGACGGCGATTGCGGCGCGCCCCTCATGCAAAAAGCTCCGCCGTCGGCGGAGCTTTCATTGCAAGCTAGACTCGGCAAGTTGAGCTTGGCAAATCGAACCCGGCAAATCGAGCCCGATGATCAGTGGCCGAAGAACAGCCACAACAGAATGATCACCGGGATCGGCACGCCAAGCATCCACAGCAACAGTCCTCGTCCCATTGCGTCCTCCTCCAATCGTTATGTCGGAGGGACAACACGGGTAGCGAGGGCTGGTTCCTGCGTCGCGGCCCTACCAGTGGCCGGTATTCGGCATCGACGACCAGGGCTCGGCCGGCGCCTTCGGCTCGCCCTTCTGCAGCAACTCGATCGAGTGCAGGTCTGGCGAGCGGACGAAGGCCATGTTGCCGTCGCGCGGCGGCCGGTTGATGGTGACGCCGGCCTTCATCAGCTGCGCGCAGGTTGCGTAGATGTCGTCGACCTCATAGGCGAGATGGCCGAAGAAGCGATCCTCGCCATACTTCTCCTCGTCCCAATTGTAAGTGAGCTCGACCAGCGGCGCGCCACGTGTTTGCGGCTGCTTCTTCAGCGCCTCGAGATCGTCCGCCGAGCACAGGAAGACGAGCGTGAAGCGCCCCTTGTCGTTCTCGATCCGCCGCACTTCCTTCAGCCCCAGCGCATCCTGGTAAAACTTCAGCGCGACATCGAGATTGCGCACGCGCAGCATGGTGTGGAGGTATCGCATGGTTGTTGCTCCCTGATACGGAGGTGTTTTGGTTTGGGCCGGAACGGCGGGGACAGGAGATAGCAGGAAAGTGCGGGGAGGGGCAGGGGGCGGGGGCAAATGTGCGTGAGGGAGAGACGGTGGGTGCGGTCAGCCAACTCAGCATGGACGGACAAGCCCTAGCGTCAGCCGGGACACGCAGATGAGTTCAATGCACCGTCACCGGAATTCAGCGCTTCTCGTCAATGAGCAAGCCCGGTCCTGCCGATGAACCATCCTCAATGTCACGGTCACTAATGGCCATATCTAGAAGGTATTTCGCCGTGAAATGGTTCAAGCGATATGCAATTGGCTGCCTGATCTGGTTGATCCTCGGCGGCATCAACGATGGCTACAGACGGCCCGGCGAAGACATGCGTTGGGGCGCTATCGTCATGGTGGCGGGTTTTTGGCCAATCGTGACCGCCGTCATCGTTGGCAGCTCTGTTGGCGAGGTTGCGCACAAGATCAATGAAGGGAAGCTGGGGTGACTGACGTGTCCGACACCCAGAAACTGATGCCCGCACTCTCGACGCCTAGGCGCGACCTGCTGAGGCGAGAAATATATAGGCAATTCGGAGTTGATGGTCGAAAGACGCTCTTCTTGCTCCTTCTCATTTTCGCGATCCCCGCGGACGACTGCTCCGCGCAGACACCGCCACCCCCAGTCGACGAACATGCGTTCGAGCGCGTGCCGCCGACAGTCGTGAAGAGATTGGCGACCCGCTTTTCGCTAGGCGCATTCGCCGGCCGCTTCGAAGAGACGCGGCTCGGCGCGGTTCGCGAAGCCGTCGGCGAAGGGACCATCCGACACCAAGGCGACGCTGGAGATAGCATCTATTGGCTGTGTTATCGGCGCGCGCAGCATCGATTATGGGTGGTGTCCAGCGGAGAGATGGGCGGCCCGGACCATCTCGTCACGGAGATCGTTGAAGAGCTCACCGAGAAAGACGCCGGGGCCTCGGCCGATTGCGCCATCATCCCGGAAAAATTCTCGCCCGTCGTCCTCGACAGCAAGCTGCATTTAGGTATGTCGCGTCAGGAGGTAATCACGGCGTTGGGACCGCCGTCGAAGTCGGAAGCTGCTCAGATCGTGTATTCTCACGAGGGAAAGCTCGCAGACGGTTTCGATGAGACCGCTTGGCTCATTCTCGGATTAGGTGAGGACAAGCTCGTGTCCATGCGCGGCGGCAAGACCACGACGAATTGAAGTGGCTGCGAGCAGCGTTCGCGCTTCGCGACGGATGCGAACGAGTCACGCTCGCTCCCGCACCAGCCCCATCAGATACCCCAGCTTCTCCACCACCTTCGGCGAAAGCAAGCCAATGGCACTTGGTCATCCACTTTGGCTTCGATGCCCCCGAAGCAGCGGCCGAACTGACCCAAGGTGACGAGCAGCCGGGATCAAAAGTTCGACGTTTGCGGATGCGATTGAATCCGTCTGTCACACGAACTGGGTCGCTATAGGGGCAAAGCCGACATTGCTTTTCGTCGCATCACGCCGCCGGGTTTATGGGTACACGGCCTAGTTTAGTGCACTTAATTGGCGCCCGCGAAAGAACGATGTGTCGTGACGCGGCGAGTATGCGACAGGGCAGGGGGCGGGGCAAATGTGCGTGAGGACCGAGTGGCCAATGGAGCTCGGAGCAATGCAGCAGCGTCATAAAGAGGCACGTAGCTAGTCGCGGTGGTCGCGGGGCCTCAAAATTCGGTCCAGAGCCCGCTCATGGTCTCCTTGGCGGTTCACAAATCGGAAGTTTAGCATCCCGGCAAAGTCGTAGGGGCTTTCCCCAGGCTCTTTCGGCACAAATGGCCCATAGTGGTCCAATCCAAGAAAGCCGGTCAGCAAGAGGCGATAAAGTGGGTGAGTGTACATGAACATGCTCTTGCCGGTGGACTGAATTACTAACCGGTCGTCCGCCATCGGTCGTCCGTGCAAGTAATCGTTCCGTGCTTGAAAAAGCTCTCCGTAGAGCCAGCAGGCAATATTCCGCTTCGGCAGATCGACCTTCTTCTTGGTACGGCCCTCATAACAGTCGTAGGCGAGTTTCTTGCAGTCTTCGGTGCGCCAATCGACATTCTCCAAGACACGATAGACTTCTTTGTAGCCGGCTTCTCCATTGTGGGGACGTGTCAGGATCTCACAAGCGCTAACCCAAAGTGCGACGCTGCGCCCCAACGATTGAGACGTAAGATCGGCATAGCCCGGCACCTGAGCTGCAGCGTGCGCCATGTTAAGGGATCGAAACAGTGCCGTGCTTCGCCAACGTGGGGTGGGGCTGGAGTAGTGTCGGGTCCATTCACCAAGCAAAGCCTTGAGCAGGACTTCGTCGTACTCCAGATAATCCCAGTGGGAGACCGGAAGGCCAGCAATCGACTGGCCCTTGAATTCGTTGAAGCGGTCGAAGCCTGCCAGAGCGGGATTATTCGTGGTTAGCAAGTTCAAGTCCTTGCTGAAAATCCATGCGTAAAACTCAAAGAACGTCGAATATTGGTTGTTACGCGCGTGTCCGTAGATGATCGTGTTCGTCCGGTTGTGAACGATCGAAGATATCGATATTGCATCGCGAAAGCTCCCAATGGCCTCCATAGACATAACCCACGGCGGAGCATCAGCGCGGGCGATCAATACGCTGGGGATGACTTGGCGTTGGAACGCATCAGTGAACGAATTCAGGAAAGGGTAGAAGTTTTGATTCCTCTTTGCGATCTCTTCGCAGCGGGGATCATCGGTTGCGACCAGAGCGAGGTACTCCAACTCCACGGGGGCCTTGACCCGTAGATTGGGCAGCACGAAGAGAGGAATCCAGGCGCTCATATCAACAATTGGCGAATCGTCATTTCTACCATGGCGAGCATCGCCTAATATAGGTAGGGTCAACGCGGGAGGCGTTGAAAATTTTCAATCATGCCGTAGATGATTTGACCGCTATCAGCATCTGCGAACGCAGACACATCCCGGGTCATCTCCATCTTCTTCCTGTCGTCTCTCTTATCGAGCGCGTCGGAAGCCTTGTATTCGAGGTGCAGGGTCTCTTTGACGATGCCCATGTGCAAAGCAACCAAATCGGCCTCGTTGTTGAGCGAGAACATGCGGATGTCCTATCGGGTGTGATCTATTGAAGACGGGGGTAGTGTTGCTTACCTTAGGTTGATTAGCCGAGCTGAGTCTCGGCCTTTGTCGATGAGGCTGATGTGACCGAGAATATGCTCGATAGGCTTCGGGACGTAGTCCTTTTCGTTGCGGGCATCATTGCGGTTGGATCGCTGATCATGGCGGCTTTCGAGGGATTCAATCAACGCGTTGCGTCGGCTTCGTTTCTCGGGACGCTGGGCGTTGTCTGCACCTTCATGGTGTTCATGCCGAAACTCGAAGTCTTCAAAGTTTGGGGCATTGAGGCGAGGTTGAATAAGACATTGGACCGAGCCGAAGAGATTTTGGGGAAGCTCCAGCACCTATCGGTCATCAGTGCCAAATCCACCTACATGAGTTACGCCTGGGCTAACCGGATCGGGTCGCCGTCCGCCAAAGCCAAGCAAGCGATTCTGGACGACGTCGATAAGCAGCTAACCGAACTCAGGGTCACCGAAGCGGAGAGGAAAGAAATCGTCGCTCCTTATGTGGCGCTCATCGGGTGGGACTTCTACCAAATGTACGTGCGGATCATCGATCGGTATATGGGAGCCAGATACTCGGACTTAGCCAATCAGATGAGCAAGGGAGATCCTAGCTCCGGCTCCCGTGCCAAGCTCGAAAGGTGGGCTGTGCTAGTTGGCGAGTGGAGAGCAAGAACCATTCGCGATGACCTTTTCGCTAAGGCTCAGCAATTGAAGATTGACGACCTTTTGGCTGTCGCCGAACCAGGAGAATTTATGAGCAAGGAAGAGAGCACCGCCTTGCACAGACTCCGCGATGATATTTCACGTCTGTTCAAGGACTGTGAGAAGAAGGGCGGCTATACGGCAGAAGCTGCCGAGTACTACGACCGCTATTTCGATATGGCCGGCTGGGACAAGAAAATCATCGAGCTATTCAACTACAACCCCAGCGCTCCGCGATAGCTCGGAATTACGGTGACAGTGCACTTAATTGCGCTGAGGCCGAGCACCGACCGAAGCCGCGAGCCAGCTAGGTGGCGATCGCGAATGAATTCAGTGCACTATCACCGCAATTCGCGCGTCAACCAGGCCCCAGGGGATCTGGTCCGGCAATTTATAGGTGACGGCGGCGGGTTGCGAAGGCAACGGTCGGGCCACGCATGCGTGACCGTCTGTCCGCGCGAGGACATGACACGACGCGGCTGCAACATCAAAAAGGAGGATTGCGAGGTGCGCGCGACAGCTACGTCCCTTGGCTAGCTCACTTGGCTAGTTCACTTGGCGTAACCCTGGGAACGGAGCCAGGCGATCTTGCGATCGCCGTTGATCCAGTCGTCGGCATCTGCCTTGCTGGCGAATCCGGTGATTTCGCGCTGTTCGTGGTCGGGGTAGTCCGCCAGTATCTTCCAGTCGCTGTCTGAGAGGCGGACGGTTTTGAAGGTCACTTTTGCTTTGGCCATGCCGCACTATGCAGGGAATTCTCTCAAAAGAGAACCCGCCTTGCGGCGGGCTTTTCGTCAATCCGCATCGGCATCACTCACGGTGACGGAAAACCAATCCGGCCCCGATCGGCCCGTTCCTCGGCGACGATGGCTGTTTTGAGCGTCGCGCAGTGACCTCGCCAGCAACCTATCGAACCGGCGCTCTCAATGGCCAACCCGCGGCGGTTGAACCCCGCCAGAGGTAGGGCGACTAAACGCCATGGCCGCTTTCTTTGCAGAACTCCTGTTTGATCTCGTCAGAATCCTCGTCGGTGACTGGCTGAGACAGGCTGCGGTGACCGTTTGTGCGTGGCTCGATACGAAGATTCACGGCCGCGGGGCACGCCTTGTCGTGGGCGGCCTTCTCGGGCTCGCCGCCTATTTCCTCGTTCCGGTTATCGCCGGGCTGCTGGGGTTTTGATGCTCTCCGTGAAGGCGAACCTCATCATCGCATTGGCCATCGGGGCGCTCATCTCCTCAGTGCTCCTCGCCATCGAGCCGATGACCGACTTCGCTTTTCTTTCGCTGGAGTGGCCCGGCATCACCGCAGCGTATTTGTTCTGGGGAGCGGTCGGAGGATCCAGCTTCGCAGGGATTGCCATTTCCTGGCTCGTGAATGCACTCACCTACGCTCTCGGTGCTTTCGCCATTCTCATCGTTCTCAGCGCTCTCAGGCTGCTGGCCAGGCCGAAGACTTGAGAAGCGCGGCGACCTCCTGGAGCTGATGAAGGCTGATCCGGACAAAGGCGCAGCGGAGATCCAAGCCATGACGAGGGCGGCATGAGGCGCTGGCTTCAAAGGCTCGGAAAGATTGCGAGGATTGCGGCGCTTTGCGGGACCGTCGCGTGGCTGGTGCTGTTGACTGTTTCACCCCAGCAGCCTGATGCCACGCATCCTGAACGCTACGCGCACCGGCACGATGTCCGGTACGTGAGCCAGGAGACGGGATCGACCCTGCGAATTCTGCTCGGCGCGACGTTTGCTTTGGTCCTGGTGGCGTTTGGATGTCACTTCGCGACCACGGACATGCGAGACGGGACGTAGCCGCAGCGTGTTCGTCGCTGTTGGACCATGCTTCGCATCGCCAGGAGCGCTGCGTCCGGGGCAGGAGCGCACATGAAAAGCCGCCCCTGACATGGCCAGGGGCGGTTTTGAAAAAAGTCGGTCTAGTGACCGGTGCCGGGCTTCGTCGTCTTCGGCGGCTTGCCGTCTTCGACGCGGCCTTCGTTCCTGAGGTCGCGACCCTCCTGAGCCTTCTTCTGGCTCTCAGGGGACTTGCCGTGCTCGTACAGCTCTTCCTTGACGTAGCCGGCGGCTTCCTTGGCTTTACCTTCAACGCTCATTGCAATCTCCTCATCTGGAGATGGATCAATGTGCGGGAGAGCCAACCGTTCCTATCCGCTGGTCATTGTGAGGATGCGCTTGCCGTCGGCAATTACGCAGCGATCCGCCGTTCGACAGGCGCCGTTAGATATTTGAGCATCTGCGCATGCTCGAGGTCGGGAACTGCGATCGCCGTGTGGCTGTAGACCGCATGGGTCCGCGAGTTTGCGATTCTGTCCAGAATCTCTTTGCCCTTGATGACGTGGAGGCCCATGCCTTCCTGCGAGGGGAAGATCGCCAGCACCACGTCGTAAGCCGCGATGACGGCCTTGAGCGCTTCAGCCTTGTCCTCGGCGATGTCAACAAACACGCGAACATCAGCCGCGAGTTCACGCAGCTCGTCAAAATTCAGCACTGTGGGTTTACTCCAACGCAACGATACTGGCGGGGAGAGTGGATGGGTTAGGTTACCGAAGTCTCAACAAGGCGTGCCGGGCCGCAGGTTTCACGATGAGGTGACGCGTTGGCTGGGGATAACCGGGTCGCGGTGACGGTCCGCTCATTTCGGCGCAGCGCGCCTAGCGCTTGGCTTCGTCGTTGCGAAGCCTGTTATCCCAGGCCTCGTCCACGAGCTTCAAGGCGCTGCCGTCGTAGCTCAGCTTGAGCCCACGGCTGACGATCCACGTCCATCCCTCGCGAGCGTCCCTGGTCGGTTGGGCGTTGAACTGGTCGGAGATCGACTTGACGGCCGCGTCCTGCGGCCCCGGATTGTTCAACGCGGCATTGACGCGCCGGATGGGGTGGCTGGCGTCGACGTCGTCATTATAGACCGTGACCTTGGCGCCGTTGATTTCGCATTCGAGGATGTACGAACCGCGACCCTGTCGGCAGCGGTAGTGACGTTGCGTGACGAGCTTGTTGGTCTCCTCGAATGTCATCCCGGGCGAAAAGCCGAAGATGTCGGATTTCTTGACCTGTGCCAGAGACGCAGGCTTCAAGAACTCCGGCTGGATGGCGACCAGGGCGGCGACCGCAACGACGATCAGGCCGGCGATAACAATGGCAATCTTCATCAGCCCCTCACGAGAAACATCCGACCATATAACAGCCGGCGCGCTCCACCAGGCCTCCAAAAGCGAAAGCCCCGCCTGGGGGAAGCGGGGCTCTCTGATGGGGGTGAAGCTTGGGGACTTCAATTAGTTAGACGCGCCAGCGGCAGAATGGTTCAAAGCCAACGCGGCGCATGCTGCGACACTTTCGCGGGACAGGCTGGAACCCCAGCCGAAGCCATGCTTGTGTTTTGGGCCTCAATGGGTTCTAAGCCCCGTGACTTCATGACCTCCGGCGTGAATCGGCATCACACTTGCGTGGTTCAGCCGCGTCCTGAGCAGGATCTGCTCACCCGCACAAAAGGAATTCAGACATGGCGAAGATGACGAAAACTCAATTGATTGATGCAATTGCCGAGGGCACGCAGCTGTCGAAGAACGACGTGAAGTCGGTCATCGAGTACATGGCGACGGTTGGCTACAAGGAGCTCAACGAGTCCGGCGAGTTCGTCATTCCCGGCTTCGTCAAGATGTCGGTCGTGAACAAGCCGGCGACCGAAGCCCGCATGGGCGTCAATCCCTTCACCAAGGAGCCGATGCAGTTCGCGGCGAAGCCGGCGAGCAAGTCGGTCAAGGCCTCGCCGCTGAAGGTGGCCAAGGACTCGGTCTAAGCGACCCGCGACATCGTCGCGGCGGCTCCCTGTCGCGGAGCGCCGCAACGACCGCCGGCTGGTGCCGGACATGGACAAGGAACTCTCGGGCGTCGTCAGGCTTTGCTTCCCAAAGGGAGACGTCACATGGCCAGTCTGAGCGAGGAACAGATCCGGGACCGCGCCTATCATCTCTGGCGGGAAGCCGGCGAGCCCGCGGGGAGGATGGACACTTTCTGGTATGAGGCCGAAAAGTTGCTCCTCGCCGAGCGGGCCGCGCAAGGCGAAGTCCCGCCGGGGCTGAACGACAATCTGCCGGTCTGACGGTCAACAAAGGCCGCACGGAAATTTGCCGCGCGCCGGAACGTTGTCCGGCGTTCGGCGGTTGAGATGACGGCGACGGAATCTTGCGCGAAGCTGACAGTCGTCAAAGCAGCCACCCGGTGTAACGCCCGTGTGGCTGCTTTGTTGTTTGCTGCCTTGTTGTTTGCTGCCTTGTTGTAAGAGCGCGGCGCAAAGAAAAACCCCGGCGTTGGGGACCGGGGCTTCTCAAAGCTGGACGGCCGCGTCGCACAGCCGCCAGCACCACTGAATTCGACCTGATAACGCGGGGCGGGGACATTCGTTCCGGCGGCTACTCCGTCGACACCGACACATCGATGATCGCCGGCGGATCGATCTGGCGCTCGCGCCAGACGATGAATTCGCATTTGGGATTGAGCCACTGATATTCGGAGCCGCGCGCCTTGAGGTGCGCAAGCGCCGCATCGTGCGCCGTGGTCTCGTCGGGGGCCTCGACCATGATCTCCACGGTCTCCTCGATCTGACGAACCACTTCGACGGCGTAAAATTTCCTGGTCACGGTCCCTCGCTCCGGAATGGCTAACGAGGAGGACGACGGCGCGTTCCCAAAAGAAAAACCCCGCGCTTGCGCACGGGGCTCTCTTGGCCGGCGGCGTTGGGATTTCAGCGCCTGGCCGCCAGCGCCTCGAACTTAAGGTTGAAAATCCAAAAAGCAACCCGCCGTGGCGACGGAGCATGTTCGTCAGGCGGCGCTGCCAGTGGCCGGGCGCGGAAATCCCCAGCTTTCAGGGGGCCGCGCAGCGCGAGCAAGGCTTGAGGCGATGTGCGTGGGAAATCGCGCGCGAGGGGCTGGACTTTTTGTTCTCATTTTGTTCTAGTTGATCATCACGTTGGAGGTGACTCATGACCGTCGAGAAACAGCGCGAAGTGATCAGGCTCTGGAATCAGCTGAGGAAAGTCGAGGGGCCGGCCGCTGAAGAGCTCCGCATCCAGATCCTCGAATGCTTTTCCGAGAAGGCCAACGCCAAGCGCGCGGCGTGAGGCGCGCCGGCGGGCTACGACGGCGACCCAGTAAGCGCGATCTCGTCTGCCGTTGAAAATCTTGCCGATGAAGACGTGACGGCGCGCGCCTTCATCGATCGTTAGGAGTCGCGCCGCGCTGATTTGCTCGACTCCGATTCGTTCTTTGCGAACGAAATGGAGTCGGATGCAGAACAAGGCGTGCCTTCTGTGTCGATGCGGGACAGTCCTTGTCGCCGCGCGTGAGCGTGATGCTTCGCACGGTCCCGCCCTCGTGTCCTCGCTACGGAATGGAGCGAGGGAGAGCGACATGGATGCGTGCTGGTTTCTCGCCGAGATCGTCAAAGTGTTCTGGTGCGACAGGCACAAGCGGCTGCGCAAAGGCAGGCCCTCGGTGCCGCAGGTGCCGCCGCCACTGAAGCGAGACGACACGGAGTGATCGGTCCTTCGCTGCGATCGCACGTTCGCTTCGCGACGATCCGCACTACTTGTTAAGAGTTGCTCCGCGCCGATTTTTTCGATTCCGATTCGTTCTTCGAGAACGAAATGCAGGCGAAGCTGGAACAAAGCCGTACCCGCGGCTCCGCCGGAGCGTTTACGAGTTTTGGTGCGGACGTTGTCTGAAGCGGCGCGCCGGGATCTCGAGGCTTGCGCAAACTCCTAACGAAGATTTGCGGGAAAGCCGATAACCCTATTCGGTTAGGTTAAAACCCCAATCGCGTTGCGCTTGCCGCTGCTTGGGATAGGTGTCTGGCAAGGACAAGAAACGACTTTGCCAACGAGCAACTTTGCATGACACCTTTTTCAGAACCATCCTTCTTTCAGGGCGACCGCCACACCTACCGGCGCGTCGCCGTCGTCGGCTCGCTGTTCTGCCTCGCCTTCGTGGTGATCAGCTTCTCGCTGCGGCCGCAGCTCGAGGACACCCGCGTCGCGGTCAAGGCCGACCGGCTGGTGCGCACGGCAGGCCAGGCGCCCCACACCAATTAGCGCTCGTCACCGTAGATGCGGTCGTCGGCGGAATGGCCCGGGCACGCGGTGCCGCGGCGCGCAAGCGCGACGAAGCCGGCATAGCCGGACAGGTTGAGCAGAACTTCAAGCCACGCGGGCATGGCGGGTCCCTTCTTGCGTGAAGGGGACTCAACGTGCGCGGGAAACCTTTGTTCCGTGCTCGCCAGAAACAAACCCGCTTACAGCGGAGAGGAGGGGTCCAGCCGCCGGCCGAGGGTCGCAACGGACGCGCTCGACGGCTGCTCCTTGAGGAACTCGGCGATGGCCCGCGCCAGCTCGCCGTCGCTCATCGGCGTTGGCGGTCGGCGCAGCGCGCCGACACCGAAGTTGCGGACGATCTCGTCGTAATGCTGGTCGCGCGATTTGGGAACGAGTCTGCGGATGCGCCCCAGCAAAGCGGATAGCGGCAATGTGTCCTCCTCGGCATCCGTCCCGTTGGCAGCCATTGATGTCTGCCGCCCTCTTCTGTCCGCGAAACCAAAAACCCCGCCAGCATCGCGGAGATGCTGACGGGGCATCGTGCTGTCGCCTCAACCGGATAGCGGAGGCTTCCGCACTCGCAGATGCAATTCGCCCGAACCGGCTTTCGTTCCGCTCGTGCCGATATTTTTCTGCCGCCCGGGTTCCACTCCTCGCGCGCAACCATCGCGGGCCGGCGACGTTGTCCCCGCGAGACGCGAAGGAGGAGAGTCATGAAGAAGACACTGGCAGTTCTGGCCACCATTGCGGCCGTCGGCGTGACCGCGGTCGCGGCGCCTGCGCCTGCAGAGGCGCGCGGTCGCGGCATTGGCCCGGGCCTCGCATTCGGCCTCGCCGCCGGCGCGATCACCGCGGGCGCGGTCGCTGCGTCCCATCCGTACGGCTATTATGGCGGGCCCGCCTATTACAGCCCTGGCCCGTATGCCTATTACGGCGATGGGCCGTACTACCCCCGGCGCCACTACTACTACCGCCACTGGTAACGGCTGACCAAGTGAAAAGCCCGGAGCGATGCTCCGGGCTTTTTTCATGCGTGGCGATCGGAGGTGCCTTTATGGCCAGAGCGAGGGCCGCTCCACCTTGCGCGCATTGTCGAGCGTCGACACGAAATACTCTTCGCGCTCGCGCTGGAATTTTTCCTGGGTGGCACGGAAGGCGGCGACACGGGCGGCGATCTCTTCGCGTTCGCGGATTTTGCGTTGTTCGTCTTCGGTCATGTCAAATCCCCTCTACACGTCAGTATCTGTGCACTCCAATATGTGTGCACGGCCGAACTCACGCACTGCCGCCGCAATCACGTTGAGTCGCGTTAACACATGCATTGGCGCTTCTGATTGGGGCGTCAATGGGGAGGAGGCATTGCAGGATTGTGATAAGCGAAGGTCGGAAAAAATTGCCGACCGCGCTTGCGCGATTCTCACGTGGCAGTGGATAACAGCGTCAACGATCTTGTCGCTTGCGCATGGAGCGGCCAGCGCAAAGCCAACATGGGAGGCCGCGAGTGATTGCATCGGATCTTCGCAGCGGCGTCGAACGACTCGGCGACATGATCGCCGAGTCCAGGACCATCGTGCCGTTCACCGGCGCCGGCATCTCCACCGAATGCGGCATCCCGGATTTCCGCTCACCGGGCGGAATTTGGACGCGCAACCGTCCGATCCCGTTCGACGAATTCGTCGCCAGCCAGGAAGCTCGCGACGAATCCTGGCGCCGCCGCTTTGCGATGGAGGCGGCCTTTGCCGCGGCCAGGCCCGGCCGCGGTCATCGCGCGCTCGCCTCGCTCTACCGCGCCGGCAAGGTCCCCGCCGTCATCACCCAGAACATCGACAATCTGCACCAGGCTTCGGGCTTTGCCGCCGAGCACGTCATCGAGCTTCACGGCAATACCACTTATGCGCGCTGCATCGGATGCGGGCAGGCCTATCAGCTTGACTGGGTGAAGCGCCGCTTCGACGAAGACGGCGGCGCACCCAACTGCACCGCGTGCGACGAGCCGGTGAAGACCGCGACGATCTCGTTCGGCCAGACGATGCCCGACGACGAAATGCAGCGCGCGACCGCGCTGTCGCAAGCCTGCGACCTCTTCATCGCGATCGGCTCCTCGCTCGTGGTGTGGCCGGCGGCGGGCTTTCCGATGATGGCGAAGAACGCCGGTGCACGTCTGGTGATCATCAATCGCGAGCCGACCGATCAGGACGACATCGCCGACCTCGTTATCCGCCACGACATAGGCGAGACTCTCGGGCCCTTTGTCGGAAATTGAGGCATCAATTTGATTCGCGGCTGTGCAAGCTGTTCATAGGTTCCGGCGAATCATTTTTTTATCTATGCGCCGCAACCGGGAGTGTTATCTTTTGAGTCGAAAGATTCGCATCGCGTCGAATTGAGAACATTCTCTTAAGACGCGTGATTCGACGCCGCCGCTGAGGCGGGTTGCAATGGGCAGTGTGGGGTCCGGGGTTATGGGGTCGTCGGACGGATTTGAGTCCAAGAAGATCGGAGTTCCCGCTGTGGGCGAGCACGGCGGCGGTCGCGATAACGCGCTAAGCCCGTTCAGCGGACTTGGTGAAGGCAGTGCCAACCTCGTCGAGGTTCACGGCGTCATCAAATGGTTCGACGCTTCAAAGGGCTACGGCTTCATCGTTCCCGACAATGGCTGGCCGGACGTGCTGCTGCACGTCACCGTGCTCAGGCGCGACGGCTTCCAGACCGCCTATGAGGGCGCCCGCATCGTCGTCGAGTGCATTCAGCGCGCCAAGGGCTACCAGGCCTTCCGCGTGGTCTCGATGGACGAGTCGACCGCGATCCATCCGGCGCAGATGCTGCCGCCGCGCACCCACGTCACGGTCACCGCGACCAGCGGACTGGAGCGAGCCCAGGTCAAGTGGTTCAACCGCCTGCGCGGCTTCGGCTTCCTGACCTGCGGCGAGGGCACGCCCGACATCTTCGTGCACATGGAGACGCTGCGCCGCTTCGGCATGACCGAGCTCAGGCCCGGCCAATATGTCCTGGTCCGCTTCGGGCCCGGCTCCAAGGGCATGATGGCGGCCGAGATCCATCCCGAGACCGGATCGCCGGGATTGCAGTCGCACTAGCGGCGATCGCCAACTCCCGCAATCGTGACAAGAGGCGCGCAGGCCGTCCGGCGCGCCTCTGGCTTTTGTCACGATCGCCGCGTAAGGACTGGTCCAGTCCCACGCCCCCTTGAGTACCGTCCCATGAATTTTGACCGAAAGGCCGTCTGGTCCATTGCAAGGGGCTGGCTGGCCGCCATCCTCGTCGTCGGCTGTGCCGTCGCGAGCGCGCCGGTGCGCGCCGCCAGCTTCCAGCCGCTCGAGATCGTCACCAGGAACGGCGTGCAGGTGTTCTCGGTGGAAATGGCGACGACCGAGGAGGAGAAGCAGACCGGGCTGATGTACCGCAAGGAACTGGCCGACGGCAAAGGCATGCTGTTCGACTTCAAGCCCGAGCAGGAAGTGTCGATGTGGATGAAGAACACCTACGTCTCGCTCGACATGATCTTCATCCGCGCCGACGGTCGCATCCTGCGCATCGCCGAAAACACCGAGCCGCTGTCGACCAAGATCATCTCGTCCCAGGGACCCGCGCGGGCCGTCCTGGAGGTGGTGGCGGGAACGGCGCAGAAATACGGCATCCGTCCCGGCGACCGCGTCGGCCACCCGCTGTTCGGCACCAAGTAGGGCGACCCGGCGGGCTTATTGCCGCCTTGCTGGCGGCTTGAAAGCTTGATGGCGCTTTGGGAAGCGTGTATCGACGGGGCTCGCTGGACATTCGGGGTATAGCGCAGCCTGGTAGCGCGGCAGTTTTGGGTACTGCAGGTCGTTGGTTCGAATCCAGCTGCCCCGACCAGTCCCGAGATTGAAGCTCCTTCAATTCTCTCGATATTGCGCCGCGCTCATCCCGTTTCGCTGCCGCCGACGACGGTCAGGCTGGCAGGACGATCCCCGCGCAATTGCGCCCGTCGCAACTTTTGCGTGCGTTGGCGTGCCGGCGGCGTTTCGATTTCAGAACAACAGCCAATCGACCAGGCGCCAGGCGATCCAGGCGAGGGCGCAGATCCAGCCCAGCATTGCGATCCCGGCGACGCCAAGCCCGCACAGTGCGAACAGCGAACTTTCAGTCTCCGGCGTGCCCGAGAGCTTCTCGGTCGTATCGATTTGACTCACTGCATCCCCTTGGCTTGCGGCCTGCTGTTCGTTGGTCTCTGCTCGCTCGTGAAAATTCACCGGCCGCGCTCCAGCTCACACGGTCGTGAGACGAGATGACCGTCCGTACATCGCGCGGGCATGGATCGCAGCCACGCGGCTTCCCCGGACAGACGGGAAGGACCTGCAACTCATGGCGCGGTGATTGGTTGCGATCGCAGAGGCGGGAACATGGCAACCAGGCGGGACAGGCCTACAACGCGCAGGGCACGCTGGGCGTCAATGCGCAGAGCACGTCGCGCATCTGAGCCGGCGCGATTGTGGGGGCGGGGCAGGCGGCCTATGGCGACCTGAAGCGCGCGCGAACCTTGCCTGAAGCCTTGCCTGAAGCCCTGGCGCTTGTTCTTCGCCAAACGCCACTTCTGCGCGATTTTTCAAGGCATTGCGCCGGCCGGCCCGCCGCAGAATTCGCAAAATTGCTTCGAACCTTTGGCTGTCGCCATAGACATATAGGCATTGGGGATTTCAGCGCCCAATGCCTAAACGGACGCCGCCAAGCGATGATATTCCGCTTGAGCGGCGTCGCGCTATTCCGGGGATCAGTTCGTCGCGTACCAGCCGAGCGGAAACGGCAGGAACGGCCACGCCAGATGATTGTCGTTGGCCGCCTTCGGCGGTTCAGAGACGGATGTCTTGACTGTCTTGACACGCGGCGCAGGCGGCACCGAGCACACCGCCAGGCGCAAACGTCCACATTGCATATTCATTGTGGTGCCCCAGTCAGCAAGTCATTTGAAAAATGAAAATCAGTTCGCAATTGCCACGCGTCCGAAACGGCGCGCTCATTCTCAAATTGTGCACGCATCATAGAAAGATCGGCGCCGGCTTTCAACGGGTCTTGGCGGGTACCCACGAGGGGTAAGGTTGACCGGTTAGGTTAAGGCCGAGTGGTTGTTGCGGCCGCATTCCTGGCTGATATCAGGTCGGCAAGGCTCGCGATGGGCTGCCTGCAATCGGTGGTCACACAGGTCACAGTTCGTCGCGGCGCTCATATCTTGTGAGTTTTGCGTCATGTCTTTCGATCGCAACGTCCGAACCGTCCATCCGCAGTCGAGCTGGACCGAGATCTGGCACCTCTGGACCGTGATCGTGCCGCGCCGCTCGATCAACGGGCAGATCGTCTATGGAAAGGTCTGGCGCCGCCACGACGGCCGCGACTGGATCTACAAGAAGTTCACCGAGTACGACACCGAGGCGGCCTGAGCCGGCTCCGCTGCCGCAACTGGAATCTGGCGCACCGTTCCGATTTCATCGGAACGGAAACGGCTCTAGGCGGCCTTTGCGGGCGAGGCGGCGGCCGCAGGTTTGGGCGGCGGCGGCTTCAACGGCTTGTCCTGCTTTTTCGACCAGGAAATGTAATAGGCCACCGTCGTCATGATCGCGATGCCGGCGATGCTGACGAAGATCTGCGCGAACAGCGAGCCCGAGCTCATCGACAGCTCGAAATGGCCGACGAAGGACAGGAACACGCCGACGCAGAACACGGCGAGCGACTGCTGGCCGCAGACGATCAAGGGATCGAACACCTTCCACTCCAGACCAGGCCAGTCCTTCGGCACGAAGCGGATCACCAGGATCACGATCACGACGAAATGGAGGAAGCGGTAGGGCGCAAGGTTGGTCTTGTCGTTGGGGTTGAAGGCCGAGAACAGCCATCCCGGGAACATGCCGCCGAGGGTAGGGAAGCGGCCGGCCATGGTCATGACCAGCGCGAAGGCGAGATAGCCGAGGCACAGCCACAGCGTGATCGGCGAATTGATCACGGCTCCCGAACGCCGGGCGCCGCCCATCGCGCACCAGGCGCCGAACACGAACAGCACCTGCCAGGCATACGGGTTGAAGTACCACTGGCCGGCCGGATAGGCGGTCAGGTTCAGGCCGTAATGGCGGGCGGCGAGCCACAACACGATGGACAGCGCCATCGTCAGGTCGGGCTTGCGCAGCATGAACCACAGCACCGGCGGAAACAGCCCCATCAGCACGATGTAGAGCGGCAGCACGTCGAGATTGAGCGGCTTGAAGCGCAGGAACAGGCCCTGGCGCAGCGTCTCGGTGGCGTTGTCGACGAGGCCGGCGACGTTGAACTCGTTGATCATGTCGGAATCGCCGAAGCGCAGCGCCAGATAGCTGATCGAGGCGATGTAGATCACGAACAGGATGATGTGGGCGACGTAGAGCTGCCAGACCCGCTTGGTCAGCCTCGTGGCGCCGACGATGAAGCCGCGCTCGAGCATCATTCGCGCATAGACGAAGGAGGCGGTGTAGCCGGAGATGAAGACGAACAGGTCGGCGGCGTCGGAAAAGCCGTAGTTGCGCGTGGTGATCCAGTTCACCACGTTGTCGGGGATATGGTCGAGGAAGATCGCCCAGTTCGCGATGCCGCGAAACAGGTCGAGCCTGAGGTCACGGCCCTTTTCGGGAAGCGTGGCGTTGATGTTCAGGAAGGCCATGCGACGGAAGCTTTCGGAGGGGGCGGATACGCTGGTGTCGGCGAGACAGGGCCGCCGGGCGGGATCCCGGCGCGGAAGGCGGGTACGCAATTGTCACGGTGCAGCATAATGACTATACCCGTCGGCAACGCACCCCCGGGGGGACCGGAATCACCGATCAGTTCCCAAAAGGTGTCTCTATACTATGCCCGCGGTTTCCACCAACTGCTACCGTGACGCATCGAAATCGAACGAAAAGACCAAGAGGCCCGGACCACCCATGACCGCACGCATTTTCAAGCCCGCCAAGAACGCGATGCAATCCGGCCGGTCCAAGACCAAGGAATGGCAGCTGGATTACGAGCCGGAGCAGCCGCGTTCGGTCGAGCCGCTGATGGGATGGACCTCGTCCGGCGACATGAAGCAGCAGATCACGCTGCGCTTCCACAGCAAGGAAGAGGCGGTCGCTTATTGCGAGCGCAAGGGCATCGCCTACCAGGTGATCGAGCCGCAGGATTCGATCCGCCGCCCGGTCGCCTATGCCGACAATTTCTCGTTCCGGCGCGGCGAGCCCTGGACGCATTGAGGGGCGGCTGGCTGCTCCGACTTCATACGACGTGATTTACTCGTCATGCTTGGGCCTTGTCCCGCCTGCGCGGCCGAAGCCGCTTCGGCGAGGCGAAGGCCCAGGCATCCTCGTCTTTGGGGTCGAGTGAAAGAGCGCGGATGGCCGCGACAAGCCCTGGCATGACGGCGGGGGTACCCCGCCCGCAGACATGACGTCGCGTCCGATGATCCCGATCCACGGACCAGCTGTTGCGCCGGGCTCCGGCCCCTTGGCAGCGATTCCGCCGCGTGCTTCGCTGCCTCGCATGACACGATCATGGCGAGGTGGGGGATGGCCGGGCGTGACCAGCTCGACGGCGTCGATCTGAAGATCTTATCCGAGCTGCAGCAGGACGGTCGGGTGCGCAACAACGAGCTGGCACTGCGGGTCGGCGTGTCCGCGCCCAATTGCCTGCGGCGGCTGAAACTGCTGTTCAGCCGCGGCGTGATCCGGGCGGTCCGCGCCGTCATCGACGAGCGGCTGCTCGGCTATGAGGTGGTTTCGTTCGTCTCGATCCAGCTCGTGAGCCAGGCCCAGCCGGTGCTGGAGGCGTTCGAGAGCTCGATTGCCGCGATCCCGCGCATCCAGCAGTGCTGGCGGATTTCAGGCGACACCGACTACCTGCTGAAATGCGTCGCGCCGAACGTCGAGAGCATGCGCCAGCAGCTGCTGCATTTCGCCGCGATGCCTGATGTGAAGAACGTCCGCAGCTTTCCGGTGCTGGGCGTCGCGAAGGATGTGCCGCTGCCGTTACAGGATGTAGTGGCGGCACCCGTCGGATAGGCGTTCAAGTCTCTCTACTGAACTTCCGAAGTCGGGGGCGCTTGCGCGCGGTGCGGTCGATTCGGATAGTTATAATAGCTTAGTAACTCACCTAACTGTGACATGTGATTTAGGCAGGACTGCAATGCGCGCAACCGTGATTGTCGGCATCTTTGCGCTGCCTAGATGCAGGGTGTGAACCTCGGTCTGCGTCGCACGCCGGGGATGCTTTTGTGGGACCCTAAGCAGGAAAAGACATCATGACATCGACTTCGAAGACGATCGCAGCCTCTGCTGCGACGCTGTTTGCGTCTGCGTTTTTTGTTCTGTCGGCGCCGGCTGCGAAGGCCGACGATTATTGCATCACCAACGGCGCCCAGGCCGCTCACGGCTGCGGCTATCCGACGATGGAAGCCTGCCGTCAGGCGGCCGGTGGCATCGGCGGCACGTGCTCGCAGGCCGGCGGCGCCAAGACTAGCAACGATGCGCTCGCCTTCCAGCCGAAGCAGACGAAGCAGCCCAAGGCTCGCCAGGGCGCGCAGAACTAACGCCTGAGATCGCGACCTGATCCGAGAGATTGCGTCCTCCGAGAGTGATCTCGGAGGACGTCAATTTATGACAAGCAGGTGACGCCGCGCCTCAGCGATAGCGCTCGCGAAATTCGCGCGGGCTAGCGCCGGTCCAGGTGCGGAAGGCGCGCGAAAAGCTCTTCTCGTTGCGGAAGCCGGCGATCTCCGCGATCCGCTTGATGGGGGCGCGGCCGCGCATCAGCTCCTGCTTGGCGAGCTCGAACTTTGCCTCTTCCTTGAGGTCGCGCAGCGAGGTCGCTTCCTCGCGCAGGCGCCGGTGCATGGTGCGGGTCGAGAGCGCCAACTCGCTTGCGACATCCTCGGCGCCGAGAATGCGCCCGCGTGCATTGCGCAGCACGCGGCGGACGCGCTCGACCAGCAGCCGGTCGCGCCGGTAGGGCAGCACTGTGAGCCGCAGCGCGCCCTTGAGCATGCTGTCGAGATCGGCGGGGCTGCGGGTCAGCGGCAGAGAGAGATAATGCTTGTCGAACACGATGCGGGCGCCGTCCGCACCAAAGCTCAAATGCCTGCAGAAGATCGTCGGATAGACCGAGACGTGGCCCGGCTCGGAATAGGGAAACTCGGCCGCACTCAGCGCGATCGCGGAATCGACGGCCCAGCAGGAGAAGCCGAGAACATAGCGGAGCAGGGTGACCAGGCAGAATTCACGCAAGGGGCCGAGGTCGCGCTGTTCGCGAATGGAGATCGTCGCGGTCTCATCACCAAGCGAGAGCTCGAACAGCACGTCCTCGGTCAGCAGGCGATGATGCCGGCACCAGCGTTTTAGCGCGACTTCGAGATTGGGGGCCGTGATCGAGGCGCGGCACAGCATACCGTAGGTTCCCCAAGGCAGCCGGCGCGAGAACCAGCCAAGCGCTTCGTCGTCGAGCTCGCGCATGGCATGGCCGGCCAGCGCCTCGAACTGGGCCGCCGTCACCCGTCCGTCGCGGGATCGAACGAGGTCCGCGGTGACCTGCCCCTTGCCCAAGGCTTCGGCCGGATCCCGCCCGTAACGGGCATAAGCGGCAACCACGCCGCGGACGAAGGCGGCTGGGGTCATGGCGCGGCGGGGCGTCGCGGTCGCGGCTTGAAAGGGCATGAAAAATCCTCGCCAAACTTGGCGGAAAATGCAACCTTTTCGACCGCTGGGACGCCCGGGCGGGGGTAGGTTCGGACCCGACAAGAATACGGAGGAATCGCCTTGAACATCCCGAGCATCGATTTCGATCTGGGCGAAGACATCAGCATGCTGCGCGACACGCTGCGCGCCTTCGTGGAGGCGGAGATCGCCCCGCGCGCCGCCGAGATCGAGAAGGCCAATCTGTTCCCGGCCGACCTCTGGAAGCGCTTTGGCGACCTCGGCCTGCTCGGCATGACCGCGCCGGAGCAATATGGCGGCTCCAGCATGGGCTATCTCGCCCATATCGTCGCCATGGAGGAGATTTCGCGGGGCTCGGCCGCCGTGGGGCTGTCCTACGGCGCCCATTCTAACCTCTGCGTCAACCAGATCCGCCGTAACGGCAACGACGCGCAGCGTGCGCGCTATCTGCCAAAACTGATCTCCGGCGAATATGTCGGCGCGCTCGCGATGTCCGAGCCCGGCGCGGGCTCCGACGTCGTCTCGATGAAGCTGCGCGCCGACAAGCGCGGCGACCGCTACGCCCTCAACGGCTCCAAGATGTGGATCACCAATGGTGGCGACGCCGACGTGCTGGTCGTCTATGCCAAGACCGATCCGGAGGCGGGCCCGCGCGGCATGACCGCGTTCCTGGTCGAGAAGGGCTTCAAGGGTTTCACCCACGGCCAGCATCTCGACAAGCTCGGCATGCGCGGCTCCAACACCTATCCGCTGTTCTTCGACGAGTGCGAGGTGCCGGAAGAGAACGTGCTCGGCAAGGTCGGCGAGGGCGTCAAGGTGCTGATGTCCGGCCTCGATTACGAGCGCACGGTGCTGTCGGGCGGCCCGCTCGGCATCATGGCGGCCTGCATGGACGCCGTGGTGCCCTACATGCATGAACGAAAACAGTTCGGCCAGCCGATCGGCGACTTCCAGCTGATGCAGGGCAAGCTCGCCGACATGTATGCGACCTGGCAGTCGGCGCGCGCCTATGTCTATGCGGTCGGGCGCGCCTGCGACCGCGCCGATCACGCCCGCACGCTGCGCAAGGATGCGGCGGCCGCGATCCTCTATTCCGCGGAGAAGGCGACGTGGATGGCCGGCGAGGCGATCCAGGCGCTTGGCGGCGTCGGCTACACCTCCGAATTCCCGGTCGGACGTCTCTGGCGCGACGCAAAACTCTACGAGATCGGCGCCGGCACCTCGGAGGTGCGTCGCATGCTGATCGGCCGCGAGCTGATGTCCGAGACGGCCTGAAACCTTCACCTCATTGGAATCAACATGCCGCTCCATTCCAGCATCGATACGTCTTCATCAGACTTTGCGCGCAATTCCGAGGCCATGCGCGGGCTTGTCGCGGACTTGCGCGAAAAACTGAGCCAGGTCGCCGGCGGCGGCGGCGAGGTCTCGCGCAACCGCCACACCTCGCGCGGCAAGATGCTGGCGCGCGAGCGCGTCGACCTGCTGGTCGATCCCGGCACCTCGTTCATGGAGCTGTCGCCGCTGGCGGCGTACGGCCTCTATGGCGGTGACGTGCATTCGGCGAGCGTCATCACCGGCGTCGGGCGCATCTCGGGCCGCGAATGCGTGATCGTCGCCAACGACGCCACCATCAAGGGCGGCACTTACTATCCGATGACGGTGAAGAAGCATCTGCGCGCGCAGGACGTGGCGCGGCAGAACAATCTTCCCTGCGTCTACATGGTCGATTCCGGCGGCGCCTTCCTGCCGCTTCAGGATGAGATCTTTCCGGACGAGCGCCATTTCGGTCGCATCTTCTACAACCAGGCCCAGATGTCGTCGCAGGGCATCCCGCAGATCGCGATCGTGATGGGCTCCTGCACCGCCGGCGGCGCCTATGTCCCCGCGATGTCGGACGAGAGCATCATCGTGCGCAACCAGGGCACCATCTTCCTCGGCGGCCCGCCGCTGGTGAAGGCCGCGACCGGCGAGGTGGTGAGTGCCGAGGAGCTCGGCGGCGCCGACGTGCATTCGCGGCAATCGGGCGTGACCGACCACTACGCCCAGAACGACGCCCATGCGATCGGCATCGCCCGGCGCATCGTCGGCACGCTGAAGCCATCGGTGCGGCCGAACCTCAACATGCACAAGCCGCGCGATCCGCTGTTTGCGGCCGAAGAGATCTACGGCGTGGTGCCGGTCGACGGCCGAAAGCCGTTCGACGTCCGTGACATCATCGCCCGCATCGTCGACGGCTCGGAGTTCGACGAGTTCAAGAAACTCTACGGCACGACGCTGGTCTGCGGCTTCGCCCATGTCTGGGGCTATCCGGTCGGTATCATCGCCAACAACGGCATTCTGTTCAGCGAGAGCTCGCTGAAGGGCGCGCATTTCATCGAGCTGTGCTGCCAGCGCGGCATTCCCTTGGTGTTCCTGCAGAACATCACCGGCTTCATGGTCGGCAAGAAATATGAGGCCGGCGGCATCGCGCGCGACGGTGCCAAGCTCGTCACGGCGGTGGCGACCGCCTCGGTGCCGAAATTTACCGTGGTGATCGGAGGGTCCTACGGCGCCGGCAATTACGGCATGTGCGGCCGCGCCTACTCGCCGCGCTTCCTGTGGATGTGGCCGAACGCGCGCATCTCGGTGATGGGCGGCGAGCAGGCCTCGATGGTGCTGAGCCAGGTCCGGCGCGACAACATCGAGGCCAAGGGCGATAGCTGGTCGAAGGAAGAGGAAGACAAGTTCCGCGAGCCCATCCGCGCGCAATATGAGAGCCAGGGGCACCCATACTACGCAACGGCGCGTCTGTGGGATGACGGCGTGATCGACCCGGCCGACACGCGCCTCGTGCTCGGCCTCGGCCTTTCCGCGGCGTCGAATGCGCCGATTGAGCCTACGAAATTCGGCCTGTTCAGGATGTGATGCGATGGACCGTTCAATGCTCTACCGGCGTTTTCGCACGCTCCTGATCGCCAACCGCGGCGAGATCGCCTGCCGCGTCATCCGCACCGCGCGAGCCATGGGCCTGCGCACGGTCGCGGTCTATTCCGAGGCCGACCGCGACGCGATGCATGTCGCGCTCGCGGATGAAGCCGTGCTGCTCGGTCCGGCGCGGGCCCGCGACAGCTACCTCAGTGTCGAGCGGCTGATCGAGGCCGCGCGAAAGACCGGCGCGGAAGCCGTCCACCCGGGCTACGGTTTCCTGTCCGAAAATGCCGAGTTCGCGCGGGCCTGCCTGGAGGCGGGCCTGGTGTTCGTCGGCCCGACCGCCGCGATGATGACGGCGATGGGCTCGAAGTCCGGCTCCAAGGCGCTGATGGAGAAGGCCGGCGTGCCGCTGGTGCCCGGCTATCACGGTGAGGCCCAGGACGACGCGACGCTTTCGAAGGCGGCGGACAAGATCGGCTTCCCCATCCTGGTGAAGGCGTCCGCCGGCGGTGGCGGCCGCGGCATGCGCATCGTGCGCTCGGCAGACGAGCTTGGGCCGGCGATCGTCAGCGCCAAGCGCGAGGCCAAGGCCGCGTTCGGCGACGACCGCATGCTGATCGAAAAATATGTCGACAATCCCCGTCACATCGAGGTGCAGATCATCGGCGACAGCCACGGCAATCTGCTGTCGCTGTTCGAGCGCGAATGCACGTTGCAGCGCCGGCACCAGAAGGTGATCGAGGAGGCGCCGTCGCCGACGCTCAATCCCGCCCAGCGCGAGACTGTCTGCGCCGCCGCGCGAAAGGCGGCCGGCGCGGTCAACTATGTCGGTGCCGGCACGATCGAGTTCGTCTCCGACGGCAAGGACGTGTTCTTCATCGAGATGAACACGCGGCTTCAGGTCGAGCATCCCGTGACCGAGCTGATCACCGGCATCGATCTCGTTGAGTGGCAGCTGCGCGTCGCCTTCGGCGAGGCACTGCCGCTGAAGCAGGACGAGATCCGGCTCAACGGCCATGCGGTCGAGGCGCGCGTCTACGCGGAAAATCCGACCAAGAACTTCATGCCGTCGGTCGGGAGGATCTCGACCTGGCGGCTGCCGGCGGAAACCGGCGGCTTGCGCATCGACGCCGGCTATCGCGAAGGCGATACTGTCTCGCCCTATTACGATGCCATGCTCGCAAAAATGATCGCGTGGGCCCCGACGCGGGACGTCGCGATCGAACGGCTGAATCGCGGGCTGCAAGACTCCGACGTCCGCGGCATCGTCACCAACATCCCGTTCCTGTCGGCGCTGATGACGCATCCGAAGGTGCGGACCAATGCGATCGACACCGGCTTCATCGAGCGGGAGCTGGCGGGCCTGACGCAGGCCCCGCCGGCACCCGGCGAGCTCGAGCTGTGCGCAGCAGTCGCCGCTGTTATCAACGACGAGCGGCAGGCCGCGCAAGATGAGGCGAGTTCGCCCTGGCAGACCTTTGGCTGGATGCCGGTCGGCCGCCGCCAGCGCAGCTTTGCCTTCCGTGTCGGCCATGGACCTGAACAGAAGATCACGCTGAACTATGGCAGCGGTCCCTCGACGCTGCTGACCGGCGACCGCGAATTGGCGTTCACGATCGCCTCGCGCGACGGCGGCTTCGATCTGACGCTCGATGGCGTCAAATCGCAGGTCGCAGCCGTGATCGACGGTCACGAGCTGTATTTGCGCACACGCAATGGTCGCTTCGACCTGCATTGGGTCGATCCGTTCGGCGGCGAGAGCGAAGAGCATGTCGGAGAGGACAAGATCGCGGCGCCCCTGCCGGGCACGGTCGTCGCCGTGCTGGCCGAGGAGGGCGCCAAGCTCGACAAGGGCGCGCCGATCCTCACCCTGGAAGTGATGAAGATGGAGCAGACGCTGCGCGCGCCCTACGCCGGCGTGCTGAAATCGATCAAATGCAAGGTCGGAGACATCGTCCAGGAGGGCGTCGAGCTCGCCGTCGTCGAGCCATCGGGAGAGTGAGATGAGCGATCCCGTCCGCATCATCGAAATGGGGCCGCGCGACGGCCTCCAGAACGAGAAGACGCCCGTCAGCGTCGAGGCCCGCATCGCCTTCGTCGAGGCGCTCGTAGCCGCTGGCCTCACCACGGTCGAGGTCGGCGCCTTCGTCTCGCCCAAGGCGATCCCGCAAATGGCGAGCTCGGACGCCGTGCTGCGCGGCGTCAGCCACGTCAAGGGCGCCGAATTCCACGTGCTGGTGCCGAACGAGAAGGGCTATGACGCCGCGCGCGCTGCCGGAGCGCAAGTCGTCTCCGTGTTCGCGGCGGCCTCGGAAGGGTTTTCGCGCGCCAATATCAACTGCACGGTCGCGGAGTCCATCGAACGGTTCAAGCCGGTGCTGGCGCGCGCCCAGGCGGATGGCGTCAGGGTCCGCGGCTATATCTCCTGCGTGCTGGGCTGCCCGTTCGACGGCGAGATCGAGCCGAAGGCGGTCGCCGATCTCGCCAACACGCTGTGGGAGCTCGGCTGCTACGAGATCTCGCTCGGCGACACCATCGGCGTCGGCACGCCTGATAAGGCCAAGGAGATGCTGCGCGCGGTTAGCGCCAATATCCCGCCGGCCAAACTCGCGATGCATTTCCACGACACCTACGGCCAAGCACTCGCCAATCTCTATGCCGGCCTAGAGGAAGGCGTCCGCGTCATCGATGCCGCCGCCGGCGGCCTTGGCGGCTGCCCCTACGCGCCGGGCGCGACGGGCAATGTCGCGACCGAGGATGTCGTCTACATGCTCGACGGCATGGGCGTCAGGACCGGCGTCGACATGGACAAGCTGCTGGCGGCCACGAACGAGATGAGCGACGTGCTGGGCAAGCCGCCTGTGAGCCGCGTAGCCTCCGCGCTCAACGCGAAGAAGAAGCGGGCTGCTTCCTAGCTTCGTAGGGTAGGCAAAGGCGCGTAGCGCCGTGCCCACCATCTCTCCGCGATTTTGATCTCAAATGGTGGGCACGCTTTCGCTTTGCCCACCCTACGAGACCTTCGCTTACGCCGCCTTCAACCCGACATCCGGCAGGCGCGGCCGGTTCTTGAGCGCCTTCGCCATCATCGCCTCAACCTCGGCCTTCTCCTGCGGCAGCAGGGCGAGGCGGGGCGGACGGGTCAGCGCGGTGCCGCGGCCCATGATGTGCTCGCACAGCTTGATGCACTGGACGAGGTCGGGCCGTGCGTCGAGGTGCAGCAGCGGCATGAACCATTCGTAGATCGGCATGGCCTCGGCGAAGCGGCCGGCCTTGGCAAGACGAAACAGCGTCTCGCCCTCGCGCGGGAAGGCGTTCGACATGCCGGAGACCCAGCCCACCGCGCCCATGGCGATGCTCTCGACGATGACGTCGTCGAGCCCTGCGAACAGCACGAAGCGGTCGCCGACCATGTTTCTGGTGTCGATGAAGCGCCGCGTGTCGCCCGAGGAGTCCTTGAAGCAGACCACGGTCTCGACGTCGGCGAGCGAGGCCAGGATGTCGGGGGTGACGTCGTTCTTGTAGATCGGCGGGTTGTTATAGAGCATCACCGGCAGGTCGGTCGCGGAGGCGACGGCACGGAAATGCGCGGCGGTCTCGTGCGGCTTCGACGAATAGACCAGCGCCGGCATCACCATCACGCCGTCGATGCCGACGCGCGCGGCTTCCTTGGCGGTCTCGACCGCAAAGGCGGTGGTAAACTCGGCGATGCCGCACAGTACCGGCACGCGGCCTTTCGCGACGGATTTCGCCGTCTCCATGATCGCGACCTTCTCCTTGCGCTCCAACGAGGTGTTCTCGCCGACCGAGCCGCAGACGATCAGGCCGGAGACGCCGTCGCGGATCAACCCGTCCATGACCTTGGCGGTGGCGTCGATGTCGAGCGAGAGATCGTCGTGGAATTGCGTGGTGACGGCCGGGAAGACGCCTTCCCAGGAAACGCGGCGGCTCATGAATTGACTCCAAGTGAGTTTGCCGGCGGGGGGCTGGGGCCGCCGGCTGTTGTGAAGAGGATGGCGAATGGGATCAGAGCGTCGCGCCGACCTTGCGCAGCTCGGCGAGAACAGGTGCCTTGGGCAGCCAGATCTTGTCGAACTCGGCGATGACAGCCTCGGTGTCGCCAGGCGGGACCTGGCGGATCGGGATCGGCGCGTTCTTGAAATTCTCGATCAGCGCGGGCTCGTTGGAGGCCAACTCGTCGATCTGCGCGTCCAGCGTCGACTTCACCGTCTTGGCGATCAGCTCGCGATCGGCTGCGGGGAGCGTCTGCCAGACCCGGCCCGAGACCACCGCCGCCATCGGCATGAAGACGGCATTCATCTGCAGGATCACCTTCGAGACCTTGTCGAAGCGCTGGTTCCAGGAGAATTCGAGATCGGCCTCGAGGCCATCGACCTGGCCGTTGGCCATCGCGTCGAACACCTGCGGCGTCGGGATCGGCGTCGGTGCGGCACCGAGCGAGGAATAGAAGTCGCGATAGACCGGCGTCGGGTTGATACGCAGCTTCATGCCCTTGATGTCGGCGAGCGAGTTCAGGTCCTTGGACGAGAACACCGCGCGCATGCCGGTGATGCCCCAGCCGAGGCCGATGGTGCCGGTCTCCTGCGGCAGCACATCGAACAGCTTCACCGCAGCCGGATGCCGCACGAATTTCGCGACCGCAGGCGTCGAGCGGACGATGTAGGGCGCATTGATCGCGGCGATGTGCGGCACGCGCGAGCCGAGCTCGGCGGCCTGGATGAAGCCCATGTCGAGCGCGCCGGACTGCAATTGCTGCATCATCGCGGGCTCGTTGCCGAGCTGGCCGGAATGGAACACGGTCAGGGTGAGCCGGCCGTTGGTGGCGGCCTTGAGATCGTCGCCGAATTTCAGCGCCGCCTTGTTCCAGGAATGGCCGTTGGGCGTGATCAGGCCGAGGCGGAATTCCTTGGCCTGGGCAAGCGCCAGCGACGGTGCGAACACCGAGGCGGCGGCACTGGCGGCGAGAAAGCGGCGGCGTGAAAGCGGCATGGTCGGGCTTCCTTTTGAACGGGCCTATTTGATGAGGATCAGCGAGAGCGAGGGGTAGAGCGAGAGCAGCACCAGCAGGACGCAGGAGATGACGAAGAACGGCAGCGTCACCATGAACATCTTGCCCGGCTTGGCGCCGGTGACGGCGGCCGCGACGAAGAAGCAGAGCCCGACCGGCGGCGACAGCAGGCCGAGCACGAGGTTGATCACCACCACGACGCCGAAATGCCTGGGATCGATGTGGTAGACGTCGGTTGCAACCGGCAGCAGGATCGGCACCGTCATGATCAGGCCGGGAATGCCGTCGATGACAGTGCCGATAATCAGCAGGATGACGTTGCAGATCAGCATGAAGCTGACCGGGTCCTTGGCAGCGGACTGGATCCAGCCGGCGGTTTCCTGCGGCACCTTGCCGAAGATCAGCACCCAGGAGAACACCGCCGCGGCCGCCACCAGGAACAGCACGATCGCCGAATAGATGGCGCTGCGCAGCATCATCTGCGGCAGCTGCGAGAACTCGAATTCCTTGGTCCAGTATTTCCCGACAAGTGCGGCGGCGACCGCGCCGACCGCAGCGGATTCCGTCGCATTGGCGAGGCCGCTGAGGATGGTGCCGACGATGACGATCGGGATCAGCAGGGTGGGTGACGTCCGCAGGATCGTCATGACGCGCTCGCGCGGCGTCTGATAGTCCGCGCGGGGATAATTGTAGACATATCCCATCAGCGCGATGACGAGGCAGAACATCACCGTGAGGATCACGCCCGGCACGATGCCGGCGATCAGCATGTCGCTGACCGAGACCTGCGCGAGCACGCTGTAGACGACGAACATCACCGACGGCGGAATGATCGGCCCGAGCATGCCGCCATAGGCGGTCAATCCCGCTGCGAAGGTCTTGTCGTAGCCCTTCTTCTCCATCTCCGGGACCATGATCTGCGCCATGATCGCGACCTGCGCGGTGGCAGATCCCAGGATCGAGGAGATGAACATGTTGGCGAGGATGTTGACGTAGGCGAGCCCGCCCTTGAGCGAGCCGACGAAGGCCATCGCCATGTCGACGATGCGCCTTGTGATGCCGCCGCCGTTCATGATCTCGCCGATCAGGATGAAGAGCGGAATGGCGATCAGGCCGTAGCTGTCGACGCCGCCGAACAGCTGGAGCGGATAGGACTGGAACAGCACCGGATTGCCGGATGCTGCGATGTAGACGAGGCCGGCAAGGCACAGGCAGAGGCCGATCGGCACGCCGACCAGCATGATCGCGACGAAGGCGGCTGACGTGATCATCAGTTGACCCCGTCGAGTTCGGAGAGCGCAAAGCCCTTCGGCGGCGTGCGCGGGACCAGTTCGAGATCTTCCAGCAGGTTGGCGAGGCCGTGGATGGTCATCGAGACCGCGAAGATCGGCAGCGTCAAATAGAGCACCCAGGTCGGCCAGTTCAGCGTTTGGGTGTGCTCGGTATAGAGAAAGTTGAAGGTCTCAGCCGCGAGCTTGCGCCCGTCGAAGCCGGCGCGCGCGAGGCCAATCGGGTCCATCCAAAGCATGCAGGTCACGATCAGCGCGATTCCGAACACGACGACCATGCCGGTCGAGATCACCTTTGCGATCTTCTGGTGCCGCGGCGAAAGACGCTCCGTCAGCATGGTGACCGCGAAATCGAGCCGCAGCCGCGTCATCGCGGAGGCGCCGACAAAGGTCAGCCAGACCACGCAATAGACGGCGGATTCATCGATCCAGTAGATCGGGAAGCGCGCGTAACGGGTGACGACGTTCACCAGGATCAGGCCGGTGAGCAGGTACATCAGGCCCATCAGCGCGACGCGCTCGACGGCGAGCAGGGCACTGGACGCGCGGACGACCATGCGTCGAACGCTGAATGCGCGCGTGGCCGGCATCGTCTGCTCGATCATGAAAGAGGCCCCGACCCCTGAGAAATCTCGTGCTATCGGCAAATGTATAATTTATACATTTTGCGTGTCAAACGGAGATTGCGGTCATTTCGGCGGCAGGACGCGCTTTTGCTGGGCACTGGCTTTTGCCGGGCCGCGCAACATGCAAGAGAGGGACCGCTTCGCGCCGACGAGTCGGGAAGGACAACAGAAGGTCAGATGAAACAGCCTCTGAAGCATCGCACCCTGTCGGCCGCGATCGTCGACCAGCTCAGGCAGGCGATCCTCGACGGCACCTATCCGGCCGGATCGCAGCTACGGCAGGACGCACTTGGCGAGGCCTATGGCGTCAGCCGCATCCCGGTGCGCGAAGCGCTGTTCCAGCTCGAGGCCGAAGGACTGGTGCGCATCGTCCCGCAGAAGGGCGCGATCGTCTCGGAGCTGTCGCTGGACGAGATCAACGACGTGTTCGACCTGCGCGGAATCCTGGAGCCACGCCTCCTGGCGCAATCGGCGCCGCGTTTCACCGCCGATGATTTCAGCGGGCTCGATGACATCCACAAGAGCTTCGAGAAGGCGATCAAGGCGCGTAACGTCAGCGAATGGGGCCAGCTCAACGCCGATTTTCACATGGCACTCTACGTTCACGCCCCGCAGCCGCGTACGCGCGCGATCGTGCTGTCACTGCTCCAGACCAGCGACCGTTACACGCGCCTCCAGCTCTCCAACACCAAGGCGATGGGAACAGCCGAGAAGGAGCACGCCCATCTGATCTCGCTCTGCCGCGCGCAGAAGGTCGAGGAGGCCTGCCGGTTCTTGGAGCGGCACATCGAGGCCGTGCGCAAGGATCTGTTGCAGGTGGTGGCCGGCAGCACGATCGCGCCGAAGTCACGGCGGAAGGATAGATCGTAGAGATCTTAGGGTTAGCTCGTAGGGTGGGCAAAGCGAAGCGTGCCCACCACTTTTATCGGGATCGAGGAGAGATAGTGGGCACGGCGCTGCGCGCCTTTGCCCACCCTACGGCAATTGCGATCGCCTCTACCTGCTCCCGTCCGGCCCCATCACCAGGTCCGGCAGGCCGGTCGAGATTCCTGGGAAGAAGCACAGCAGCAGCACCGCGAGCATCATCAGCAGCACGAAGGGCAGGGTACCCCAGATCACCTCGCGCAAGGGAATGTCCGGCGCGACGTTGCGGATGACGAAGATGTTGAGGCCGACCGGCGGATGGATCAGCCCCATCTCCATCACGATGGTCATGACTACGCCGAACCAGATGATGTCGAAATTGGCGGCGCGGAGCGGCGGCAGGATGATCGGCGCCGTCATGAGAATAATGGAGACCGGCGGCAGGAAGAAGCCGAGCACGACGACCATGACGAGGATCGCGAACAGCAGCTCCCAGCGCGGCAGGTGCATCGCGACGATGGATTCGGCGACCGATTGCGAGATGTGCAGATAGCTCATCACGTAGGAATAGAGCAGCGACATGCCGATGATCATCATCAGCATGGTCGATTCCCGGATCGTCGACTTCAAGATCGGGGCGAGGTCGCTCGGCCGCCACACGCTGTAGATCGCCGCGATCAGCGCCAGCGCGAGCAGGCCGCCGAGGCCGGCGGTTTCCGACGGCGTCGCGTATCCGCCATAGAGCGCGATCATGACGCCGGTGAGCAGCAGCACGAACGGGATCACGCGCGGCAGCACGCTGAAGCGTTCGGCCAGCGTGTATTCGTCGCGGGCCAGGATCGCAGCCTCAGGCCCGCCTTTCTCAAAGATCGCCTGCGCCGCGGCATATTCCTGGCGGAAGCGGATCACCGCATAGGCGCCGAACAGCGAGACCAGCAGCAGGCCGGGGCCGATCCCGGCGAGGAAGAGCCGGCCGAGCGATTTTTCGGCGGCGACCGCGAACAGGATCATCGTGATCGAGGGCGGCAGCAGAATGCCGAGCGTGCCGCCGGCCGCGATGATGCCGGCGGCAAATCCGCCGGAATAGCCGCGCTTGCGCATCTCGGGGATGCCGGCCGATCCGATCGCCGAGCAGGTCGCGGGGCTGGAGCCCGCCATCGCCGCAAACAGCGCACAGGCGAACACGTTGGCGACGCCGAGGCCGCCGGGGACGCGATGCAGCCAGGCATGCAGGGCCGAATAGAGATCCTGGCCGGCGCGCGATTTGCCGATCGCGGCGCCCTTCAGGATGAAGAGCGGGATCGACAGCAGCGTGATCGAGGCCATTTCCTCGTAGACGTTCTGCGTCACCGTATCCAGGGACGCGGCCGGCATGTAGATGCCCATGAACACGACCGCGACCGCGCCGAGCGCGAACGCGATCGGCATGCCTGAGAACATCACGACCAGCGTCGCGATACCGTAGGCGAGGCCGATACCGAAAACGCTCATGGACGCCTGGCTCCCGCGAAAGGCAGCGCAAGCTGCACGAGGATCTGGATGCAGAGCAGGCTCATCCCGAGCGCCATCAGCGAATAGGGAATGGCGAGCGGCGGCGACCACATCGAGTTTGAGACCTGACCGTCGACATAGGCTTCATGGGTCAGCGTCCAGGACTTCCAGGCGAAAAAGGCGCAGAACAGGAACGTCGCAGCATCGACCAGCCAGAGCCTGATCCGGTTCGCGAGCGGCGACAGCAGGCCGACAAAGGCCTCGATGCCGATATGGCCGCGGTTCTGCTGCACATAGGCCGCCGTCATGAAGGTGGCGCCGACCAGGAGGAATACGGCAGCCTCGTCCTGCCAGTAATTGGCGGCCTTGAACAGAGCGCGGCTGAGCACGCTGTAGCTCAGGATGGCGCAGGCCGCGATCAGCGCGATCGCTGCGAACACGACGATGATGCTGTTGAGGACGGCGAGACCGCGATCGATCGCCGCCGCAAGGCCGGTCCTTGCGGCAGCGTTCGCCTGGTCGTCACGATCCGGAAGCGGACCGTGGCTCATGCGCCGACGTCGGAGGCGAGCTTGAGCAGGTTGGCGGCGGTCGCGGTCTTGGCGCCGTAATCCTTCCACGCGGTGTCGCGGGCGATGTCGCGCCATTTGCCGACGGTGGCGGCATCGAGCGCACTGACCTTGGCGCCGGCCTTCTCGTAGACCTTAGCGACCTCGACGTCGTCGTCCTGCGCGCCCTTGCGGCCGAAGGCTTCGAGCTCGGTGCCGACGGCGAGCAGGACGTCCTGCTGGTTCTTCGGCAGCTTGTCGAAAATCGCCTTCGACATCATCAGCGGCTCGAGCATGAACCAGTAGGAGGCACCCGCACCGGAGGTCAGCGACTTCGCGACCTCTTCGAGCCGGAACGAGATCAGGCTGGTCGAGGAGGTGATGCCGGCATCGCAGGCGCCGGTCTGCATCGCCGCGTAGATTTCGTTCGACGGCACCGAGAGCACCGAGGCGCCGGCGGTCTGGAGCACCATGTCCATTTCGCGCGAGCCGCCGCGCACCTTCATGCCCTTGGCATCTTCAGGAGCGACGATCGGCTTGGAGCGGCTGGCGACGCCGCCGGCCTGCCACACCCAGGTGAGCAGGATGATGCCCTTGTCGGCGAGGAAGTCGGTCAGCGCCTTGCCGACCGGCGCCTTCTTCCAGCGCATGCCCTGGTCGTAGGTGGTCACGAGGCCCGGCATCAGGCCGATATTGGTCTCCGGCAGCTCACCACCGGCGTAAGGCATCGGATAGAGGCTGATGTCGAGCGCGCCCTTGCGCATCGCGGAGAACTGCGCGTTGGTCTTTATCAGCGAGGAGTTCGGATAGATTTCTGCGGCGATGTCGCCTTTGCTGCGCTTGGCGACTTCAGCCGCGAACATGCGGCAGAGCCGGTCGCGGAAGTCGCCCTTGTCGATGGTCCCTCCCGGGAATTGATGCGAGATCTTCAGCGTGGTCGCGGCATGCGCGGTACCAGTGCCGAAGCGAAGAATGGCGGGTGCGGCGACGGCGGTCGCGATCAGATGACGGCGCGTGAGCATGGTGTATCCCCTTGGACGGCCCTTGGCCGGTTCTTGTTTGGTGTGAGGTGGGCTGGGTCCTTGAGACCAGCGCATAGGTCCATCCTAGCCGGTCTCTCACCCAATATTCTCTCATCTGATAGTTCGAGACCGAATGCCGGGGCAAGTGCCGGCCTTGCTGCAGTGCACACGGAACATCCTCGCAGCCGGCCCGCAGAAATTTTGTCAGTGGGCGCGTAACAACGCCAGCGGGCAATCCGTCGAGATCAGATAGCGGCGTCCGTCGCTGACAAACACCATCTCGAAGGGAAATCACTCATGACCATTCGCACCCGCATCGTGCTCGGCGTCTCGGCTGCCGCTCTGTCGCTTGGCCTCGCGCTGTCGCCGGCCGCTTTTGCCCAGGACAAGATGGGCAAGGACGACGGCATGATGAAGAAGGACACGATGTCCAAGGACGGCATGAAGAAGGACACCATGTCCAAGGACGACGGCATGAAGAAGGACCACATGTCGAAGGACGGGATGAAGAAAGACGACGGGATGATGAAGAAGAACTGATCTTCCGCCGTCGTCGCGGCGTCTGCGAAGGCAGCCGCGCGCTTGGAAGTCCGAGGGCGGTCACATGGACCGCCCCCAGCGATGTTTCAGTTCAACTTCACTTGAACGCGACGTGAGTTGAACGTGACTTGCGAACGTTACTTCCGCTTGGCCTTTCGGGCAGCGTAGCGGGCGTCGCGCTTGGCCTTTTGCTCGGCCTCGACTTCAGCCTGCTTGGCGATCGCTTCTTCCGCTTCGCGGGCGATACGCGCGGCTTCGGCCGCTGCAGCTTCTTCCGCAATACGCTTCTGCTCGGCCTTCTCGGCTTCGCGCGCGGCCTTTGCCTCTGCGCGCTTGGCCGCGAGCGCCTCGCGCTCAGCACGACGTGCCGCCACCGCCGGATCATCCAGCCCGGGCTGCGACTTGAATTTGTTCAAAAGATTTTTGCGCGCTTCCTGCGCCGCCTTTTGCCGGTCTGAAAACCCGGGTTCCCTAAATCCACTCACGGGCCTTGCCTTCCTCGCTTTCAATCCTACATCGGTGACTGTTGGTACGTCGGCTGGGCATAGCAGGCACCACGCGACGCAGAAGCGTGTACATCGGCGCGCGTCGCGAAGCCACCCATAATCGCAGCCGATCAGGTAGACGAAAAATCGCCACCACCGACGATCTCTCGTAGCCCCGAAAAACTGCCGAATTGTGATGTCCTTCATAGAGGACCACACGGAGCGGCGCCTAGCGTCCGCCCGGTACGAGACGGAGCACGGGCATGATGATCTCAAGACTGAGCCCGAAGGCGCTCGCAATCGCCGTCGCGGTGGTCGCCCTGGCTGGCGTCGCACTGTTGCTCGCCCGCCCTAAGCCGATCGAAAGTGCCGTCCTCGGCGCGGATTGGGAATGCACCCAGACCGCATTCTTGCTGACGACCTGCGCACCTCGGGCCACTCCGGCGGTCGAAACCTCGCGCAAGGATGCGATCCGGCAGACCCGGGGCTGAACGATCGACCGGGATGTGACGCGACGTCGCAGAGGTGGTAAAGCCGGCTCCCCCCTGCGATCGGCCAGTCATGTCCAAGTCTGAGTCCAAGCCCGAATCCAAGCCCGAACCGGGCAAAAAGCCCAAATCCCTCGCAAAACCTCAATCCGGCGACAACCGTCGTGGTGCGATTGCCGGATTGATCATCGCGCTCGTGATCCTCGGTGTCGGCTGGTGGCTCGCCCGCGATCTCACCGCGGCCAGCAAGATGCAGGACTGCCTGATGTCGGGGCGGACCAACTGCAATGTGATCGAGCCGGCGCGCTAGAGCGGTTCCGCCGCGCCCCCAAGGCCGAAAATTGCCGTGATCTTAATCATTTGTAACGGGACTTAGCCGACCAAAGCAGGTCAGTTATGTCCGCCGGCATCAGCCAGGCGCGAGGCGAATCGTCTATCGCGCTAGGCACCACGGCAATCGCGAGAGTAGGGGGTTAAGCACGCATGAGTGCGTCCAGCCGCATGAAGATCATTATTCCCTTGGTTTCGGCCATGTCCCTTGTCGCGCTTTCGGCGCAGGCACAGGACTCATTGCCGCCAAGACCCCAGGCCCAGACGCCTGCGGGGCCCGGCGCGGGCGCGCCGCCCCAGAACAATCAGAACATGCGCAAGGGCCCCCCGCCGCAGCAGGCGGCCCGGCCCGCGCAACAGCCCGGCGGCCAGCCCCACGCCGGCGGCCCCGGTCCCGGCCCACACGGAGCAGGCGGCCCGCCGCCCGGACGCAATTACGCCAGGGGCCCCGCACCGGAGCGCGACTGGGGCGGACACGCCTATCGCGGCAATCGCGCCTGGGATGGCGGGCGCTGGCGCCACGAGGTCCGCAACGGCCGCTCCGGCTGGTGGTGGGACGTCGGCGGCGTCTGGTACTATTATCCGCAGCGGATGGCCGGCCCGCCGGCCTACATCTCCGAGGATTACTTCGACGACATGCCGGTGGGCTATGCTCCTGCGCCGCCTCCCGTCGCCTACGAACCGCCGCCGCCTCCGCCATCGGCTGATCCCGGCGCAAGCGCACTTGGCGGCGCCATCGTCGGCGGCGTGCTGGGCGGCCTGATCTCGGGCAACGCCTCGGGCGCGGCCGCGGGTGCCGTGATCGGCGGCGCCACCGGCGCGATCGCCGGCGCCACGGCTGCCTCGCGGCCCGGCTATTATTTCGCCCAGGGCAATTGCTACTACCGCTATCCGAGCGGCCAGTATGTGCAGGCCGATCCTCGCGCGTGTTACTGAGGCTGCAGGCAAGGTCTGAAACAAGGAGGCGGGCGCAGGCCCGCCTCCTTTTGTCTGGGCAACGAATTGCTTGCTGAAGCGATACTGATCGCTTCGCGCGTCACACCAGCCAGTTGAAGAACGCGATCGCGGCCCAGACCAAGCCTGCGATCCAGGCCAGCATCACGATACCGATGGTGGCAAGAAACGTGGCGCCGAATAGGTCGGGCCTTGCGCGTCGCGTCGGGACGTGAGCCTCGGCTGCTGCTTCCTGTGTCATGATGGACCACCCATGCCCTCTCGCGGCGGTGCGAGCGGTTGAGTTCTGTTTAGCCGAGACGCCGGTTGCAGGCTGTGACGCAGTTCACAGATGCGTCAGGGTGGGTTCGGACGACGCGAAGCCACCCCGCATTCATACGGACGAAATTGCCATCGGTCCGTCCATATCGGTCGGTTAGGTTCGGCCTCATGTGCCCCAAGTACGACCCACAGCACGAAGCCGAGGCGGCGATGAAGCGGGCCGCGGCGTCCGCCGACGGCGCCGACCGGCAGAGACTGATCCAACTGGCTCTGGCCTGGCATCAGCTCGCCCGCGACCGGCGCGACGAGCAGACGGACTAATCGCATCCTCGGCGAGATCTCGCGTCAATGGCCGGCCGAGGTCGGGACGCTGGTTGGCCTGCATGAGAAAGCCCCGTGCTCGGGGGACAAGCACGGGGCCCTTCAAAGCCGACCGGGGCTGGCGGGTCGGCACCACTCCATTTCGTTGCAGCCAACGTGCTGGTCGTGATCTCGTTCGCGGCGCTACGCATTTCGTCGCGCCGTGGTTCGCTGCGACTGACGTTGCGCGGTTAGGAACATCCGTTCCCCGTCGACGTTGGCCGGCTATGACAGACCCCGAATTGCGCGCGCAGTCTTTCGAGATCGCCTGGAAATATCTCGACCAATCCGGCCTGCTCACCGGTGAGCCCAATGATTCAGCCCGCTTCATCCTGAACAGGATCGACCGGTTGATGCTGCGCGGCGAGCGGCGCAGGCTGCTGCTGTCGAACGCCGCGATCGATGCGTACCGATTGCGGCCCGTGCTCGTGACCTTGGATGCATGAACGAACCGAGCCAGCGAAACGCGGCATTAATGAATGCGCGCTGCCGATTTTTGCGATGACGATTCGTGCTTTTGGAACGAAGCGGAGTCGGACCGTGAACAAAAGAAAGGCCGCTTAGGCGTCGGCTGATCTGGTGCTGCGCCTGACTCAATCGATCGCCAGGCAGTGCTCCAAATGTGGCTCCGAGTCCGCCTTCTCGCGGCTTGGACGCGCCCAGGCCTGAATAGCGAAGGCGAATTGATGCTGACTGGCCGCCGCGTCCGCAATGGAAGCCCGCGCCGTCTCGATGCGCCGTGTGATCACGCTGGAGTTCACGACGCCAGCGTCGATTGCCAAATACGACATCGCGATCACGGCAACCGCAGATGCGATAGCCATTCTCGTCCACTCGGTTGGCAGCATCGAATTCCCTATCGGGCGCACGTCGCCCGGCGCATAGATAGGGTTCGTCTGCCCGGTTCAAAGACCGGGGCGAGGGTACCCACGTATTCGTGAAGTAATGAGGATAGGTAACTGTGCGTCCGTCACGTCGATCAAGCGGCACCGAAATTCCGGCAGCGCGAATCGAAATCGTCCACGGGATCGACGAGAACAGCGAGGCTCTTGAAGACGTCTCCGGTGAGCGGGCGGCCGATACCGGAAGTCGGCTCCATCGGCCTCGTCAATCCAGTGATGAATGGCGATCCCAGCAGGACTCGAACCTGCAACCCGCGGAGTAGAAATCCGCTACTCTATCCAGTTGAGCTATGGGACCGTCTTGATGCCGGCCTCGGCTACCACCTTGCCGGTCTTCTATCACGCCAAATATGAAAAATCCGCAGCTTCGCCAAGTCTGAACCGAACCGTTTTCCTCAACGCCGCGACTAAGCGGAACGGTGGGGTGTCAGGGTGCCGGGTTGAGCGGCAGCGGACTGGACGATGGATTACATCGCCGGGAACGCTGGCCAGCTTCCGGGACACGGCCGCCGGTCGATCGGTCAGGTATGGCTGCGCCATCAGGACGGCGTGCGCGGTGATATCTCGATCGGTCTCCTCAGGGCTTGCCTTGTCATGGCGAATGCGACGATTTGCACCTTTGGTTCCATCGCCTTGAGTCGGTCACCTTTCCGCGCATTTCATGCTCACGCGGCGTTCGCCGCGATTTCCGGGAGTCCACTATGATCGGTCTTGTTCGCGCCGTCACACTCTGCGCCACGCTGGCGCTCGGCCTTAGCGCAGCGCTGGCCGCCGACAAGGCGTTCAAGCGCGACGACCTCGCCGATTCCGCGATCAAGCTGGAGGCCCAGATCAAGAGCGAGGCGGGGCCGGTCGCCAAGACCAGCGCGACGCTGCGCACCGACGCCGACGCCGCCTTCCGGCGCAATGATTTCCGCACCGGGCTGTCGGTGCTCGGCCAGATCGCCGCGACCACGCCGGAGGATACCGGCAACTGGCTGCGGCTCGCCAAGGTGATCTTCCAGATCTCGCCGAAAAGCTCGAGCGAGCAGACGTTCCTGCTGGAGCGGGCCTCGACCGCCGCCTACATCGCCTACCAGCGCGCCGGCAATCCGGGCGAGGAGGCGGATGCGCTCGCCGTGCTCGGCAAGTCGCTGGCCGAACGCAAGCTGTGGCGGCCGGCGCTGGACGCGCTGCGGCTGTCGCTCGACATGCGCGAGGTCGCCGACGTCCGCGGCCAATACGAGAAGATGCGCGACGAGCACGGCTTCCGGCTGCTCGACTATACCGTGGACTCGGATTCGGCGAGCCCGCGCGCCTGCTTCCAGTTCTCGGAGGAGCTGGCCAAGCGCACCGATTTCGCGCCGTACCTCGCGCTGGCAGGCCAGGACAAGCCGGCGCTGTCGGCCGAAGGCAAGCAGCTCTGCGTCGACGGGCTGAAGCACGGCGAGCGCTACAACATCAATCTGCGCGCCGGCTTGCCGTCCACCGTGAAGGAGGGCCTGCCGAAATCGGCCGAGTTCAACGTCTATGTGCGCGACCGCAAGCCGTTCGTGCGCTTCACCAGCCGCGCCTATGTGCTGCCGCGGACCGGCCAGCGCGGCATTCCCGTGGTCAGCGTCAACACGCCCGCCGTCAACGTCAACGTCTTCCGGATCGGCGACCGCAACCTGATCAACACGGTGGTCGACAGCGATTTCCAGAAGACGCTGTCGCGCTACCAGCTCGCCGATCTCGGCGGCGAGCGCGGCGTCAAGGTCTGGACCGGCGAGCTTGCGACCGCGATGACGCTGAACCAGGACGTCACCACCGCGTTCCCGGTCGACCAGGCGCTCGGCGAGCTCCAGCCCGGCGTCTACGTGATGACCGCCGCGGCCAAGGGGCCGGGCTCGGACGACGATTACCAGCTCGCGACGCAATGGTTCATCGTCTCCGACCTCGGGGTCACCGCCTATTCCGGCAATGACGGCATCCACGTCTTCGTCAATTCACTGGCCTCGACCGACCCGGTCGGCAAGGCCGAAGTCCGGCTGGTCGCCCGCAACAACGAGATCCTGGCGACCCGCAAGACCGACGACGGCGGCCATGTGCTGTTCGAGGCGGGGCTCGCGCGCGGCGAGGGCGGCCTGTCGCCGGCGATGCTGACGGTCACCGGCGAGAAGGCCGACTACGCCTTCCTGAGCCTGAAGACCTCGGCTTTCGACCTGTCCGACCGCGGCGTTTCGGGCCGGGCGGTGCCATCGGGCGCCGATGCCTTCGTCTACGCCGAGCGCGGCGTCTATCGCTCCAGCGAGACCGTCTATCTCACCGCGCTCTTGCGCGACGGGCAGGGCAATGCCGTTGCCGGCGGGCCGCTGACGCTGGTGATCGAGCGCCCCGACGGCGTCGAATTCCGCCGCGCCGTGCTGGCCGACCAGGGCGCCGGCGGCCGTACGCTGTCCGTGCCGCTCAATTCGGCCGTCCCGACCGGGACCTGGCGGGTGCGTGCCTTCACCGATCCGAAGGGCTCGTCGGTCGGCGAAACCACCTTCATGGTCGAGGACTACGTCCCTGACCGGATCGAATTCGACTTGTCCGCCAAGGACAAGCTGATCAAAGCTAACGCTCCGGTGGAGCTCAAGGCCGACGGCCATTTCCTCTATGGCGCGCCGGCTTCGGGCCTCCAGCTCGAAGGCGACATGCTGGTCGCGCCCGCGAGCGAACGCCCGGGCTTTGCCGGCTACCAGTTCGGCGTCGCCGACGAGGAGACCACCTCGAACGAGCGCACGCCGTTGGAGAATTTGCCGGAAGCCGACGCCAATGGCGTTGCCACCTTCCCGGTGACGCTGGACAAGCAGCCCGCCTCGACGCGCTCGCAGGAAGCGCAGATCTTCGTTCGCATGGTCGAGACCGGCGGCCGCGCCGTCGAGCGCAAGATCGTGCTGCCGGTCGCGCCCGCCAACGCCATGATCGGCATCAAGCCGCTGTTCGGCGACAAGAACGTCGCCGAGGGCGACAAGGCGGAGTTCGATGTCGTGTTCGTCTCGCCCGAAGGCGAGAGGCTGCGCCGCGACGGCCTGCGCTACGAGCTCCTGAAGATGGAGTCGCGCTACCAGTGGTATCGCCAGAACAATTACTGGGAGTACGAGCCGGTCAAATCGACGTCGCGCGTTTCCGACGGCGACGTGACGATCGCTGCCGACAAGCCGTCGCGGATTTCGCTGAGCCCGCAGCCCGGCCGCTACCGGCTCGATGTGAAGTCGAACGACGCCGACGGTCCGGTGACCTCGGTGCAGTTCGACGTCGGTTGGTATTCCGACGGCAGCGCCGATACGCCGGACCTGCTGGAGACCTCGATCGACAAGCCGCAATATGCCTCCGGCGACACCATGACGGTATCGGTGAACGTCCGCAGCGCCGGCAAGCTCACCGTCAATGTGCTCGGCGACCGCCTGCTGACGACGCAGACCATCGACGTCAAGGAAGGTACCGCGCAGGTGAGGCTGCCGGTCGGCAAGGACTGGGGCACCGGCGCCTATGTGGTGGCGACGCTGCGCCGGCCGCTCGATGCGGCTGCGCAACGCATGCCGGGCCGGGCGATCGGCCTGAAATGGTTCGGCATCGACAAGCAGACCCGCACGCTCCAGGTGAAGCTGACGCCGCCGGCACTGGTCCGGCCGAATGCGACGTTGAAGATCCCGGTCAAGCTCGACGGCCTCAATCCGGGCGAGGACGCCAAAATAGTCATCGCCGCGGTCGATGTCGGCATCCTCAACCTGACCAATTACAAGCCGCCGGCGCCGGACGATTATTATCTCGGCCAGCGCCGCCTGAGCGCGGAAATCCGCGATCTCTATGGGCAACTGATCGACGGCATGTCGGGCACGCGCGGACAGATCAAGTCCGGCGGCGATGCCGGCGCCGGCGAATTGCAGGGCTCTCCGCCCGCGCAAAAGCCGCTCGCGCTCTACTCGGGCATCGTCACGGTCGCCGCCGACGGCACCGCCGAAGTGAGCTTCGACATCCCCGAGTTCGCCGGCACCGCGCGCGTGATGGCGGTGGCGTGGACCGCGACCAAGCTCGGCCGTGCCAACACGGATGTCGTGATCCGCGATCCCGTGGTGCTGACCACGACCTTGCCGCGCTTCCTGCTCAATGGCGACCACGGCACGGTCAACCTCGAGATCGACAATGTCGAGGGCCAGGCCGGCGACTACGTCATCAACGTGAAGACCGGCGGCCCGGTGAAGATGACCGGCAATCCCGCAACCACGGTCAAGCTCGCCGCCAAGCAGCGCAACGCGTTTACGCTCGCAATCGACGCGACGGCAGCAGGGCAGGCGACGCTCGACGTGGACATCAAGGGACCGAACGGCCTTGCTCTGGCGCGTCACTATGCGCTCGACGTCAAGGCGGCGACGCAGGTGCTGGCGCGGCGTTCGATCCGGACGCTGGCGAAGGGTGAAAGCCTGACGCTGACTTCGGACATGTTCTCCGATCTCGTCCCGGGCACCGGCAGCGTCTCGGTTTCGGCCAGCCTGTCGACGGCGCTCGACGCCGCAACGATCCTCAAGGCGCTCGACCGCTACCCCTATGGCTGCTCCGAACAGATCACGAGCCGTGCCTTGCCGTTGCTCTATGTCAACGAGCTCGCCGCCGGCGCGCATCTGGCCATGGACACCGAGGTCGACCAGCGCATCCGCGATGCGATCGAGCGGCTGCTGGCGCGCCAGGGCTCCAACGGCTCGTTCGGCCTGTGGTCGGCCGGAGGCGACGACGCCTGGCTCGACGCCTACGTGACGGACTTCCTGACCCGCGCCCGCGAAAAGGGCTTTGCGGTGCCGGACGTACTGTTCAAGAACGCGCTCGACCGTATCCGCAACTCGGTCGTGAACGGTAACGAGCCGGAGAAGGACGGGGGGCGCGATCTCGCCTACGGACTCTACGTGCTCGCGCGTAACGGCGCGGCTCCGATCGGCGATCTGCGCTACCTCGCCGACACCAAGCTCTCCAACCTCGCGACCCCGATCGCGAAGTCGCAGCTTGCGGCCGCGCTCGCGCTGGTCGGCGACCGCAACCGCGCGGAACGCGTCTACGGCGCCGCGCTCGACAGCCTCGCGCCGAAGCCGGTGCTGGAGTTCGGCCGCACCGACTACGGCTCGCAGCTTCGCGATGCCGCAGCGCTGGTCTCGCTCGCCAGCGAGGGCAACGCGCCGAAGGCGACGCTGACGCAGGCGGTGTCGCGGGTCGAGACCGCGCGCGGCCTGACGCCCTACACCTCCACGCAGGAGAATGCGTGGCTGGTGCTGGCGGCGCGGGCGCTGGCCAAGGAAAACCTGTCGATGGAAGTTGACGGCCAGCCGGTCAAGACCGCGCTGTACCGCAGCTACAAGGCCGTGACGCTGGAGGGCAAGCCGCTGAAGATCACCAACACCGGCGATGCGCCGGTCCAGGCGGTGGTCTCGGTGTCGGGCTCGCCGGTCACGCCGGAGCCGGCTGCATCGAACGGCTTCAAGATCGAGCGCAATTATTTCACGCTTGACGGCAAGCCCGCCGACATCAGCAAGGTCAAGCAGAACCAGCGTTTCGCCGTGGTGCTGAAGATCACCGAAGCGAAGCCCGAGTACGGCCACATCATGGTGTCCGACTATCTGCCCGCGGGCCTCGAGATCGACAATCCGAAGTTGGTGTCGTCGGGCGACAGCGGCACGCTGGACTGGATCGAGGACGGCGAGGAGCCTGAAGATACCGAGTTCCGTGACGACCGCTTCACGGCGGCGGTCGATCGCGCCTCGGACTCCAAGTCGGTCTTCACCGTCGCCTACGTCGTGCGCGCGATCTCGCCCGGCAAATACGTGCTGCCGCAGGCCTATGTCGAGGACATGTACAATCCCTCGCGCTACGGCCGGACCGGGACGGGTAACGTCGAGGTGCGGGCGGCGAAGTGATGAGCGAGGTGACGCCTCATACTCAGTCGTCATGCCCGGGCTTGTCCCGGGCATCCACGGACTTTCGTGCCGAAGAAAAGAACGTGGATGGCCGGGACAAGCCCGGCCATGACGGAGTGCGGAGCTGGGGTCATCGTGTCCTCTCGGCTGCCGCCTTCGCCTTCATCCTCACCATCATCGGCTTCGTCGCCTGGGTCTACGCGCTCGGCCCGCTCCCGCTCGACGAGGCGCGCCAGGTCTCCACCACGGTCGTCGATCGCAACGGAAAACTGCTGCGCGCTTATGCCATGGCCGACGGCCGCTGGCGGCTGCCGGTCGATGCCAGGGCCAACGTCGATCCGACCTATCTGAAGCTGTTGCTCGCCTATGAGGACCAGCGCTTCTACGCGCATAACGGTCTCGACCCACTCGCTCTCGGGCGCGCCGCACTACAGCTCACCACGCGCGGCCACATCGTCTCGGGCGGCTCGACCATCTCGATGCAGCTGGCGCGGCTGATGGAGCCGCGGCGGCAACGCTCGCTCTATGCAAAGCTGCGGCAAATCGTGCGGGCGATCGAGATCGAGCGCAGCATGAGCAAGGCCGAGATCCTCGACCTCTATCTCGCGCTGGCGCCCTACGGCGGCAATCTCGAAGGCATCCGCTCAGCCTCGATCGCCTATCTCGGCAAGGAACCGAAGCGGCTCTCGCTGGCCGAGGCCGCGCTGCTGGTGGCGCTGCCGCAATCGCCGGAGACGCGCCGGCTCGATCGCTATCCCGAGGCCGCACGTAAAGCCCGCGACCGCGTGCTGGACCGCATGGTCGAGGAACATGTGGTCAGCCTTGAGGACGCGAAGCAGGCCAAGGCCGTGCTCGTGCCAAAACTGCGCAAGCCGATGCCGATCCTCGCGCCGCATGCCTCCGACACGGCGCTTTCGACGATCAAGGATACGCCGGTCATCAAGCTGACGCTCGACGCCAATCTGCAGAAGGTGCTGGAACCGCTGGCGCGTGACCGCGCCATTGCGCTCGGGCCCAATATCTCGGTCGGCATCATCGTGGTCGACAATGAGAGCGGCGACGTGCTCGCTCGCGTCGGTTCGGCCGATTATTTCGACGAGAGCCGGGCGGGGCAGGTCGACATGACCCGCGCCGTCCGTTCGCCGGGGTCGACGCTAAAACCCTTCATCTACGGGCTCGCCTTCGAGGACGGCTTCGTCCACCCCGACAGCTTGATCGACGACCGGCCCGTCCGCTTCGGCTCCTACGCGCCGGAAAATTTCGACATGACGTTTCAGGGCACGGTGCCGGTGAAGAAGGCGCTGCAATTGTCGCTGAACGTGCCGGCGATCGTGCTGCTCGACCGCGTCGGCGCGAGCCGGCTGTCGTCGCGGCTGCGACAGGCCGGCGGCAATCTGGTTCTGCCCAGGGACGAGGCGCCGGGGCTCGCGATGGGACTCGGCGGCGTCGGTGTGACACTGCAGGACCTCACCCAGCTCTATACGGGCTTCGCCCGGCTCGGCACCACCATGCCGTTGCGCGACCTCATGACCGGTCGGGACGATCAGGAACCGCTGCGGCTGCTGGACCAGGTCGCAGCCTGGCAGGTCGGCAACGTGCTCCTGGGCACGCCTCCGCCCGAAAATGCCGCCCATAACCGCATCGCGTTCAAGACCGGCACCTCCTACGGCTATCGCGACGCCTGGTCGGTCGGCTTCGACGGCCGCATGACCATCGGCGTCTGGGTCGGCCGGCCCGACGGCGCGCCGGTTCCCGGCCTGATCGGCCGCGTGGCCGCAGCCCCGATCCTGTTCGATGCCTTCGCCCGCACCGGCAAGACGCTGGCCCCGTTGCCGAAGCCGCCGAAGGGAACCCTGGTCGCCAGCAACGCCAAGTTGCCATTGCCGCTGAAGCGGTTCCGCCCGGTCGGGGACCTGGTGCGGACCGGCAGCGAGCAGGCGCTGCACATCCAGTTCCCGCTGAACGGCTCGCGGATCGATGTCGACCGTTCCGGCGGCGAGGGGAGTGCAGCCATGCCGGTGAAGGTCGCTGGCGGCGTCCTTCCCATGACCATCATGGTTAATGGAACATCACTCGGCGAGATCGACGGGCGCCGCCAGCGCCTGATCGATCCGCCCGGTCCGGGCTTTGCGCGGCTCACCGTGATCGACGCCACTGGCGCCGCGGACACAGTTGTCATTCGAATTCAATGACCCCGCCTTAACCGGTTGTCCGAATGACGGTTTCAGCGTAAGCGGAACCAATGGCCGAGACCTATCCCAGCCCCCGTTTTGGAGCACCCCGCGAGCCGAAAGCGCCCGTGAATCCGGGCAGCCGGCTCGTGCTTATGCTGGACTACGCCACGGCCAGTCACGCCCGCGCGGTCGGCTTCCTGCTGCTGTGTGCGCTGCTGCTGTTCCTGCCGGGCTTCTTCACGATTCCGCCTGTTGACCGCGACGAGGCGCGCTTTGCGCAAGCGACCAAGCAGATGGTCGAGAGCGGCGATTATGTCGACATCCGTTTTCAGGAAGACGTCCGCTACAAGAAGCCGGTCGGCATCTACTGGTTGCAATCGGCCGCAGTTGAAGCCGCATCAGCGCTCAAGCTGCCGAAGGCCGAATTGCGGATCTGGGTGTACCGGCTGCCGTCGCTGATCGGCGCCATCGGCGCCGTGCTGATGACCTATTGGGCCGCGCTCGGCTTCGTCACGCGGCGCGCCGCTGTGCTTGCCGCGCTCCTGATGTGTGCCTCCGTGCTGCTCGGCGTCGAAGCACGGCTGGCGAAGACCGACGCGATGCTGCTGTTCTGCGTGACCGCCGCGATGGGCGCGATGTCGCGCGCCTATCTGTCGTGGCAGCGCGCCGAGGATGAGACCCATCCGCCGTGGAGCTGGCCCGCGATCTTCTGGACCGCGCTCGCGGTCGGCATCCTGATCAAGGGTCCGCTGATCCTGATGTTCGCAGGCCTCACCATCGTCGCGCTCGCGATCCAGGACCGCGATGCCTCGTGGCTGTGGAAGCTGCGTCCGCTCTGGGGCCTGATGTGGATGCTGGTGCTGGTGCTGCCCTGGTTCGTCGCGATCTTCTGGCGCGCGGGCGATGCCTTCTTCGCCGATTCCGTCGGCGGCGACATGCTGAGTAAAATCGGCGCCCAGGAATCCCATGGCGCGCCGCCCGGACTGTACCTGGCACTGTTCTGGATCACATTCTGGCCGGGCGCGCCGCTTGCGGCGATGGCGGCGCCGGCGGTGTGGCGGGCCCGGCGCGAGCCCGGCGCGCAGTTCCTGCTGGCCTGGCTGATCCCGTCCTGGATCGTGTTTGAGGCGGTGCTGACCAAGCTGCCGCATTACGTGCTGCCGCTGTATCCGGCGATCGCGATCCTCACCGTCGGTGCGCTGGAACGCAACGTGCTGTCGCGCTCGTGGCTCGCGCGCGGCTCGGCCTGGTGGTTCGCGATTCCCGCTGCCGCCTCGATCATCGCCGTCGTCGGCGCGGTCATGCTGACGCGGCAACCGGCGTTCGTGGCCTGGCCGTTCATTGCGGCCTCGCTCATTTTCGGTCTGTTCGCCTGGTGGCTGTTCGACACCAATCGCGCCGAGCGGTCGCTGCTCAACGCACTGGTCGCAGCGCTGATGCTCGCGGTCGTGGTCTACGGCATCGTGCTGCCGTCGCTGACCCCGCTGTTTCCGAGCATCGAGATCGCACGCGCGCTTCGCAACGTCACCTGCATCGGGCCGAAGGCAGCCGCCGCCGGTTATCACGAGCCGAGCCTCGTGTTCCTGACGGGCACGCAGACGCTGCTCACAGACGGCTCGGGCGCGGCGGATTTCCTGCGCCAGGGGAGCTGTCGCTTCGCGCTGATCGAGCAGCGCTCGGAGCGCAGCTTCGTGCAGCGGGCCGAGGCGATCGGGCTGCGCTACAAGGTCGGTACGCGCATCGACGGCTATAATTTCTCGCAAGGGCGCGCGATCTCGATCTCGATCTTCCGCTCGGAAGGCACTGAGTAGATGCCGGCGCCAGCCGACATCACGCCGCGCCCGGGCTATCCCGCGCAATTGCTCGCGGTGTCGGGCCGTGCCCTGGCGCAGCTCGTCCGTACGCCTTCGCATTCATGCCGCGCCGAAGCCGCGCGAAAGCTGGCGCGGCATTCGCTTTGGCTCAGCGCGGCCGGTGCGGCCTTGATTATCGTGCTGATGCTCGCGTTCGATCAGACCGAGATCCAGCTGATGCCGGTGCGTGGCACGCCGAGCCTGTGGCCGATCCGCATCCTCACCGATTTCGGCAAGGACGAGTATGTGCTCTCGGTGCTCGGGGGGACGCTGGTGCTCCTGGCGCTCGTTGCAGCGGGATTGCACGGCACCCGTCGTGGGTTGCTGCTCGGCCTCGGTACGCGGCTGCAGTTCATGTTTCTGTCTGTCGCCCTGTCCGTGTTCGTTGCCGAGATCCTGAAATATCTCATCGGTCGCGGACGTCCGTTCGTGAGCGGCAAGGCCGATCCGTTCAACTTCATCCCGTTCGAGGGAACGGGGGCTTATGCCAGCCTGCCGTCGGGTCATGCGGTCACGGCGTTTGCGCTGGCGTTTGCGGTCTCGGCGCTGTGGCCGCGCCTGCGCGTGTTCATGTTCACTTACGCAATCGTGATCCTGCTGACCCGGCTGGTGCTGCTCGCGCATCATCCGAGCGACGTCGTCGCCGGCGCTCTGGTCGGCATGGTCGGCGCCATGGCAGTGCGCTACTGGTTCGCGGCCCGGAGGCTCGGCTTTGCCATCCGCGCCGACGGCACCATTGTGCCTCTTGCAGGGGCGGTCTCGGGCCGCCTCAAAAGGGTTGCCCACGGGGCATCCGCCCCATAAAAGCGGCTGCCTGCCGGGACCGCCGGTTCCCCGGGGCAGGCCAATTCCAACCACGAGCTTTCGATTTGTCGTCGTCCCAGCCTTCGGTTTCCATCGTCGTTCCCGTGCGCAACGAAGCCGACAACATCGCGCCGCTGATCGAGGAGATCGGCGCGGCGCTCGACGGCCGCTGGGCCTATGAAATCATCTACGTCAATGACGGCTCGACGGACGCGACCGGCGAACGGCTCGGCGCGATCATGCAGCAGCGGGACAATCTCCGGCAGCTTCGCCATGCCAGATCAGGCGGCCAGTCAGCAGCAGTGCGCAGCGGCGTGCGCGCAGCGCGCGGCGCGATCGTGGCGACGCTCGACGGCGACGGGCAGAACAATCCCGCCTTCCTGCCGGACCTGATCGCGGCGGTCGAGAAGGGGGCGGGACGCGTCGGTCTCGCGGCCGGTCAGCGTGTCGGACGCAAGGATACCGGATTCAAGAAATTCCAGTCGCGCGTGGCGAACGGCGTCCGCAATGCGATCCTGAAGGACGGAACGCGCGATACCGGTTGCGGCCTGAAGGCGTTCCGGCGCGACGTGTTCCTGATGATGCCCTATTTCGACGGGCTGCATCGCTTCCTGCCGGCGCTGGTGCGCCGAGAGGGCTACGAGATCGCCTATGTCGACGTGATCGACCGGCCGCGCCGTTCCGGCGTGTCAAACTATGGTTTCTTCGACCGGCTGTGGATCGGCATCATGGATCTCGTCGGCGTGTGGTGGCTGATCCGCCGCAAGAAGCCGACACCAGATGTGACTGAGGTAAAGGCATGATCATCCAATACGGTCAGGCGTTGAATAACTATCTCTACGACGTCTTCGTCGCCAAGTTCGACTTCTGGCTGGCGTTCGGCCTCGTCGCGCAGCTGTTCTTCACCGCGCGCTTCCTGGTGCAGTGGATCGCGAGTGAGCGCGCCGGCAACAGCGTGGTGCCGATGGCGTTCTGGTTCTGCTCGATGGGCGGCGGCCTGATGACGCTGGTCTACGGCGTCGTGAAGCGCGAGCCCGTCATCATTCTCGGACAGGCGCTCGCGACCATCATCTACATCCGCAACATCATGCTGATCATCAAGAACCGCGGCCGCGCCTCGAGGACGCTGGAACGCTGAGACGCGCCGCTAGCGCGGTAACGCCGACGCCGCGCCGGAGGTGGGCAGGGCGGTATCCGCCTCACTCCTGCGATATGGCTCGCCGGCGGCATCGAGCACCGGATAGGCGACCGAGCAGATATGCGAGTGGATGCGGCGCAGGTCGCGCAGCACGTCCAGATGCAGCGAGGTGGTCTCGATGGTCTCGGGGCGGCCCTCGCGCAGGCGGTCGAGATGACGCTCGACGGCGGCGAGCTCGGTATTCTTCAGCGTGGTCTTCTCCACCAGCAGCTTGCGCGCTTCGTTGGCATCGCCCGACATGAAGACGCCGAAGGCGATCCGCAGCGAGTCCATCGTGCGCTTGTGGAAGGCGGCGAGCTCCTCGGCGCCCTCGGCCGAGAACTGGAAGCGCCGCTTGATTTTTTTGGTCGCGAGCTCGCTCAGGCTCTTGTCGATGATATCGCCGATATGCTCGAGGTTGATGGCGAAGGAGATGATCTCCATCGCGCGCCGCCCCTCGCTCTCGTCGAGGCTGCCCCGCATCAGCTTCGTCACATAGAGCTTGATGGCTTCGTCGAGGCTGTCGACGACATTGTCCATCTTCGTGACCTGGTCGACCAGTACGCGGTCGCCGGTCATCATCGCCGCCATCACCTTGCGCAGCATGACCTCGACGAGATCGCCCATGCGCAAGGTCTCGCGCGCGGCGTCGGCGAGCGCCAGCGACGGCGTCTCCAGCGCGCTATCGTCGAGATAGCGCGGCCGGGCCGGATCGTCTTCCCGGACGCGATCGGGCAGCAGCCGGGTCAGGAGCCGGGACATGATGTCGAGCAGGCCGATGAAGATGACGGCGGTGCCCACGTTGAAGGCGATGTGGAAGGCCGCCGTCATCCTGGCGAGATCGGGCTGCCAGGCGTGCATGTGCTCGGCGATCCCACTCAGGAACGGCAGCACCAGCGCGATCCCGATCACGCGGTTGGCGAGATTGCCAAGCGGCAGGCGGTAGCTCGCGGGATCGTCGCGCCGGGCGCCCTCGAACACGGGATTGATGGCGCTGCCTAGATTGGCCCCCAACACCAGCGCGAGGGCTGCGTAAGGCGTGATGAACTGCGAATAGGCCAGCGACATGATCAGCAGCACGCTGGCGACGCTCGAATGCACCGCCCAGGTGACGAGCGCGGCGATAACGATGCAGAGCACGGGATCGCCCGTGATCGCCGACATCATGACGCGAACACCCGGCGCGTTCTCGGCCGGAGCCAGCGTGTCGAGCAGGATGTGCAGCGAAAGCAGCATCAAGCCGAGGCCGATGAAGACGCGCCCGATATCCTTGATCCGCGACCGTGGGCCGGAGCGGAAGGCGACGAGCCCGAGCACGAACAGGACAGGCGCAACGGCTGCGATGTTGAACGACAGCACCTGCACGATCAGCGTCGTGCCGACATTGGCTCCCAGCATGATGGCGAGCGCGGCAGCCAGGCTGACGAGGCCTTCTGCCGCGAATGAGCTGGTGATCAGCGCCGTCGCCGTGCTGCTCTGGAGCAGCGCGGTGAGGCCTAGTCCGGCGGCGAACGCGTTGAATCGGTTGCCGAGCGCCTTGCCGAGCAGCCGCCGCAGGTCCGGGCCGAAGGCGCGCAGAATCCCGCTGTGGACCATGTGCAGGCCCCACAGCAACAGCGCCACGCCGCCCATCAGATCGAGCAGAACCAACGTTCCCATGCTCCGCGTCCGGATTGGAGTCGATTGGTGAGGCTAGCGCCAAACGTCAGCAGTTCAAACCCTTTGTTGGCGCATCCGCGTTAACGTTTGCGGCGGTTGCGCGTTCCCGCGGCGCGCGATTGCCGCGTCCCGAGGCGCGATGCCTTGTGAGCAGGCTCACATTGCCGCCTTGAGGGCAGCGAAGCCGCGATCGAGATCGGACTTGAGATCGTCGACGCTTTCGAGGCCGATGTGCAGTCGCAGGGTCGGGCCGCCCGGCGACCACTTGGTGGCGGTGCGATAGGCGTCGCAATCGAAGGGAATCACGAGGCTCTCGAAGCCGCCCCAGGAGAAGCCCATGCCGAACAGCTTGAGCGTGTCGAGCATGGTGTCGACGGCCTTCTGCGGCGCGGGCTTCAACACGATGCTGAACAGGCCGGACGCGCCGGTGAAATCGCGCTTCCAGATCGCATGGCCGGGATCGGTTTCGAGCGCCGGATGCAGCACGCGCGCGACCTCGGGTCGGGCCGCGAGCCAGCGCGCCATGTCGAGCCCCGAGCGATGATGCTGCGCCAATCGTACCGACAGGGTGCGCAGGCCGCGTAGCGCGAGGAAGACGTCGTCAGGGCCGGCGCAGACGCCGAGCAGGCGGATGCCTTCGGCGATCTGCGGCCAGGCCTTGGCGTTGGCCGAGATGGTGCCGAACATGATGTCGGAATGGCCGCCGATATATTTGGTGGCGGCCTGCATGCTGATGTCGACGCCCTGGTCGAGCGAGCGATGATAGAGCGGCGTCGCCCAGGTGTTGTCGTCGATGACGAGCGCATCGCGCGCATGCGCGACCTCGGCGATGGCGCGGATGTCCGGCATCTCGAACGACTGCGAGCCCGGCGCTTCCACCAGCACCGCGCGGGTGTTGGGCTTGAACAGCTTGTCGATGCCCGCGCCGATCAGCGGATCGAAATAGGTGGTCTCGATCCCAAGGCGCGCGAGCATGCCGTTGCAGAAATTGCGCGAGGGCCGATAGACGTTGTCGCAGACGAGCAGATGGTCGCCGGTCTTCAGCACCGAGAGCAGGGTGGTGGAGATCGCCGACAGGCCTGACGGCACGATGCCGACGCCGGCGCATTGCGGCCCCTCCAGTGCCATCAGCGTCTCCTGGAACGCCCTGGTGGTGGGGGTGCCGTGGCGGCCGTACTGGAACTCGCCGCGATGGGCGTGCAGGTCCTCGGCGGTCGGATAGAGCACGGTTGAACCGTGAAACACCGGCGGATTGACGAACCCCTTCTGCGCCTTGGTGTCGCGGCCGGAGGTCACCAGCCGGGTTTCGGCGTGCTGTTGGGAGGGGTGCGAGGAATCCATGCGTCTGCTTTCAAAACCGCGTTTCCACCGGGCGCGCCGCGCCCGCGGGCCGGCCGAAGGCCGCTGCCGTTAATAACAGAACACAGAAGAGTCCCGTCAACCCCTTGACCCGGCTCGCCAGTCGTTCTGAGATGCGCGGGTGCTATTCAGTCGCCGCATGTTGAGGGGCTGCCGCGACCTTCGATCCATCGTCTGACCGGACCTTGCGTCACAGCCATAACGGCGGGCGCCTGCGGCGGGGGATTAAGGTATGGCCTCCCGGGATGGGCGAGTGTTCGGCAAGGTTTTCCAGCATGACTCTTGCAAGGCTAGTCTTGATGCGGCTAGCCCTGGCGGAGACGATCCCAAAGACGCCATTCCTGACCTTGAGACGACTTTGAAAGGCCTTCAGCCCATGAAACGCGTAACTCTGGCTCTCACTCTCGCTGTCGCCGCCGGCCTCTCCGCCCAGGCCGCCGATGCGCAAACGCTCAAGACCATCAAGGACCGGGGCATGCTGTCCTGCGGCGTCAGCCAAGGCCTGCCCGGCTTCTCCTCGCCCGACGACAAGGGCAACTGGACCGGGCTCGACGTCGACCTCTGCCGCGCGATCGCAGGCGCGATCTTCAACGATGCGACCAAGGTCAAGTACGTGCCGTTGTCCGCCAAGGATCGTTTCACGGCGCTGCAATCCGGCGAAATCGACGTGCTCTCGCGCAACACCACCTGGACCATCTCGCGCGACACCTCGCTCGGCGCCAACTTCACCGGCGTGACCTATTATGACGGGCAGGGCTTCATGGTGAAGAAGTCGCTCAAGGTGAATTCGGCGCTCGAGCTCAACAGCGCCTCGGTCTGCGTCCAGACCGGCACCACCACCGAGCAGAACCTCGCCGACTACTTCAAGGCCAACAACATGAAGTACGAGGTGATCGCGTTCGGCACCAACGACGAGACCGTCAAGGCCTATGAAGCCGGGCGCTGCGACGTCTTCACCACCGACCAGTCGGGCCTGTACGCCAACCGCCTCAAGCTTGCCAATCCCAACGACCATATGGTGCTCCCCGAAATCATCTCGAAGGAGCCGCTCGGGCCGATGGTGCGTCACGGCGACGACCAGTGGTTCGACATCGTGAAATGGACTCTGTTCGCCCTGGTCACCACGGAAGAGCTCGGCGTGACCTCGAAGAACGTCGATGAGAAGGCGAAACTGGAAAATCCGGAGCTGAAGCGCGTGCTCGGCAGCGACGGCAATTTCGGCGAACAGCTCGGCCTGACCAAGGACTGGGTGGTGCGGATCGTGAAGGCCACCGGCAATTACGGCGAGGTGTTCGATCGCAACGTCGGCGCCGGTTCGCCGCTCGGCATCAGCCGTGGCCTCAACAATCTCTGGAATAAGGGCGGTCTTCAGTACGCGCCGCCGATCCGCTGATCCCGCCTGATCCGCGGCGATGAGCACCGAGGCTCGAAAACCGCCGGCCCAGATCGCGCTGAAGATCAGGCGTGTTCTGGGCGGCAAGGCAGGCTGGAACGGCGTCGCCGTCCAGTTTGCCTTCGCGGCGATCCTGGGCTGGATTGGCTATGAGATCGTTTCCAACGCCCGGACGAACCTCGAAAACCAGCACATTGCCGCCGGCTTCGGCTTCCTCCGGAACAATGCCGGCTTCGACGTCAACCAGACCCTGATCTCCTACACCGGCTCGGACACATTCCTGCGCGTGTTCGTGGTCGGGCTTTTGAACACGCTCGTGGTCTCGGTGGTGGGCATCTTCTTCGCCACCGTGATCGGCTTCATCGTCGCGCTGTGCCGGCTGTCGCCCAACTGGCTGTTGTCGCGCGTCGGCGAGATCTATGTCGAGATCTGCCGAAATCTGCCGGTGCTGTTCCAGATCCTGTTCTGGTACCTGGCGGTTCTCGCGGCCTTGCCCAATCCGCGGCAGAGCATTTCGCTGCTGGGCATCGCCTTCATCAGCAACCGTGGGCTCGTCATTCCGCGCCCGATCGGTGAGGGCGGCTTCGAGCCATTCCTGGCGATGCTGGTCCTCGGCATCGTCGCTTCGCTGGTTTTGCGCTTCTATGCGCGGCGGGCGCTATTTCAGCGCGGTCAGATGATCCGGATCTGGCCCTATGTGCTGGGCCTGCTGTTCGGGCTGCCGCTCGCGGCCGTGCTGGTGTTCGGCCTGCCCTTCACCTTCGAGCTGCCGCAGCTCAAGGGGTTCAATTTTGCCGGCGGCTCAAGAGTCATCCCGGAATTCGTGGCGCTGACGCTGGCGCTGTCGACCTATACCGCGGCCTTCATCGCCGAGATCGTGCGCGCCGGCATCCTGTCCGTCCACTCCGGTCAGATGGAAGCGGGATCCTCGCTCGGCCTGAGCCGCGGCACCACGCTCCGCCTGATCGTCGTGCCGCAGGCGATGCGCGTCATCGTGCCACCGCTGACCAACCAGTACCTCAACCTCACCAAGAATTCCTCGCTCGCGGTCGCGATCGGCTATCCTGACCTGGTGTCGGTGTTCGCCGGCACGTCGCTGAGCCAAACCGGGCAGGCGATCGAGATCATTGCCATGACGATGGGCGTCTACCTCCTGATCTCGCTGCTCACGAGCGCCGTCATGAGCGTCTACGGTTGGCGCGTCAGCCGGAGCCTGGGCGCATGAGCGACATCATCTCGTCCGCCTACGTCCGCCAGGACCTGCTCACTGAGCGGCCTGCGCCGGTGAAGACCACGGGCTTCATTGGCCTCGTGCGGACCCGCCTGTTCAATTCGCCGACCAACATTTTGCTCACGATCGTGGGCGCGTTGCTGCTCTGGTTCACCATCATTCCCTCCGTCAGGTTCCTGATGGTCGATGCGGTCTGGAGCGGCAAGGATCGCACGGCGTGCCTGACCGAGAATGCCGGCTTTACGGTCGGCGCCTGCTGGCCCTTCATCCAGGCCAAGCTGCCGCAATTGATCTACGGCTTCTATCCCGAGGCCGAGCGCTGGCGGGTCAACCTTTCGCTGATCCTGGCGGCGGCTCTGCTTCTGCCGCTGCTCATTCCGCGCCTGCCGGCGAAGGGACTGAACGCCGGTCTGTTCTTCTTCGCCTTTCCCGTGGTGGCGTTCTTTCTGCTGCACGGCGGCGGCATTACCGGGTTCGGCCTGAGCTGGACGGCCGGCCTGCTGCAACTGTTCGACGACAGCATCATCGGCGCTGGGCAGGCTCTGCTCAGTCTCGCCAAGACCTCGGCCATCGCACCGCTCTTCTGGCTGGCCGGCAATCTCATCGTGCTGGTTGGCAGCGCGATCTACTGGCTGATCTTTCCGCTGACCTGGCTCCGTGACCAGCTCCAGGGAACGGGCCAGCAGGTCTGGGCCGATTTCGCCATCACGGCGGCGATCGTCTCCCTGATCGCCTTCGTTCTCGGCGGCGGCATTCGCACCGGCAGCCGGGCGCTGACATCCAGCATCGCCACCTTTATCGGCATCGCGGTCGTGATCAAGCTGATGGGGCTCGATCACGGCGGCCTGCCGATCGTGGGCACAAATCTGTGGGGCGGGCTTCTGGTGACGCTGGTGGTCTCCGTGACCGGCATCGTCACCTCGCTGCCGATCGGCATCGCGCTGGCGCTCGGCCGCCGCTCGACCATTCCGCTGATCCGGATCTTCTCGATCGCCTTCATCGAGTTCTGGCGCGGCGTGCCGCTGATCACCGTGCTGTTCTTCGCAACCTACATGCTGCCTTTGTTCCTGCCGGGCAATTTCACGGTCGACGGTCTGGTGCGCGCGCTGATCGGCATTTCGCTGTTCACGGGCGCCTATCAGGCCGAGAACGTCCGCGGCGGGTTGGCCGCGATCCCGCGCGGGCAGGGCGAAGCGGCGGCCGCTCTGGGCCTGTCCTGGTGGAAGACGACCTCGCTGATCGTGCTGCCGCAGGCGCTGCGCCACGTCATTCCGAACCTCGTCAACAGCTTCATCTCGCTGTTCAAGGACACGTCGCTGGTCTCGATCGTGGCGCTGTTCGACCTGCTGGGCTCGCTCCGGGCGTCGTTCTCGGATCCGAAATGGTCGACGCCGTCGACCGCGTTCACCGGCTTTGCGTTCGCCGGGATTATCTACTTCATCTTCTGCTTTGGAATGTCGCGCTACTCGCTCTTCGTCGAGCATCGCCTCAACGCCCACCGTCGCAACTGATCGAGGTCATCATGTCCGACCCCATCGTCAAGATTTCCGGCCTCAACAAATGGTACGGCGAGTTCCACGTGCTGCGCGACATCGACCTCGAGGTCAAGAAGGGCGAGCGCATCGTGATCTGCGGCCCCTCAGGCTCGGGCAAGTCGACGTTGATCCGCTGCATCAACGCGCTCGAGGAATTCCAGGAGGGCGAGATCGTCGTCGACGGCATCGAGCTCGGGCCGAACCTGAAGCACGTTGATGCGGTCCGCCGCGAGGTCGGCATGGTGTTCCAGAGCTTCAACCTGTTCCCGCATCTGACCGTGCTGGAGAACTGCACGCTGGCGCCGATCTGGGTGCGCAACATCCCGAAGAGGGACGCCGAGGTCAACGCGATGAAATTCCTGGAGCGGGTCAAGATCCCGCACCAGGCCAACAAGTTTCCTGGACAGATGTCCGGCGGCCAGCAGCAGCGCGTCGCGATCGCACGCGCGCTGACGATGAACCCCAAGGTGATGCTGTTCGACGAGCCGACCTCGGCGCTCGACCCCGAAATGGTCAAGGAAGTGCTCGACACCATGGTCGACCTCGCCGAGGAGGGCATGACCATGCTGGTCGTCACTCACGAAATGGGCTTCGCCCGCGAGGTCGCCAACCGCGTCGTGTTCATGGATGCCGGCCAGATCATCGAGGCCAACACGCCGAACGAGTTCTTCGCCGCTCCCCAGCACGCGCGGACGAAGCTGTTCTTGAGCCAGATCTTGCGGTGATCTTGCGCTGACCTCGTAGGGTGGGCAAAGGCGCGTCGCGCCGTGCCCACCATCCCTCGGCGATCGCGGCAAGCATGGTGGGCACGCTTCGCTTTGCCCACCCTACGGCTACGGCACCGCCGCTTGGCTCAACTTGAGCCGGACTTCGTAATCCGGGCGGCCGCAACCCTCCCGGCCTAGACGAACGGCGGCTTGATGTTGCTGCGCCTCTCCAGCCATTCCGGCACCGGCAGGTTCTTGGCGCGCATGAAGTCGGCATTGAACAGCTTCGACTGATAGCGGCTGCCGGAATCGCAGAGCACGGTGACGATGGTCTTGCCGGGCCCGAGCTGTTTCGCGAGTCGTATCGCGCCGGCGATGTTGATGCCGGTGGAACCGCCGAGGCACAGGCCTTCGTGCTGGAGCAGCTCGTAGATCACCGTGACGGCTTCCGCGTCGGGAACGAGATAGGCGTCATCCACCTTCGCGCTCTCGACGATTGCGGTCGCACGGTTGAGCCCGATACCTTCCGTGATCGAGCCGCCCGGCGTCGCCTTGGCGTCGCCGCTCCGGAAATATTCGAACATGCCGGCGCCATGCGGATCGGCGCAGGCGATCCTCACGTTCTTGTTCTTTTCTTTCAGATAGCGGCTGACGCCGGCGAGCGTGCCGCCGCTGCCGACCGAGCAGACGAAGCCGTCGACCTTGCCGCCGGTCTGCTCCCAGATCTCGGGACCCGTCGACTCGTAGTGCGCCTTCGCATTGTCGAGGTTATTCCACTGGTCTGCGAACAGCACGCCATTGGGCTCGGTCTTGCGCAGCTCGTCGGCGAGCCGGCGGCCGACATGCTGATAATTGTTGGGATTCGCATAGGGCAGGGCCGGCACCTCGATCAGCTCGGCGCCGCACAGCTTCAGAAAATCCTTCTTCTCCTGGCTCTGCGTCTCCGGGATCACGATCAGCGTGCGGTAGCCGCGCGCGCTCGCCACGACCGCGAGGCCGATTCCGGTGTTACCGGCGGTCGCCTCCACCACGAGACCGCCCGGCTTGAGCTCGCCGCGCTTCTCGGCCTCCAGGATCATCCATTTGCCGGCGCGGTCCTTCACCGACTGGCCCGGATTCATGAACTCGGCCTTGCCCAGAATGGTGCAGCCGGTCAGTTCGGAGGCGCGCTTGAGCTTGATGAGCGGGGTGTTGCCGATGGCTTCGACAACGTCATTTTTGATGGTCATGTCAGGCAATTACCGGCTGGATCATAGGGTGGGCGCGACCCTAAAGTAGGGTGGCGGGCCTTACAAGCGACCCTTGCAAGCCGACCCCGCAAACCCTTATTGCTGCTTTGCGAAGATGACTTGCCGGACGTCGATATTCCCGGACAGGAATCCGGCCTCGCAATAGGACAGGTAATACTCCCACAGCCGCCGGAACCGGTCGTCGAAGCCGAGCGGCACGAGGCCCGGCCAGGCCGTCTGGAAGTTATTCCGCCAGGTGGCCAGCGTCTTGGCATAATCCTGCCCGAAGATGCGCTCACGAATGACGGGCAGGCCGAACCTGTCACCGAGCGACTTGAGCACGGCGGGCGAGGGCAGCATGCCGCCGGGAAAGACGTAGCGCTGGATGAAATCCACCTCGCGCCGGTAGCTCTGGAACAGCCTGTCCTGGATGGTGATCGCCTGGATGCCGGCGAGGCCGCCGGGCAGCAGCCGGTCCCGCAACTGGGCGAAATATTTCGGCCAGAACTGCTCGCCGACGGCCTCGATCATCTCGATCGAGGCGATGCGGTCGTAGCGGTCGCATTCGTCGCGATAATCCTGAAGACGGATCTCGACCTTGTCGGCAAGGCCCGCCTCGTGAATGCGCTTCTGCGCAAAATCGCGCTGCTCGGTCGAGATCGTGAGGCCCACCACGCGCGTGCCGAAGGTCTTTGCGGCGAACTCGGCGAAGCCGCCCCAGCCGCAGCCGATCTCGAGCAGCGTCTGGTCAGCCTTCAGGTCGAGCGCCTCGGCGAGCCGGCGGTATTTGTTGGTCTGGGCTGCCGTGAGATCGGAGGTGCTCTCCTCGAACAGCGCCGAGGAATAGGTCATGCCGGGATCGAGCCAGGCCGAATAGAACGCGTTGCCGATGTCGTAATGGGCATGGATGTTGCGCCGCGCCTGACGGCGGGTGTTGCGGTTGAACCAGTGCTGCAGCAGTTGGACGAACCGCATCAGCGGCTTGTCGTTCAGCATGGCCTGGATCAGATCGTGATTGACGCAGAACAGGTAGAGGAATTGCGTCAGGTCCGGCGTATCCCAGTCGCCGGCGAGATAGGCCTCCGCGATGCCGATGTCGCCGCCGTTGATGAGGCGCGACGCGAAGCCGTAATTGTGCAGCCGCATCGCCGCATTCGGGCCCGGCTCCTGGCCGCCGAGGCGGATCACGCGTCCGTCGGGCAGGGTGACGTCGAGCGTTCCTCGCCGCAGCCGCGCGCCAAAACTGAGTGCGAGCCGAACGATGCGCGGCAGATCGGCGAGCACTGTGTCTATGGTGTCTGACGTCACCGAGATGGTATGCGACATCGGCAGATCCATCACCTGAACGGATACTGTCCGACCGCGAGCCAGGCGCCCCCATACGCCTCATATCGCTGGACCCGAGGGCGCCCCGCAAACGGTCAGCGTCGAATCATGCGCATGATATAGGTGCGCGCTGCGCCGGTCGCCAAGGGGCTGGCGGGGTACCTCCGGCAGTCCACCGCCGTGTGCACAGCGCAATTGCGGGCCAGCACCCGATCATAGCGCGCTGTGCGCTCAGCCAAGGTCGGGAAGCTGCGGTGCGCCGCGGCGCAGGTTTCGGTGGAGCGCCTGGCGGGACCGGTAGCCCTGGCGTCGGCGTGGCAGCAATATCACATGAAATCTTGGTAAGCTTGAATGCGCCCCGGGCCGAGGTTGGAATACAAAAAAGCCCTGTGACACAGGCATATTTTGTATTTGCGTGAGTTCGACATCGACGCATTCGAGGCCGCATTTCGCAGGTGCGGGACTGTCCCCCTGTTCCGCGCCCCGCTAGTATGAACTTCAGGTTCCGCAGAAAGCATCACGGCTGTGAACGAGTTACACAAACGCCCCCGGCCGTTCCGCCACGAATCGGTTAATCCGGCTCTGCGGTGGCGGATCTATCTGCCCGGCGGGGGGTGGATGTGACACAGGATGGTCCTGCGGTCGCCATGAGGCGATCTCCCGGCCTTACGTTCCGGACGTCGCGCGCGGCGCGATGGGCTGCCGTGGCGTGCCTTGCCGCCAGTTCAGGCGCCTGCGTGCTGACGCAGGATTTGCCTGATCCCGCACTCGATGTTCCCGCGCAGTACAAATACGCGGGCAAGCCGGATGCGCCGCCGTCGCTGGATTGGTGGCGCGGCTTTCGCTCTGCGGAGCTGACGCAACTGATGGAGGAGGCGCAGACCGTCAATCTCGACATTGCCGCCGCGGTCTCGCGCATCGTCCAGGCCGACGCCCAGGCGCGGCAGGCGGGCGCAGCGCTGCTGCCGAGCCTGTCGGGCGGCGGATCGGAAACCTATTCACGCACCTCGGGTTCGAGCGCCTCGGGCCTGTCCATCGGCGGCCGCGAGGTCGTCAACTATTCGGCGTCGCTGAGCGCGAGCTACCAGCTCGAGTTCTGGGGCCAGAACCGCGATGCGCTGCAAACGGCGGAGGAGACGGCGAATGCCAACCGGTTCGATCGTGACGTCGTCGCCCTGACGACGCTCGCCGGCGTCGCCAACGCCTATTTCCAGGTGCTGGCCTCGCAGGACCGGCTGCGCACCGCCCAGAGCAATATCGCCAGCGCGCAGCGGATCCTTGATGCCATCCGCGAGCGCCGCAAGGCCGGCACCGGGACCGATCTCGACGTCGCCCAGCAGGAGAGCGTGGTCGCCAACCAGAAGGCGCTGGTGCCGCCGCTGCGCCAGACGCTCGACCAGAACGTCAACGCGCTCGCCGTGCTGGTGTCGCGGCCGCCGGAGAGCGTGCGGGTGCTCGGCGGCTCGCTGAACAAGATCGCGATCCCGCGCGTCACGCCCGGCCTGCCGTCGGAGCTCCTGACGCAGCGGCCCGACATCCGCCGCCAGGAGGCACAGCTCGCCTCGGCGACCGCGAACATCGGCAATGCCCGCGCGCAGTTCTTTCCGACGATCCAGCTCACCGGCAATGGCGGCTATCAGAGCTCGGCGCTGGTCTCGCTGTTCCAGCCGCATGCGGCCTTCTTCCAGCTCGTCGGCAGCGCCACGCAGCCGATCTTCGACGGCGGCAGGATCCTCGGCAATTTCGAATTCGCCAAGGCGCGGCAGGACGAGTTGCTCCAGACCTACCGCAAGACCATCATCCAGTCGTTTGCGGACGTCGACAACGCGCTGTATTCGATCAAGCAGACCACGATCAAGCTACAATTGCAGCGCGATGTCGTTACCTCGTCGAAGCGCGCCTTCGATCTCGCCGAGCAGCAATTGCGCGCCGGCACGGCCGACATCGTGACTGTGCTGAACGTCCAGCAGACACTATTTCAGGCCGAAGATGCGTTGTGGCAGGCCCAACTCGCACGGCTTCTCGCCATCGTCAGCCTGTATCAGGCGCTCGGCGGCGGCTGGGAGCCGCGAATGGAGAAACCGGTCAATGCTCTTTAAGCCGGATACGAAGGAAGGCGCGAAAGAAGGGACGGCGAAGAAATCGCGCGGCCGCGGCTTCGTCATGACCCTGATCACGCTCGCCATCCTTGGCGGGCTCGGCTATTTCGGCTGGACCGTCTGGCACCAGCAGCCGCAGCAGGCGAATGGCCGCAACCAGCGGCCCGATCTGCCGGTGCCGGTGCTGGCGGCGACGCCCCGCATCCAGGACGTCCCGGTCTATCTCGACGGCGTGGGAGCGATCCGCGCGCTCAACACCGTGACCGTGCGCTCGCAGGTCGACGGCAAGCTGATCGCCGTGAAATTCACCGAGGGCCAGGACGTCAAGAAGGGCGACGTGCTCGGCGAGATCGATCCCGCGCTCTACCAGGCGACGTATGATCAGGCCGTCGCCAAGAAAGCGCAGGACGAGGCGCAGCTCGCCAACCAGCGCATCGACCTTACGCGCTACGAGCAGTTAGCTGCCTCCAACGCGGGCTCCAAACAACAGGCCGACACCCAGCGCGCCGCGGTCGCGCAGACCGAGGCGCTGGTCAAAGCCGACCAGGCCGCGATCGACAATGCGGCGGCGACGTTGAGCTACACCAAGATCGTGGCGCCGCTTTCGGGCCGCGCCGGCCTGCGGCAGGTCGACCAGGGCAACATCATCCACGCCGCCGACGCCACCGGCCTCCTGGTGATCACGCAATTGCAGCCGATCGCGGTGTGGTTCAGCCTGCCACAGCAGCAGATCATGCGCGTCAACGCAGCGGCGTCGAAGGGCACGCTCGCGGTCGACGTGTTCGGCAATGACGGCATCACCGTGATCGACACCGGCAAGCTGACCGGCATCGACAACCAGGTCGACCAGACCACCGGCACGCTCAAGCTCAAGGCGGAATTCCCCAACGCCAATTACCAGCTCTGGCCAGGCCAGTTCGTCAATGTCCGCCTCAAGGTCGAGACCTTGATGCAGGCGCTGGTGGTGCCGACATCGGCGGTGCAGCGCGGACCGATCGGCACCTTCAGCTACGTCATCGGCGAGGACAATGTCGTCTCCGCCAAGCCGGTGACCGTGACCCAGCAGAACGAGCATGACGCCGTCATTGCCAGCGGCTTGTCGCCGACCGACAAGGTCGTCACGACGGGCTTTGCCAATCTGTCCGACGGGTCCAAGGTGGTCGTCGGCCGCGATGACCAGACACCGTCGGCCGATCTCGCCCCGCGCAAGCGCACGCGCGGCCCGGACGGCCAGAAGAAGGATGGGCAGGCCAAGGACGGACAGGGCAAGGACGGCGAGCACCGCGCCAAGCGGAGCAGCAGTGAAGGCGACCAGAAGGGGCAGACCGGACCAGCATCGGGGCCGGGGGCATCGGAACCTGGAGCCAAGCAGCCATGATCCCGACAACAGCCGCCTGAGCGGCAGGCATATCCCATGGGCGTCTCCGAACCCTTCATCCGCCGCCCGATCGCGACCTCGCTGCTCGGCATCGCCCTGCTGATCGGGGGCGCGCTCGGCTATTTCTCGCTGCCGGTCTCGGCGCTGCCGCAGGTCGATTTCCCGACCGTGCAGGTGTCGACGCAGCTTCCGGGCGCGAGCCCCGACGTGATCGCCTCGCTGATCACCGCGCCGCTGGAACGGCAGCTCGGCCAGATCCCGTCGCTGACGGCGATGAACTCGACGAGCTCGTTCGGCGTCAGCCAGATCTCGCTCCAGTTCGATCTCAACCGCGACATCGACGGCGCGACCCAGGACGTGCAGGCCGCGATCAACGCGGCGGCCGGCGTGCTGCCCAAGACGCTGCCTTATCCGCCGACCTACGCCAAGGTGAACCCGGCGGACGCACCGGTCATGACCCTGGCGCTTCGCTCCGACACGATCTCGCTGCGGGCGATGAGCGACATCGCCGACACGCTTCTGGCGCAGCGGCTGAGCCAGATCTCCGGCGTCGGCCGGGTTTCGGTGCTAGGTGGGCTGAAGCCGGCCGTGCGCATCCAGGCGGATCTGGCGCGCCTTGCCGCCTATGGCATCGCTATGGAGGATCTGCGCACCGCGATCTCCAATGCCAACGTCTCCGGGCCAAAAGGCTCGCTCGACGGCGCGCAGCAATCCTACCTCATCGCCGCCAACGACCAGATCGCCGCTGCCGACGCCTACAAGCCTGTTATCATCGCCTACCGCAACGGCTCCCCGGTCACGATCGGCGACGTCGCGCAGATCGTGGATGGCCTCGAGAACGACCGCACCGGCGGCTGGTACCAGGGCACGCCGGCGGTCATCATCGACATCCAGCGCCAGCCCGGCGCCAACGTCATTGATGTCGTCAGCCAGATCCGGGCGGAAATCCCAAAAGTCCAGCGCGCCATTCCGGCCGGCGTGAACCTCACCATCGTCTCCGACCGCACCGTCACGATCCGCGCCTCGGTCCGCGACGTGCAGTTCACCCTGATCCTCAGCGTCGTCTTGGTGACGCTGGTGGTGCTGCTGTTCCTGCGCTCGCTGCGGGCCACACTGATCGCGGGCGTCGCGCTGCCGCTGTCGCTGATCACGAGCTTCGGCATCATGTATTTCGCCGGCTTCAGCCTCGACAATCTGTCGCTGATGGCGCTCACCATCGGCACCGGCTTCGTCGTCGACGACGCCATCGTCATGATCGAGAACATCGTCCGCCACATGGAGAACGGCGACAGCGCGATGGAGGCCTCGCTGAAGGGGGCCAGCGAAATCGGCTTCACCGTGATCTCGCTGACGGTGTCGTTGATCGCGGTGTTCATCCCGCTGCTGTTCATGTCCGGCCTCGTCGGGCGCATGTTCCGCGAATTCGCACTGACGCTGACGATCGCGGTCGTGACCTCGGCCGTGGTCTCGCTGACGCTGACGCCGATGATGTGCTCGCGCCTGCTCAAGCACGCCCATGAGGAACTGGCGGTGCCGGGATTGGCCGCGATCAGCCGCTTTATCGATAGCACCGTCGAGTTCTATCACCGGACGCTGCTCTGGGTCCTGGAACGCCAGCGCGCCACGCTGCTCGTGACATTTGCGACCCTGGTCGCGACCCTTGTCCTCTACGTCGTCGCGCCAAAGGGCTTTTTGCCGCTTCAGGACACCGCCTCGATCACGGCGGTGACGGAGGCGGGACCCGACGTGTCGTTCACCGAGATGCAGAAGCGCCAGGCCGAGGCGGCCGATGCCATCAAGGCCGACCCTGATGTGGTCGGCGTGGTCTCGGTGATCGGGGCGGGCTCGGTCAACCCGACCACCAATGTCGGGCGCCTGGTCATGACCCTGAAGCCGCGCGGCGAGCGGCGCGACGACGTCAGCGCGGTCGTGACCCGGCTGAAGGAACGGGTGTCGGCCATCCCCGGCATGACCGTCTATTTCCAGCCGGTGCAGGACGTGCAGATCTCGACCCAGTCGAGCCGCTCGCAATACCAGTACACGCTGACCGGCACTGATGCGACGCTGGTGTCGGAATGGGCGCGCAAGCTCGTTGCCGAGATGCGGCGCGATCCGCTGTTCCGCGACGTCTCCTCGGAGGCGCAGGAGGGCGGCCTGCGGGCACAGCTCGATGTGGATCGGACCCGGGCCGGACAGCTCGGCGTGAGCCTGCAAGGAATCACCGACACGCTCAACGACGCGTTCGCACAGCGCCAGATCTCGACCATCTACGGCCAGGCCAACCAGTACCGCGTGGTGCTGGAAGCGCTGCCGATGTACCAGCGCGATCCCTCGATCCTGTCGAAGCTGTATCTGCCGGGCGCGGCGAGCAGCATCGTGGGCGCGCCCAACGCCCAAGTGCCGCTCTCCGCCGTGGCGACGCTGAAGCGCACCACGGCGCCGCTCGCGATCTCGCACCAGGCGCAATTCCCGTCGATCTCGCTCAGCTTCAACCTCGCCCCGGGCGCCGCGCTCGGCGACGCCGTCGAGGCGGTGAAGACCATCGAGACCCGGATCGAGATGCCCAACAGCATCGTCGGCGTCTATGCCGGCGATGCCGCCGAATTTGCCAAGGCGCTCGCCGGCCAGCCATGGCTGCTGCTCGCCGCCGTGATCACGATCTACATCGTGCTGGGCGTGCTCTATGAGAGCTACATCCACCCGATCACCATCCTGTCGACGCTGCCTTCGGCCGGCGTCGGCGCGATCCTGGCGCTGATGCTGTGCGGGCAGGACCTCTCGGTGATCGGCCTGATCGGCATCATCCTGCTGATGGGCATCGTCAAGAAGAACGCGATCATGATGATCGACTTCGCGCTCGAGGCCGAGCGCAGGCAGGGGATGTCGCCGAACGAGGCGATCGTGCAGGCCTGTCTCTTGCGCTTCCGTCCGATCATGATGACGACGCTGGCGGCGCTGTTCGGCGCGCTGCCGCTCGCGATCGAGAGCGGCACCGGCGCCGAGCTGCGCTTTCCGCTCGGCATCTCCATCATTGGCGGCCTGCTGCTGAGCCAGCTTTTGACGCTCTACACCACGCCCGTGATCTACCTGGCGCTAGACCGCATCAACCGCCGCCTCGAGCAGGCGCTGCCGCCGGCTGAATCCGGCGGCCCGCCGGTCGCGGGCGCGACCGAGGGGATGCAGTGATGGCATCGATCTCGGAGCCCTTCATCCGCCGCCCCGTCGCGACCACGCTGCTGTCGATCGGGTTGTTCCTGCTGGGTGTCGTCGCCTACGAGTTCCTTCCCGTCGCCTCGGTCCCGAACGTCGACTTCCCTGCCATCTTCGTGTCGGCCAGCCGGCCCGGCGCCGACCCGTCCGTCATGGCGGCGACGGTGGCCTCGCCACTGGAGCGCCGGCTCGGCGAGATCGCGGGCATCAACCAGATCACCTCAACGTCGTCGCTCGGCACGACCAGCATCCAGCTCCAGTTCGACATCGGCCGCAACATCGACAAGGCCGCACGCGACGTGCAGGCAGCGATCAACGCGGCGCTGATCGACCTGCCGAGCGACCTGCCGACGCTGCCGCGCTTCCGCAAGGCGAACACGGCCGGCGCGCCCGTTTTCGTGCTGGCGCTGACCTCGAAGACGCTGTCGGCCAGCGCGATCTACGACGTCGCCGATACCGTGCTCGCGCAGCGCATCTCGCAGGTGCCGGGTGTCGGCGACGTGACGGTGAGCGGCGCCGACCAGCCGGCGGTGCGCGTGCAGCTCAACCCCGTCGCACTGTCCAACGCCGGCATCGCCACCGACGACGTCAGGACTGCGATCATCAATGCCAATCCGCTTGGTCCCGTCGGTATCTTCAACGGCGAGCGCCAGAGCGAGACGCTGTCGCTGAACAAGCAGATGCGGACGGCGAAAGAGTTCCGCGACATCATCATCAAGAGCTCGAACGGCAATTTCGTCCGGCTGTCCGACGTCGCCGACATCGAGGACTCCGTCCGCAACGCTCGCTCGATCGCCTGGTTCAACAAGCAGCCGGCGGTGCTGATCCAGATCACCAAGCAGGGCGACGCCAACGTCATCGACACCGTCGACCGGGTGAAGGCGCTGATCCCGGCGTTGAAGCAATGGATCCCGGCGGGTGTCGATATTTCCACGCTGGTCGATCGCACCAGCACGATCCGCGCCAGCGTGCTCGACATGCAGTGGACGTTGCTGGCAACCGCCGTCCTCGTGATGGTCGTGGTGTTCGTGTTCCTGCGGCGGCTGACGCCGACGATCGCGGCCGGCATCTCCGTGCCGCTGGCGCTGGCCGGAACCTGCGCCGGGATGTGGGTCGCGGGCTTCTCGATCGACAATCTGTCACTGATGGCGCTGGCGATCTCGGTCGGCTTCGTGGTCGACGACGCCATCGTCATGATCGAGAACATGTACCGCAATCTCGAGCATGGCATGCGGCCGCTCCAGGCCGCGCTCGTTGGCGCCCGGCAGATCGGGTTCACCGTGGTCTCGATCAGCCTGTCGCTGATCGCGGCTTTCACGCCGCTGATCTTCATGGACGGTATCGTCGGCCGCCTGCTGCGCGAGTTCTCGCTAACGCTGACCTTTGCGATCCTGGTCTCGACGCTGGTGTCGCTGACGGTCACTCCGATGATCTGCGCTCATTACATCCGGCAGACCACGTCCGGGACCGCAACGCTGTTCGATCGGCTGATCGAAGGCTCGCTGTCGCGCGTCGTCACGTTTTACGCCCGCAGCTTGCGCACCGTGCTACAATATCCGCTGCTGACGCTGCTGGTCTTCTTCGCCACCATCGCGCTGACGGTGACGCTCTACATCAAAGTCCCCAAAGGCTATTTCCCGACCGACGATTCCGGCTTCGTCATCGGTGCGACGCGCGCCTCGGCTGACATCTCGTTCCAGTCCATGCTCGGCCTGCAGCAGCGGCTCGCCGACATCGTGATGCAGGATCCGGCCGTGGCCGGCATCGGCTCGACGGTCGGCAGCGGGGGCGGGCCAGGGGGAGCGACCTCGAACCGCGGCACCATGTTCATCAGCCTGAAGCCGCCGGAGGAGCGTGACCACGTCTCGACGCAGGTCGTGATCGACCGTCTCAGGCGCGCCCTGTACCCGGTGCCCGGCATCCGCCTGTTCATGTTCGCTGCCCAGGACGTCCGCGCCGGCGGACGGCAGAGCGATTCCGACTACCAGTACACGCTGACCAGCACCGATCTCAGCCTGCTCCAGAAATGGGCGCCGATCGTGGCCAAGCGCATGGAGAGCGTCGAGGGCATCACCGATATTTCCAGCGACCGCGATCCCGGCGGGCTTCAGCTCACGCTCTCGATCGACCGCCAGAAGGCCTCGGCGCTCGGCGTCAAGGTCCAGGATATCGACAACGCGCTCAACAACGCATTTTCGCAGCGGCAGATCGGGATCATCTACACCCAGCGCAACCAGTATATGACCGTGCTGGAGATCGACCCGAAATTCCAGGTCGACCCATCCAACCTCGATCGCATCTATGTCGCTGGTGCCAATGACGCGCAGGTGCCGCTGTCGGCCGTGGTGCATGCGACGCGCGGGCTCGCTGCGCTGGCGGTCTACCATTCGCAGGGGTTTCCCTCGACCACGGTGTCGTTCAACCTGATGCCGGACGTGCCGCTCCAGACCGCGACCCAGAACGTACAGCGCGCGATCGAGGAGCTGCACATGCCGGAAGGCATTCGCGGCAGTTTTGACGGCAATGCCGGTGATTTCGCCAGGACCAGCGGCCGCCAGCCGCTGCTGATCCTCGGCGCGCTGGTGGCGATGTATATCGTGCTCGGCGTGCTCTATGAGAGCCTGGCCCATCCGCTGACGATCATCTCGACGCTGCCGTCCGCAGGGCTCGGCGCGCTGCTAGCCTTGCAGCTCACCAACACGCCGCTGACGGTGATCGCCTTCGTCGGCATCATCCTGTTGATCGGCATCGTCAAGAAGAACGGCATCATGATGGTGGACTTCGCGCTCGATGCCGAGCGCCAGCGCGGCCTGTCCTCGGCGGAGGCGATCTTCGAGGCCTGCCAGGCGCGCTTCCGCCCCATCCTGATGACGACGATGGCGGCGCTGTTCGCCGGCATTCCGCTGGTCATCGCGACCGGTCCCGGCACGGAGCTCCGCCGTCCGCTCGGCATCACCATCATCGGCGGCCTGTTCGTCTCGCAGATCCTGACGCTCTACACCACGCCCGTGATCTACCTGCTGATCGACCGCCTGCGCCGCCGTTCCGAGCCGCGCCCGCTGGCCGCACCGGCGGAATAGGCCAAGTATCGCGCACGTTCCGACACCGTCAGTCGGCTCGATCCCCTAACATTTGATGTTGTCAAATTAACATCTGTTCTCATAAAGGCTGTTACTTCTCATTTCTGTCAACAAAGCTCGTTACAGAACGGAGACGGGCGCGGCCTTCGCTCGTCGCGCCGCCCGAAGCTGTTGCATTCGAACGGAATCCCGCCCCGAGAATGTGTGACGTGCTTGGGAAACCTTGTGGGCGAGCGGAAATCGGTTGGCTCGTGTTGCTTTGGAGTGATTGGCCAAATGGCTAATACCGTCGGATCGCACTTTTTCCCGGAGATTGCGGCGGGTGGATTCTCTCGGGTCGATGGCACGATTCAGTTCTGGCAGCGGGTCGGGGCCTTGGTTGGACCGGATTCCGTCGTGCTGGACTTTGGCGCCGGGCGAGGCGCCGGCCAGAGCGAGGATTCGGTCGCCTACCGGCGCAGTCTGCGGTCGTTGAAGGGACGGGTGCGCGAGCTCGTCGGGGTGGATGTCGACCCGGCCGTAACGACCAACAAGGCGCTGGATCGGGCGTTCGTGATCACACCCGACGGAGAGCTTCCGATCGCCGATCAATCCATCGACGTGATCGTATCGGATTTCGTGTTCGAGCATCTCCAGGATCCTGCCAGAGCCGCCCGTGAACTCGACCGCGTGCTCAAGCCGGGCGGCTGGATCTGCGCGCGAACGCCCAACCGCTATGGATACATCGCACTCGCCAACCGGATGATCCCCGACCGGTTGCATGCCCGCATCATCCAGTCGGCCCAGGACGACCGCAAGGGCGAGGATGTCTTCCCGGCCGTCTATCGGCTGAACACTGCCAGCGCGTTCAAACGGCATTTTCCCGCCTCCCGATACGATCTGTATGTGATCCCGTGGGACGCGGAGCCGGCCTACTATTTCGGATCGAAGCTGCTTTATTCGCTGTTGCTAGCGGTTCAGCACTGCACGCCGGCTCCGTTCAAGACGGTCTTGACGGCGTTCATGCGCAAACGCCCCGTGCCGTGAGCCCGACAGCCAAGTCACGTCGGGCTCAAGCCGCCGTACACCTCATTGCGAAGACGAAAGAGCGCACGGGACGAAGGGCCTTCGAGCGCGGAACGTCACGCAACGCAGCAACCTTGTAGAACGATCGTACCCTCCAAGACGTCACCAAGTCCGAGCGATAACGTCATTCGGCAGCCAACTGGACCGTGTACTACGGCCCGACCACCACACTTCATGACCATCGCCTCCCAATCCCCGCCCCAAAGCCCATGTCGACGTAGGTGCTCAGTTCTACGACACCGACCTCAACAAGCCGATTTGGGTCGCCAACGTGGCCGCGGATGATACTGTGTATTGGAGAGACGCTGCCGGAACGCCGGTCTAGCAGAGCGGTCGACGCATTCGGCATACCAACGCAACGAGACCGCCTTCGGGTGGTCTTTTTGTCGTGTGCCGAGGTTCGGGGCTATGGCGGCGCCACTCCCGGCAAGAGAGTTGTTGAACCGCCGCTTCAAGCGTATAGCGGCGACCATGTCGAACCCCACAGCCGCCGCGCCGGCCGATCCGATCCCCGAATGCCCGCACTGCCAGAAGCCGATGCCGCTGTGCATCTGCGACAGTGTCACGCCCATCAAGAACCGGCTCTCGCTCCTGATCCTCCAGCATCCGCAGGAGCAGGACAGGGCGCTCGGCACCGCCCGGCTGCTTGCGAAGCACTTTGCCGATGCCACGGTGCGGGTCGGCCTGTCCTGGTCGAGCCTGTCCAAGGCGCTGGCGCGGCCGGTCGAGAACGCCTCGCACTGGGCCGTGCTCTATCTTGGCTCGGCGCGCGCGGCCGATCTGGAGACCGAGGGCGAGATCCTGGCGCTCAACCGCAAGGGCGAAGTCGCGGAGAACCAGCGCTCGATCCTCGGCAAGCTCGAAGGCGTGGTGCTGCTCGACGGCACCTGGAGCCAGGCCAAGGCGCTGTGGTGGCGCAATCCCTGGATGCTCAAATGCCAGCGCGTGATCCTCAACCCGGCGCATCCCTCCCGATACGGACGCCTGCGCAAGGAGCCGCGGAAAGACGGGCTGTCGACCATCGAGGCGGCCGCGACCATCCTGGCCAGTCTTGAGAAGCGCCCCGATATCGCCGAGACGCTCAATGCCGGTTTTGAACGGATGTTGACGCGCTACCGCGAGGTTCAGGCCGAAATGCCGGAATTGGCGCCAAAACCGCCGGTCAAGGACCGCCGGCGCGGTGTCCGGCGCAGCAAGCGCAGCTGACTCGCGCTTAAATCCTCCGTACGGTTGATTGCCCCGCGCGAGACGGGCGGGTAGAGACGATCGGCCGATGGGCCGCGAACTGTTATCTTCGCAGCATCGGAAAGCCGGAAGCGGAAGGGGCAGTCGCATTCAGGCCGCGGCGAAGGAAATCCTTGCACAGGCGGCGCGGCCCGATCGGTGGGGCACGCTCGCGCTGATGGACATCTCGCTGCGTTACCGGCGCACCGTGATCGGCCCGCTCTGGATCACGCTGACGCTGGCAGCAACCATCGCAAGTGTCGGCACGGTCTACGCCGCACTGTTCAAGCAGGACATCGCCGGTTTCCTGCCGCCCTTCGCCGTCGGCCTGATCGTCTGGACCCTGATCGCGACGACGCTCCAGGAAGGCTCAAGCATCTTCGTGGCGTCGGGCCACCTGATCAAGGCCGTGCCGGCGCCGCTGATCGTGCATGTGCTCCAGATGATCGCGCGCAACGTGCTCATCTTCGCGCATCATCTGGTGATCGTGGTGCTGCTCTACATCGTGATGCCCTGGCCGCTGCATGGGAGCACGCTGCTCGCGGTGCCCGGCTTTGCGATTCTGCTCATCGTTCTGCTCTGCGCTTCGGTCGCACTCGGCATGCTCTGCGCGCGCTTTCGCGATATCGGCACGGCGATCGTCAGCGGCCTGCAATTCATCTTCTTCCTGACGCCGATCATCTGGACCGAGGACGCCCTGCGCGGCACCGCGTTCTACTGGCTGATCCGCGCCAATCCGTTCGCGACGCTGCTCGACCTCGTGCGCAGGCCGCTGCTGTCGCAGCCGACCGATCCGCAGCAATGGCTGCTCGGGGCGATCTATGCGATCGTCGTAGCCGTCATCGCCTTCGGCTGCTACGCAAAATACCGCCACCGCGTGGCGTATTGGCTGTGAGGCGCGCATGAGCCTTGCTGCCCACATCGTGCTTCGCAATGTTTCGGTCAACTTTCCGGTGCTGTCGTTCCGCGACCGTTCGCTGCGCAGCCGCTTCGTCAGCGCGGTGACGCTGCGCCGGACGCCGGCGGTGCCGCACATCGTCTCCGCGCTCAACGACGTCAGTCTCGACATCCGCGCCGGTGACCGCGTCGCCATCATCGGCGCCAACGGCGCCGGCAAGACCACGCTGCTGCGGGTTCTCGCCGGCATCTATCATCCGACCGCGGGCAGCGTGGACGTGCTCGGCCGCTGCCTGTCGCTGTTCGACCTGTCGGCCGGGTTCGACGAGGAAGCGACAGGTTACGAGAACATCGTGCGCCGCGGTCTCGTGATCGGCGCACGGCGCTCCGAGATCGATGCGCGGCGGGCGGAGATCGCCGAGTTCACCGAGCTCGGTGACCGGCTCGACCTGCCGCTGCGGACCTATTCCAGCGGCATGATGCTGCGCCTGATCTTCGCGGTCGCAACCGCCGTGGAAGGCGAGATCGTGCTGCTCGACGAATGGATCGGCGTCGGCGACCAGCAATTCCGCTGGAAGGCGCGGCAGCGGCTCGACGAGATCGTGGCCCGTGCCGGCATCCTGGTGCTGGCCTCCCACGACATCGAGCTGATCCAGAGCACCTGTAACCGCGCGATCCTGCTGGAGGAGGGGCGGATCACCGCGGCCGGCCCGACCGATGCGATTCTTGCGAAATATCTCGCCGGCCCCGGCGGGGCCAAGGCGTAAACGCCCGGTCGGGGTTGCCTAAGCCATTGATCCCCTATATTGCTCCGCCCTTACGGGGCCACGTGGCGGAGTGGTTACGCAACGGTCTGCAAAACCGTGTACACCAGTTCAATTCTGGTCGTGGCCTCCATAACAACCTCCTGATATTTCATCATAAATTTTGGCTCACCGCGCGTTCCGCCGAGCGCGCGATTGAGGCCTGCCAGGCCGTGCACACCGGGTTTGCCCGGGGCTTGGCGGACACCCGGATTCAGGCCCGATGGCATAGACTTCGCATCTGCGAAGTGATGCGTCACGAACCCCTGGAGCTGGAGAGCACGTGAGCGACGTCGTCCGATTTATCCCGAAATCCGAGCTGGAACGGGCTCGCCTCATTCGCGAGGCCCGTGCGATCTATGACAGCATCTTTCCGCCTGCCGCACCCGACCGGGCGCCGCAGGACGGCGAGGAGCGGGTCAAGACCTGATCGGTCCCGCGCCATTCCGGCGCATGGCCGATAGCAAAACGCCCGCGGGAGCGGGCGCCTCGGTTGACGTTGAAAGTGGTCTCAACAGGCCGCGTACCAGCCGTCCGGAAACGGCAGAAGGGGCCAGGCGCCCTCATTGTCATTGGCGGCTTTGGGCGTTGCGACGTACGACCACGAGCGGGGCACGAATTCCTCCTCCGGCTCGGGCGCGAAATCTTGATAGACCATGGCGTCCCGGACGGCATCCAGCAGCAAGTTGAATTCGGCTTCGCTCATCGCACCCTCGCAGAACGCGGATGGCGCAATGTCGCAAAGCCGGTTTGTTACCCGATTGAGCCGATCGTTCGCATTTTAGCGACCCGGCGATCGGGCTCCGATTGGTTAGCGATTCCTTAAAATCCCCGCGGAACCGTACGTTCCTCCCGTCTGGCCGCAGTGTGAAAGAGATCACATCCCCCGCGATTTATTTCTCCTACCCCTCGGCACGACATCGGCCAGCGAAGGCCGGGGGCGGGCAAGGCAGACGGGAGACTTGGTCATGAAGGCAAGGTTCTTGCGGTTTGCGGGTGCGAAGAGCCGGGCGCGCCGCGCCTCGACGGTCGGGCTATTCCTGGCGCTGTTCGCCTCCGCCGCCAATGCACAGCAGGGAACGCCGGAGCAGCGCCGGGCCTGCACCCCCGACGTCTACCGGCTCTGCGCCGGCGAGATCCCCAACGTCCGCGCCATCACGGCGTGTCTGCGCCGTAACCGCTCAAGCTTGAGCGAGGCTTGCCGCACCGTTTTCGACCAGGCAGGCGGCTGACATGGCCGCCCTGTGGGTTTGTGCGCAGCAAGTGGCTCGTGCGGTCTCGCGAATCCGGCATAGTCGGCCTGTGGATATGCTGCGGACAAGCTGTGGAAAGCGGTGAGATGCTGTGGATGTCGTCCACAGATGCGTCTGCCCTGCGCCTCATTTACGTCAGCGAACGTCATATCTATGTCAAATATCCTGACTGATTGATTCTCCTGCCGCGCAGATCATTGCTTTGTCCGAGATCATTTGGTTCTCCCGAATTCGGAATTGCGTGCTGCAGGACACCTGACGCACGAACAGTTTTTGTGCAGCGGGCTGCCCAATTCGCGGGCCCCATTCATCCAATTTTTTGTACGCCCGCGGACAAGCTTTCCCGTCCGCACTCCACCTAGGCTCGTTCCCGAGATCTGGAACATGGCCAGTGCCATGACAATTCGAAGGAGCTGGAGATGGAGACACGGGTATTGCCCCATGCACGGGGGATCGCACGCGCATCATTGCCATGGCGCAAGGTCGCGCTCGGCGCAACCATCGCTTTCGGCTTCGTCGCCGCGGTGCCGCTGAGCGCGCAGGCCGCCGCGCCCGCCGCCTGCGCCGCACTCCAGGAGAAATATCCGGACTGGAAGGGCAAGACCCTCGTTAACGCCATCAACCCGCACACGCCGGGCTATGAGACGATCGACCCGAAGGATCCCAGCAAATATATCGGCTTCGACATCGATCTTGGCGAAGCCATCGGCGAATGCCTCGGCTTCAAGCTGACCTACAAGCCGGTGACGTTCGCAGCACTCCTCACAACACTCGCAGCCGGCCAGGCGGACATCGTCATCTCCGACATCTACGCCACCAAGGAGCGCGCCAAGGCCGCCGACTTCATCACCTACTCGAAAGTGTTCGACGGCGTGCTGGTCGCCAAGGGCAATCCGAAGGGCATCAACGGCATCAACATGTCGATGTGCGGCACGGCGGCCGCCGAAAACACCGGCTATGTCGAGGTGCCCCTGATCCAGGCCCTGATCCCGGAATGCAAGAAGGCCGGCAAGGCCGAGCCGACAATCCAGCTCTACGACAACAACGCCAACTGCATCCAGGCGATCCTGGCCGGCCGCGCCGACACCTACATCAACGACGTCAATACCGTCGACAGTGCGGTGAAGGCCTATCCGGACAAGCTGGAGAAGGCGGTCGCGGTGACGATCCCGTATTCGGTCGGCATCGCCGTCCCGAAGGACAAGCCGAAATTCCGCGACGCCGTGCTGGCCGCACTGATCGAGGTGCAGAAGGCCGGTACGCATATGGAGCTTCTGAAGAAGCACGGGCTCGATGTGAACAACTTCAAGGAACCGGACATTCTGACGGCCGACTGATGTCGCTGTTTCTCCATTACCTGAGCATGCCGTATCTGCTCGAGGGCATCGAGCTCACCCTCGAGGTGACTGCCCTCGGGCTCGGTGGCGGATTGATCCTCGGATTGATCCTCGCCGGCATGCAGCTCTCGCGCTTCTGGCCCCTGGCGGCGATCGCCAGGGCCTACACCGTGATCTTCCGCGGCACGCCGCTGATTCTGCAGATGGTGTTCGCCTACGATGCGCTGCCGCATATCGGCATCAAGCTGCCGGCGGTGCTGGCGGCCGGCCTCGCGCTCGCCTGCAACGAGGCGCCGTTCATCGCGGAGATGCTGCGCGCCGGCGTGCTCGGCGTCGACCGCGGGCAGGTGACGGCCGGCCAGGCGCTCGGCATGACGCCGCGGATCCTGATGTGGAGGGTGATCGCGCCGCAGGCGATCCGCACCATGATCCCGGCCTTCGGCAACGAGGCCGTCAGTGCGCTGAAGAATTCCTCGCTGGCGTCCGTCGTCGCGGTCCAGGAGCTGACCTTGCGCTCGACGCAGCTTGCGTCCTCGACCTTCGACTTCTTCTCGATCTTCTTCGCCTCTGGCCTCTTGTACCTCGTGCTGACCTTCGCCATCAGCGTCATCCAGTTGTTCGTCGAATGGCTGCTCGATCTCGATCGCGCCAAGGGGCGTCAGCGCAAGCTCGCCGACTATCTGCCCTGGCGTCGCGTCGATCTCGGCACCAAGCTGGAGCTCGCGGGGGCGACCGTCGCCGATCCCGAACCCGTGCAGGCAGAGCTGACCGACACGCCGCCGCTTGCTCTGACCAGAGAGGAGCGCACGCGGCGTTCCGCGACGATCGCGCGCAACAACATCGCGGTCGAGACCAAGGATCTCACCAAAAGCTACGGCACGCAAAAGGTGCTCGGCGGCCTCGATCTGACCGTTCGCGTCGGCGAAGTGGTCGCGCTGCTCGGCCCCAGCGGCTCGGGCAAGAGCACGCTGCTCCGCTGCATCAACCATCTCGAAAGCTGGGACGGAGGCACCGTGCGCGTCGGCGGCCGCCGTCTCGGCTTTGACGACGACGGCAAGTTGCTGTCACCCCGGGCCATCGCCAACGAGCGGGCAACCGTCGGTGTCGGCATGGTGTTCCAGCAGTTCAATTTGTTCGCCCATCTGTCGGCGCGCGAAAACATCGCCGGGCCTTTGCGCTGGGTCCACGGTATGACCCGGATCGACGCCGACCGTCGCGCCACCGAGCTGCTCGACCGCGTCGGTCTCTCGCATCGCGCCGACGCGCTGCCGCGACATCTCTCCGGCGGCCAGCAGCAGCGCGTCGCCATCGCCCGCGCGCTGGCGCCCAATCCAAGCGTGCTGCTCTTGGACGAGCCGACCTCGGCGCTCGATCCCGAGCTCGTCAACGAGGTACTGGAAGTGATCCGGCGGCTCGCCATCGACGACGGTCTCACCATGATCATCTCGACGCACCAGATCCGCTTTGCCGATGAAGTCGCCGACCGCGTCGCTTTCCTGAGCGGCGGCACGATCATCGAGGAGGGACCGGCGCACGAGGTGCTCACCAATCCCCGCAATCCGCTGACGGCGCGTTTCCTCAGCGTGATGGAAGCCGACAAGACTCCGGAGGCCGTGCAATGAGCGCTGCCCCTACGTTCAAGACCGCGTTCCCCGAAGAGGCCACCTCATGAAGCATTTCACGCTGCCGGTTTCGCCGAAAACCGTCCACTGGGGCTATTTCTCCAAGAAAGTCGCGCCGGCCCTGACGCTGCGCTCGGGAGACCGCGCCACCATCGAGACGTTGACCCATCACGCCAATGACGATTACGAGCGCATGATCCAGGGCGATCCAGGCGCCGAGAGCGTGTTCCAGTGGACGCGCGAGCACAAGGCGGTCGCGCGCCGCGGCTCCGGGCCGGTCGAAGGTCCGTTTATCCGCGGCGCAGGCGAGGGGGTTGGCGTGCATCTTCTCACCGGACCGGTCGCGATCGAAGGCGCCGAGCCCGGTGACATCCTGGAAGTGCGCATCCTCGATATCAGGCCGCGGCCGAGCTGCAGCGCCTGCCACGCCGGCCGCTGCTTCGGCTCCAACGTCGCCGCCAATTGGGGCTTTCACTATCACGATTTGATCGAGGAGCCGAAGCCGCGGGAGGTCGTCACCATCTTCGAGCTCGACACGTCAGGCGAGCCCTATGCGAAAGCCGTCTACAACTACGTCTGGACGCCACAAACTGACCCAGACGGCATCGTGCATCCGACCATCGACTATCCCGGCGTGCGCGTCGATCACGCCACCATCAAGAAGCGCGAGAACGTCCTCGCAAGTGTGAAGGTGCCGGCGCGTCTGCATTTTGGCACCATGGGCCTCGCGCCGTCGGAAGCCGATTTCGTCAGCTCGATCCCGCCGAGCTACACCGGCGGCAACATCGACGACTGGCGCATCGGCAAGGGCGCGCGGATGTTTTATCCGGTCGCAGTCCCCGGCGCCTATTTCTCGGTTGGCGATCCCCACGCCGCGCAAGGCGACAGCGAGCTCGGCGGCACCGCGATCGAGACCTCGCTCACGGGCGATTTCGAGTTCATCCTGCACAAGAAGGCTGATCTGGCCGGCACCAGTCTGGAGGGCCTCGACCATCCGATGCTGGAGACCGATCACGCCTGGTCGTTCTACGGCTTCACCTATCCGAACTATCTGGCCGCGCTCGGCGCCGACGCACAAACCGAGATTGCCAATCACTCGAGCCTCGACCGTGCGATGCGCGATGCGTTCAGAAAACTCCGGCGGTTCCTGATGACCGTACACGGTCTCAGCGAGGACGAGGCGATCTCGCTGCTGTCGGTCGGCGCCGATTTCGGCGTCACGCAAGTGGTGGATGCCAATTGGGGCGTCCACGGCACGATCCGCAAGAACATCTTTCGCTGCGACTAATGCATTGAGACACAGCGAGTTTTCGGGATGAGGGGATGAGCGGCGAACGTCATTTGCGGCCCGTTGCTGCGACGGATGACCGCGTTCGTCTGGCACAGAGGTTGCTTCGATCAACTGCAATTTGGGTTGATCCGATGAGCTTCCGGCCGTTCACGAGCGAGTCCTACGCGCAAGACGACCGCCCCGAAGCCTGGCGGGATGTGCTGGCGGCGGTCGGCCTGCAACCGGCGACCGGCCATTCCTTCTTTGACGGACACGCAACGGCATCGCATCGCCACACCGCAGGTGTTGCGCTGACGCGGATGGCGGCTGGCGCGCAAAGCGTCGCGCCGCTATCGCAAACGAATGAAGACCTTCCGATCGCGCTGATCCCGGTCGAGGACGGCATGGTGCTGAAGAGCGCCGGCGGCCACCGCATCGTTCCGGTCGGCCATCTCGTCCTGCTGCCGCGGAGCGGGGACTGGAGCATCGTGTTCCAGCGTGACATGCGGGCCATCGTGCTGTCGGTGACCTCCGAAGCGCTGCACGGACGCCTCTCGGGCAAGCCGCGGCTCGGCGAGCCCCGCGTGGTTCCACCCAGCGGCTTTGCCGATGTGTTCTCGCGTCTGCTGGACGCGACCGCGCGCACGCTCGACACGCTGAGCGATGCCGAGTGGAATTCGGTCGCGCAGTCGCTCGTTGATCTGCTCCTGACGCTCGCGCATCAACTGGCGGCCTCGACGTCCGATGCCGGATCGAGCGCGACGCAGGCCGCGCTGCTGCATCGGATCTGCCAGACCATCGAGCGGCGGCTCGACGATCCCGAACTGGCACCGGCGCGCGTCGCGCAGGCCGAGGGGATTTCCGAGCGCTACCTGCAAAAGCTGTTCGAGACGGTCGGCGACAATTTCACCCATTACGTCCGGGAGCGCCGCCTCCAGCGTGCCTGGGCCGATCTGTCCAATCCGACCGAGGCGCATCGTTCGATCTCGGAGATCGCCTATGCCTACGGCTTTGGCGATTCCGCACATTTCAGCCGCGCCTTCCGTCATCGCTTCGGCCTGCCGCCGCGCGAATTCCGCCAGCAGGAGGCGGAGCGGGCGACCTTGCAGCACGGCATCGCCGGCCAGCGCGGCTGGCCGCAGGAGGCCCTGGCGCAGCTCCGCGTGCATTCTAGAGTCGAAGCACGCAGCACCGCTGCTTGCGCCGGCACTGAGGAGCGGACGACCGCGGAACGCAGGCATCACCATCTGCCGGTCGAAGCCAGCCGCGTCCATTGGGGTTTTTTCAGCCGCTCGCTATCGCCGCAAATCGAGATCGCCTCGGGCGACACCATCACCATCGAGACGCTGACGCAGCACGCCTCCGACGCGCCCGAGATGATGATCGCGGGCGATGCCGGTGCTGAAAGCGTGTTCGGCTGGACACGGGACAAGAAGAACGTCGATCGTCGCGGCGCTGGTCCGATGGACGCGAGTGTGTTCGGCCGCGGCGCCGGCGAAGGATTTGGCGTGCACATCTGCACGGGGCCGGTCGCGGTGAAGGATGCCCAGCCCGGCGACGTGCTGGAGGTGCGCATCCTCGACATCGTGCCGCGTGCGAGCCGCAATCCGAACCATGCCGGCCGCGTGTTCGGCTCCTCGGTCGCGGCCTGGTGGGGCTATCACTACAACGAGTTTCTCGGCGGTCCCAAGCCGCGCGAGGTCGTCACCATCTACGAGATCTTCGACGATCCCGAGGAGCCGCACGCCCGGGCGCTTTATTCCTATCGCTGGGAGCCACAGACCGACCCCTTCGGCGTCGTGCACGCCACCTACGACTATCCCGGCGTCCCCGTCGCGCCTGCCACAGTGAAGCGCCGGCATGCCGTACTCGACGGCATCCGCATTCCCCTGAGGCCGCATTTCGGCGTGATCGCGGTGGCGCCGCGCGAGGTCGATTTCGTCGACTCCGTGCCGCCGTCCTATTTCGGCGGCAACCTCGACAATTGGCGACTGGGGAAGGGGTCGACCGTCTACCTTCCGGTCTCCGTGCCCGGCGCGCTGCTGTCGGTCGGCGATTCCCATGCCACCCAGGGGGACGGCGAACTCAGCGGCACCGCGATCGAATGTTCGATGACAGGGACGTTCGAGATGATCCTGCATAAGAAGGCCGATCTGGCCGGCCAGCCCTTTGCCGATCTCTCCTATCCCCTGATCGAGACCGAGACCGACTGGGTGCTGACCGGCTTCAGCCATCCCAACTATCTCGCCGAGTTCGGCGCGCAGGGCCAAAGCGAAGTCTACACAAAATCCTCGCTCGACCTCGCCATGAAGGATGCGTTCCGGAAAATGCGGCGCTTCCTGATGAACGTGAAGGGCCTCAGCGAGGACGAGGCGATCGCGCTGATGTCGGCGGCCGTTGATTTCGGCGTCACCCAGGTCGTCGACGGCAATTGGGGCGTGCACGCCATCCTCAGCAAGCGCCTGTTCCGAGACTTGCCTTAACAAGGACACCTCAAGTGAAATTCCACATGATCAGCGGCGGACCGAAGCCGGTCGCGCCCTTCAGCCACGCCGTCGAGACCGACGGGTTTGTCTTCGTCACCGGCCAGATGCCGGACACGCCGCAGGCGCCGGGTGTGCTGCCCGACGGCATAGAGGCGCAGACGCGGGCCGTGATGGAGAATTTGAAGGTGGTGCTCGCCGGCCTCGATCTCGGCCTCGAGCACGTCGTGATGACGCGGATCTATCTGACGCGTTTCAAGGAAGACTACGCCTCAATGAACGAGACCTATCGCAGCTTCTTCGCACCGGATCGTTTGCCGGCTCGCACGTGTGTCGGCGTCACCGGGCTCGCCTATGATGCGCTGATCGAGATCGACCTGGTGTGCCGGCGGCCGTGAGCTCGGCTTTCGCAGCCCGGTCGCTGCGGCACGAACTGATGCGCAGCAGAGCCGGGGCCCATGCCACAGCTACGGTGCGGCTTTCCGGGTCCCGGCTTGGCGCCGTAACGTTCCACGTTGCAACGCGGCCGGGACACGAGAGTGGCAGTCGCCAAACGCTCCCTCCACTTCGTCTCAAATTGCAACCCGCGCGTGCAAGAAGTCTTGATCGGCGGTGATCTAGGAGTGATCCGCCGCCTTGAACGCACCAACGGCCGCCAGCGACCAATCCATAGAGTGCCCTAGGATCAGTGGAACGTGATCATACTTCCCCTTTCTAAAGCACCAAAATGGTGCTTTAGTGCTTTCCATGAGCCCGTCGTCCAAAAACGCGCCGTCCGCGCTGCGTTACAGGCTTGCCCCTGACCCGGCCGCCAAGGCCGCCATGGAGGCGACGTTCAGGGCCTATGACCGCATGATGGAGATCCTGGATGAGGTGGCGCGGAGCCATAACGTCGGCTCCAACGTCGTCCTGCTCCATGCCCATGCCTATGAGCCGATCCGGAAAGAAACCGCGCTGCCGTCGCGGCTAGTGACGCTGGGCCTGCGCGACCGCGCCGATTATCGCGCCGCGCAGGGCCGCCGCCTGCCGCTCGACGACAAGCTCGCCAAGATCAAGGGCCCCGCCACCATTTCGATTGCAACCGTGGAAGGGCGCTTCAGCGTGCCCTTCGACTATGCCGGCTATGCCGAGGGTTGGGGGCAGAGCGCTCCCGCGCACCTGATCCGCACCGACGACGGTTTCGAAGTTCACTACGGCGTCACGCCGAACAATCTGCCAGAGGAGGAGAACGCCATGGATACCATCGCTGCCGCCCCCGACAACTTCCTGTCCCGGGTCGGGCGTCTGATCGCCGGGATCGCCTATGACGCGATCGAGCAGGCGGAGGGGAAGAACAAGCTGAACGTGGTTGGCCAAGCCATCCGCGAGATCGAGCGCGCGGAGAGCGAAGCGCGCGATGCGCTCGCGGCCGCGCGCGCCGAGGAATACCGTCTCAACGCGCGCCGCACCGAGATCGAACGCGAGATGACCGATCTTGCGCCCAAGATCGAAGGTGCGATTGCTGATTGCCGGGACGATCTCGCCCGCGCCGGCATCGCGCGGCAGATGGACCTCGAGGCGCAGTTCGAGGTGCTCTCCCGCGCCATCGACGAGAACAACGAGAAGATCGAGCAGTGCGTGACGTCGCTGCGCGCCGTGCTGTCAGCGCTCCAGGATGCCGAGCAACGCCGCGCCGATCTCGAAAAGAGCGAGGCTCAGGCAAGCCATCAGGCCTCGACGTCGCCCCGGAAGTCCGGCGGTGCCTCGGCGGCGGCGAAGGCATTGCGTGCGGGCAGGGCGGTGGCGCGCGCCACCGGCGTTCCGGCCTCCATCCCGTACTCAAGCGACATCGACGAGCTCAGCACGTTGCATCGCGAGAAGGAGATTGCAGCGCGGCTGGCGCGGTTGAAGTCGCGCTCCTGAGTAATGTGTCATGAGCGCTCTGCTCGAACACGTGATGTCGCCGGAGGTCAGGCCGTTCGCGATCGCGGCGGCCATGATCCTCATCGTCGGCTCGATCGAGGTGGTCTCGATGCTGGTCGGGGCCTCGCTGAGCGAGATGCTCGGCACCAACATCGATTTTGGTCACCCCAGCGACAATGGCGTGATCAACGCCATCTCCTGGATCAATGTCGGCGGCGTGCCGCTCTTGATCTTCCTGCTGTTGCTGCTCGGCGCGTTCTCCATCTCCGGCTTCCTGATCCAGGACATCGCGCGGATGGTGGCGGGTCCCTTGCCGGCAACGCTCGCGTCGGTCGGAGCGGTCGCCGTCTCGATTCCGCTGGTCCGCGCCGCAAGCAGGGGCATCGCGCGGGTCATTCCCAAGGATGAAAGCTATGCCGTCGGCCTCGGCGATCTCGTCGGCCGCGTCGGCGAGGTCGTGATCGGCCCGCTCGATCAGGGGCCGCCCGGCCGCGTCAGCGTCGCCGACATCCACGGCAACCGCCATTTCGTGTGGGCGGTCGCCGCACCGTCATCATTGCCCCTGCCGCAGGGAACCATGGTCCTGCCGGTCGATCGCGCCGGCACCCGCTTCGTGGCGGTGAAGGCCGACGATGAACTGAAACCTTCCAAGCCGCCTCTAAGCAGCTGACCAGTCATTTATCGGAGAAAGTCATGTTCGACATTGCAGTCCCGGCCATGATCGGCGTCGCGCTGATCGTCGTCCTCGGGATCGTCTTCACCATCCTCTACAAGCGCGCCACCCGCGACGAGGCCTTCGTGCGCACCGGCCTCGGCGGCAAGAAGGTCGTGCTCGACGGCGGCGCCATGATCCTGCCGATCTTCCACTCCTATGCCAGCGTCAATTTGAAGACGCTGCGGCTCACCGTCGAGCGCAAGGAGCGGGAGTCCCTGATCACCAAGGACCGCCTGCGCGTCGACATCGTCGCCGAGTTCTACGTGCGCGTCCGTCCTGACGATGAGAGCATTGCGCTCGCGAGCCAGACGCTGGGCGCGCTGACCAATGACGCCGAAGCCCTGCGCAACCAGGTCGAGGCAAAATTCGTCGACGGCCTGCGTTCGGTGGCAGCCACCATGTCCATCCTGGAGTTGCAGGAGAAGCGCAGCGACTTCGTCAAGCATGTGCAGGCGACCGTGGAATCGGACGTGAAATCCAACGGTCTCGAGCTTGAATCGGTGTCGCTGACCAAGCTCGACCAGACCGACGTCAAATTCTTCAACCCGGAGAACTTCTTCGACGCCGAAGGTCTGACCCAGCTGAAGACCGTTACCGAGACGCGCCGGCGCGACCGCAACTCGATCGTGCGCGACAACGAGGTGGCGATTGCGCAAAAGGACCTCGAGGCGCGGCAGCAGACCCTGACCATCGAGCGCACCAAGAAGGAGGCCGAGCTCTCCCAGGAGCGCGACATCGCCAACAAGACCGCGAGCACCCGCGCCGAGGTGGCGACTGCGACGCAGACGGCGCGCCTGACCGAGGAGAACGCCCGCATCGATACCGACCGCGCCGTGGCCGAGAAGGAGGCCGGCGCCAAGCAGGTCAAGGAAACCGCGGTCATCGAGTCGGATCTCGCCATCAACAAGCGCAAGACCGACGCGCAGCGCGAAATCCAGATCGCCACGCAGGAGAACGAGATCCAGATCGCGGCCAAGAGCAAGCAGACCTCGGAAGCCGTCGCCGAGGCCAAGACCGCGGAAGCGGTCGCCGTCTCCGCGGAGGAAAAGGTGGTGACCGCCCGCGCGGTCGAGGTCGCCGACCGTGCCCGTCTCACCCAGGTGCTCGCCGCGCGCACCGAGGCCGAGCGCAAGTCGACCGAGCTGATCGTCGCCGCCGAAGCCGAGAAGAGGGCTTCGCTCGATCGCGCCGAGGCCGTCAAGACGCTGGCCACCGCGGAAGCCGAGTCCAACAAGATCAAGGCTGTCGGCGTCAGGAATATCGGCGAGGCCGAAGCCGCAATCATCACGCTCAAGAATGAGGCGCAGAACAAGCTCGGTGCCAACGTCATCGACTTCGAGCTCGCCAAGAAGCGGATCGAGACCATGCCCTCGGCGCTAGCCGAGATGGTGAAGCCGATCGGAAATCTCAAGGACGTCCGCATCCTGCACACCGGCGGCGCGTTCGGCGGCAATGGCACCGGCGGCGGCAATGTCGGCTTCGGCGAAGGGCTTGCGGGCGAGCTCCTCAAGGTGCACGCGCTGCGTCCGATGATCGACGAGATCCTGCGCCAGAGCGGGTTTGCGCCGGGCGAGGATCCCGTGAAAGCGCTGGTCGGCGCCGTGACGGGAAAGAGCAACGGCGCCGCAGTGCCGGCGCCCGTGCCGGAGAAAACAAACACCGCCGATCTATGAACGCCGGTTCATTGCTGCGGAGAATTCGAATCGATATGAACTGCCCGTGCGCGTCTCGCGTCGCGCACGCTCCGGAGCGTCGATCGATCGCGTGTTGAACCACTCGATCGCGCTCCGGGTGAATTCTTCGAGGCAACGCCATTTGTTGCCGCGGTGCCTGCGCGGATCGACGTCAGGCACCGGAGCCTCTTTCGATCGGGGGAATTTCACATGAAGTATTTTCTGTCCGGACTGATCGCGATCGGTCTTGCGATCGCCGCTACGCCGTCGTTCGCGGCCGACGCCCGCAACGTCACCGTCGTCAACGAGACCGGCTATGCCATCAAATTCCTGGGCTTCAACGCGCCGGACGACGGCCTGGACGAATGGGAGAACGAGCTCGAAAAGGTTTTGCAGAACCAGGCGAGCACCTATGTCGAGTTCGAAGAGGACGACGAGGGATGTGTCTGGAACATCCGCGTCGACTGGCAGAACTATGACGAATCCGTGCTCTGGAAGAACGTCAACCTCTGCAAGATCACCGCGCTTCGGCTGCGCTACGACTCCGGAACCAAGACCACGTCCTTCGTCGCCGAATAGCTTGACCTGACGTGAGCCAGGGGAGGGGCGGCGGCCCTTCCTCGGCGCATTGTGCAAGATCGCGAATTCGTCCTTTGCAAGCGCAAGCGGCTTTGTTATACGCAGCCGCGCGCGAACGACTGGTTCGCCCTTTCCTCGGTAGCTCAGCGGTAGAGCATCCGACTGTTAATCGGATGGTCGCTGGTTCGAATCCAGCCCGGGGAGCCAAAATCCAGCAAATTCAAAGCCTTACTTGCGTTGCAATTGCGCAACACCACCCGCGGCCACCGCGTTGGGGCCGGTGCACGGCTGTGCAATCGGCCGGTGGAGAGGGAATCGGTCGGACCCTAGCCGTCCCCCAGCACAGCCGAACCGGGCGCCTATAATTCATGCTCAGAGGGTTGAACCCTCAGGCGAGGGACAGTTCGTCCTCCCAGGGTCTGCGACGGACGTTCCCCGAACATCGCATGGTAATACTGCGAGAACCGCCCGAGCTCGTAGAAGCCCTGCTGCATGGCGACAGCGGCCACGGTCGTCGAGCCCGGCACGCTCTCATGCAGAATGGAATGAACGGCACACAGCCGCTTGTGCCTGAGGAAGCTGACCGGGCCCAAGCCGAACACCTCCTGGAACGCGCGATGGAGGGTGCGGCGCGACACCCCGAGAGCGGCGCAGATCTCCGAGACATGCACCGGGCGCGTGCCGGCCTCGTCGAGATACTCCTCGACCCGGCGGATCAGCCGCCTCGCCGAAGGCAGCCAGCCGGTGTCGTCGGGCGGTAGCGACGACATCACGTTGGCCGCCATGCATTCGACGATCGATCGCTTCCAGAAATCGGCGGTCGAGGGCGTCAGGCCGCTCCTGTAGGTGCGCAGATGTGACATGATCCGGACCAGACGATGTGCGGCGATCGCGCCGCTATCGGGGGCCGCCCGGAAATGGTCGCGCCTGCGCCAGGTGTCGGGATTGCTCAGCCTCGCTTCGCCGCCGAACAGCGATGCGACCTCGTTGATGTCGAAGCGCATGGCGGCGTAAGCGGATCCACCGTGAAAGATTCCGTCATGCTCGAGCAGCGGCGGAATCACGAGCACGTCGTTGAGGCGCATGTCGAAGGACCAGTGGGTGACGCGCTCTTCGGCCGCGAGCAGCATCCCGATGATCAGCTTGTCGTCGCTGGCGACACGCTGCGTACGCATGCCGACGCTGAAGGTGCCGATGCTGAGCGAGAAATCGCCGATGCCGACATGGGAGAGCGATCCGCGCAATCGCCCGCGCCCGAGCTGCATGACATCGACGTGCGAGCCGTGAACGGCCTGGTGAAGACCTTCGAAGCCGTCGAGCTTACGCGAATCAACCAGAAGGAATTGGCCCATGGCGCCACCCTGTTACTCAAGCGCGACAATTCTGCGGCAGGCGGCGGCTGAACACCACTACAACGCGAAGTGGGTACGACAGTCCGAGTTCGCGCTTTGAGGTAAATTATCGCCGAATTTGACGCGAGCTGCGCGCCAAATGACACTGTGGATTGAGGAATTTGCGACATGTGTCGTTAAGCCTCACCGATCGGCGCGACGTCTTGGCACAAACTGCACATCACGGGCATCCAATCTTCGGATACCATTTGCAACCTAGGCGATATCGGCGACGATCGCTCTGCGAACCGCGGGGCGGGGGAGGCGGTATAGTGTTGCCGCGCACTCGAAGGATGTACGCAAAAGAGGGAGAGATGCTGACGCAAGTCTACGACACCTATCTCACACCCTCGGCGCCAAGAAGAGGGGACCAGACAATGCGTCCAGACTGCCGGGCAATATGCTCTCGTCGACGCCTGCTGAAGTCCGCGCCATAGTATCGGGTGGAATACTCGTATCGGAGTTTCCACGATGCTGCGGGCGGATACGGATCACTGCGAGTGGTTGCCGGACGACGTGAAGACCGGCGAGATGGTCTTCATTCCCGGCGGGACCTTCCGTATGGGATCCGACCATCATTATCCCGAGGAGGCGCCGAGCCACCGCGTCTCCGTCGACGGTTTCTGGATCGACCGCACCCCCGTCACCAACCGGCAGTTCAAACAATTCGTCAACGCGACCCGCCACGTCACCGAGGCGCAGATCGTTCCCGACCCCAAGGACTATCCCGGCGCGCTGAAGGAGATGCTCTACGCCGGCTCGCTGGTGTTCGAGCCGCTGCCGCGCATCACCGATCTCACCGACTGGAGCCAATGGTGGTCCTTCACGCGCGGCGCCAACTGGCGCCATCCTTACGGCCCCGGCAGCAACATCAAGGGCCTCGACGACCATCCGGTCGTGCATGTCTCCTACAGCGATGCAGCCGCCTATGCCCGCTGGGCCGGCAAGGAACTGCCGACGGAAGCGGAATGGGAGTTCGCCGCGCGCGGCGGCCTCGACGGCGAGGAGTTCGCCTGGGGGGATGCGCTGATGCCGGGCGGCAAGCACATGGCTAACGTCTGGCAGGGCAATTTCCCGGTCCAGAATCTCGGCGAGGATGGGTTCAAGCGTACCTCGCCGGTCATGGCTTTCCCGCCGAACGGCTACGGCCTCCACGACATGATCGGCAATGTCTGGGAGTGGACCTCGGATTGGTGGTCGTCAAAGCATGCCGCCGATACCGCAAAGCCTTGCTGCATTCCCAGAAATCCCCTCGGCGGCCGCGAGGAGGCGAGCTTTGATCCATGTCAACCCGACATCCGCATCCCGCGCAAAGTCTTGAAGGGCGGCTCGCATCTCTGCGCGCCGAACTATTGCCGTCGCTACCGCCCCGCGGCGCGCCACGCCGAGCCGATCGATACTTCAACCAGCCATGTCGGCTTCCGCTGCGTGATGCGGACGCCTCTCGTTGTTCATCGCGAACAAGAAGGGTCTGCTGCAACATAGCAAGATAGGGAGTATCGCATGAGCAGCGAGTTGGAGAAGAACAACACCCAGTCCGGGGCTGACCAGTCGATCAATCGCCGAAAACTGCTTTTGGGAACTTCGTCCATCGTCGCCGCGGCGACGCTGACATCGGAGGCACTGGCGCAAGCGCAGAAAGCGGCGCCGGGTTCAGCCGCGAGCCCGGCGGCTTCATCGGCGTCCGGCCGCAAGCCGAACATCCTCGTGATCTTCGGCGACGACATCGGACAGACCAATGTCTCCGCCTATTCCTTTGGTGTGATGGGCTATCGCACGCCGAACATCGACCGCATCGCGAAAGAAGGCATGATGTTCACGGACTATTACGCCGAGCAGAGCTGCACGGCGGGGCGGTCCTCGTTCATCACTGGCCAATGCACGCTGCGCACCGGCCTTTCAAAGGTGGGCATTCCCGGCGCGACCGTGGGTCTGCAAGCGCGAGACGCGACCATCGCAGAGTTGAAGCCGCTTGGTTACGCCACCGGGCAGTTCGGCAAGAACCACCTCGGCGACCGCAATGAATATCTGCCAACCGTGCACGGCTTCGACGAATTCTTCGGCAATCTCTACCACCTCAACGCCGAGGAAGATCCGGAGAACCGCTTTTATCCGACCGGTATGCGGGACCAGATCGGCCCACGGGGCGTGCTGCGTTGCAAGGCGTCGGATCGCGACGATCCGACCGAACATCCGCGCTGGGGCAAGGTCGGCAAGCAGACCATCGAGGACACCGGCGCACTCACCAAGAAACGGATGGAAACGATCGACGACGAAACATCGGCTGCCGCCATCGATTTCATGCAACGTCAGGCGAAGGCCAACACGCCATTCTTCTGCTGGTTCAACACGACCCGAATGCACTTTCGCACGCATGTACGGGAGTCCCATCGTGGCCCGCCCGGGCTGACGGCCAGGACCGAATACGCCGACGGCATGATCGAAAACGATGCGACGATCGGAACGGTGCTCAAGGCTATCGACGATCTCGGCATCGGTAACGATACCGTCGTGATCTACACCACGGATAATGGGCCGCATCAGAACTCCTGGCCGGATGCGGGAACGACGCCGTTCCGCAGCGAAAAGAACACCAACTGGGAGGGCGCGTTCCGCGTGCCGTGCATGATCCGCTGGCCAGGACGAATTCAACCCGGCTCGATCTCGAACGAGACGATCAGCGCGCTCGACTGGATGCCGACCCTGCTGGCGGTCGCGGGCGAACCGGATATCAAGGACAAGCTGCTGAGGGGGCACCAGGCCGGAAGCAAAACGTTCAAGGTCCATCTCGACGGATATAACCAGCTTCCCCACCTCACGGGTCAGCAGGAGCGCAGCGCGCGCAAGGAGTTTGTCTACTTCGACGATGATGGCGACGTGGTGGCTCTGCGCTACGAGAACTGGAAAGTCGTCTTCGAAGAGCAGCGTGCGCAAGGTACATTAAGAATTTGGGCCGAGCCGTTTACCAAATTGCGCGTGCCGAAAATCTTCGATCTGCGCTCGGACCCCTACGAGCGCGCGGATATCACGTCGAACACCTACTACGACTGGCTCATGACGGACGGCGCGGGTGTGTTCATTGCTGCGCCTAGAATTGTGGGGGAGTTCCTCGCCACCTTCAAGGAATTTCCCCCGAGTCAGCGGCCGTCGAGCTTCAGCATCGATCAGATCGTCGAGAAGATGCAGAGGAGTTTTCAAGTCACGCAATAGCGTGGCGTGACCGCCTGGCAGCAACGCCGAGCGGCTGACGTGAACGACCAATGAAACACAGGGAGCGTAGAAATGAGCGGCGAACTAAAGAACAAGAACAATTCCTCCGACGCTGAACAAACGATCAACCGCAGAAATCTGCTCCTTGGAACATCATCGATCGTCGCAGCAGCGACGCTGACCTCGGAAGCACTGGCGCAAGCGCAGCAAGCAGCGCCCTCTCGCGCGCCGGCGGCAGCTCAGCCAGCGGCAGGCAAGCCCAACATTCTCGTGATCTGGGGCGACGATATCGGCATCGCCAACATCAGCGCCTACTCCAACGGATTGATGGGCTACGAGACGCCCAACATCGATCGCATCGGACGCGAGGGGATCAAGTTCCTCCACTATTACGGCGAACAATCATGCACGGCGGGTCGCGCGGCGTTCCTGACCGGCCAACACGGCATTCGCAGCGGCCTGACCAAAGTCGGCTTTCCCGGTGCGCCGATGGGCATGAGCCAGCTCGACCCATCGATTGGCGGCCTCCTCAAAAATCTCGGCTATGGCACCGGACAGTTCGGCAAGAACCACGTCGGCGACCGCAACGAGTCGCTGCCGACCGTCAACGGCTTCGACGAATTCTTCGGCAATCTCTATCATCTCAACGCCGAGGAGGAGCCGGAACTACCCGACTATCCCAAAGACCCCAGCTACCTCGCCAAGTTCGGCCCCCGAGGCGTGCTGAGGTGCAAGGCGGCAGACCGCGACGATCCGACCGTAGACCCCCGCTTCGGCAAGATCGGCAAACAGACCATCGAAGATACGGGCGCGCTGACCAAGAAGCGCATGGAAACGATCGACGACGAGACGTCGGCCGCGGCCATCGACTACATGAAACGGCAACAGGCCGCCGGCAAACCGTTCTTCTGCTGGTTCAACGCCACGCGCATGCATTTGCGCACCCATGTGCGTACCGATCATCGCGGCCGCTACACGCATGGCGACAGCGAATACATCGACGGCATGCAGGAGCATGACGATACGGTGGGTACTCTGCTCAAAGCCCTCGACGATATGGGGATCGCCAACAACACAATCGTCGTCTACTCCAGCGACAACGGTCCTCACATGAACAGCTGGCCGGACGGCGCGATGACCTGGTTCCGTTCCGAGAAGAACACCAACTGGGAAGGCGCTTTCCGCGTGCCGTGCCTGGTGCGCTGGCCGGGCGTCATCAAGCCGGGCACGGTCACCAATGAGCTGATGAGCCACAACGACTGGATTCCGACGTTGTGCTCGGCGGCAGGTGAGCCCGACATCGTCAACAAGCTGAGCGCCGGGTACACCGCCAACGGCATCAACTACAAGGTCCATCTCGACGGGTTCGACCAGACCGCATTCCTGCGCAACGTCAGTGGCACGGCCGGTAACAACAACGGCACCAAGAGCGCTCGTGACAAGTTCTTCTACTCGGATGATGACGGCTTGCTCGTGGCCTTGCGCAAGGGCGACTACAAGTATGTCTACGCCGAGCAGCGTCTGCCCGGCACACTGGGCGTCTGGGCCGAGCCCTTCACCAAGCTACGCCTCCAGAAGATATTCAACCTGCTTCAGGATCCGTTCGAGCGGGCTGACATCACCTCGAACACATTCTGGGACTGGCAACTCAACCATGTCGGGCAGGTCTACGGCGCGATGGACGACGTCGGCGCCTTCGTCATGACCTTCAAGGATTTTCCGCCGCGGTCGTTCCCACCGAGTTTCGTACCGGCCACGATCCTTGAAGAGCAGCTCGATGAGATCAAGGACAACCGCGCCAGGGCGGGACAACGCGCCCAGAGCATCGACAAGATACGCTCGGGCGTCAATCAGATGATCGAACAGCAGCTCCAGCAACGCGGAGTCAAATAGCTGACACCCCATCCTCACCGGCCCGCGTCGTTGCGGGCCGGTGCCACCTTCGTAGTTACTCACTTGCGCCTGTGAGATCCAGAATGCCCGTTTCCCTCGCATCTGCCACCCGGCGTGGGTTTCTGATCGGTTTCGCCGCCATCAATGCTGTCGCGGTCTGGAGTGCGGCGGAGCGCGCTTCGTCGGCATCGTCCATCACACCGATGCGGCCCGCGAATATTCCTACGACAGGGAGTCCAAGATCGGAAAGCTCGACAAGGCCTGGGACGAGGCCACGCAGCGCGGCTGGACCGTCGTCGACATGGCAAAGGACTGGACGACGGTGTTTGCGTCCGAACGCGGCACCGCGGAAGCGTCGCAATGACGAGGACGCGTGCGGGAAGCTGCATCAACGACAGCAATAACAAAGGGAGGGACAAGGATGTCTGGACATATGCGCATGTTTCGGTGGACGAACTGCCTGCTGGCGTTGGCAACCGGCGCGTCGCTTCCGGTCGGAACGGTGTCGGCGGCGCCGCTCCAGCCAGCAGCAATCCAGCAGGGCGCGACTGGACCATCCGATCTGATCGAGGTGCGTGCCGCTGTTCGCCGCGGCGGGGCCGCCATGGGCCCACGTGGTGGTGCCGTGGTCCATCGCGGCGGCGCCGTGGTCGGCCCCCGAGGCGCCGCCTATCGCGGCCGGACCGCAGTGGTCGGACCGCGCGGCAACGTCGCCGTCCGCAGCACCACGGCCGTGGCCGGGCGCGGCGGCTGGGCGCGACCCGGCTATTACCACTGGCCGAGGGGCGGCGCGATCGCCGCCGGTGCTGCGATCGGCTTCGTGACAGCGGCCACGGCTGTGGCCTGGGCGGGTGCTGCGCCCGCGCCGGGGATGTGCTGGTACTACACCGATCCATCCCGCACGCAGGGTTTTTGGGACTACTGCCAATGAAGGCACGTCACTGACGCAATGAGGCGGCGGTCATGAGCGGCTACGACATCTTCGCCTGGATCGTGTTGGTGATCCTGCTCGCCAGCGCGATCGGCGTGGTCTGTATCGCGGGCTGGCTGCCCGGCCACATCGCGAAGTCGCGCAACCATCCTCATGCGCAGGCAGTGACTGTCGCCGGCTGGATCACGCTGTTCTTCGGCTTCGCGCTGTGGCCGATCGCGTTGATCTGGGCCTATCTCGACGTGCCCGCACGCAAGGCGGGAGATGCGTGATGGGTGTCGCGCTCTTCAATACCTATCTGGTGCTGCTGTTCCTGCTGGTGCATTTCGGGATCGTACGCTTCAACCTGTTCTGGAAGGCGTCGCCCGCGATCGTGCTGGTGCTGCTGCTGTTCGGACTGCTGATCCCGATGGGGTGGGGCGCACCGCAGGGCAATGCGCTGGTCGTGCGCAATGCAGTCTCGATCGTGCCTGATGTGGCGGGCGAGGTGACGGATGTTCCGGTTCTCGCCAACACGCCGTTGAGGGCAGGCGATGTCCTGTTCAAGATCGACCCGACGCCTTACGCGGCGCAGGTCAAGGCGATCGACGCGCAGCTCAAGCTGGCCAAGACGCGCCTCGGCCAGATGACGCAGCTCTACGAGCGCGACGCTGGCCGCGGCTTCGATGTCGAACAGCGGCAATCGGAGGCCGACCAGCTCTCCGGCCAGCTCGAGGCCGCGCAGTGGAATCTCGACAAGACAGTGGTGCGCGCGCCGGCCGACGGCTACGTCACCAATCTCGCGCTGCGCAAGGGCGCGCGCGTGGCGAACCTGCCGCTGGCGCCGGTGATGGCGTTCATTGACGTCTCAAGCACCATCATCGGCATCGAGATCAACCAAAACGATGCGCGCTACGTGGCGCCCGGCCAGGAGGTCGAGGCCACATTCAAATTCGCACCCGGGCAGATCTACTCCGGCAAGGTCGAGAGCGTGCTCCAGGCGATCGCGACCGGACAGGTGCAGACATCGGGCACGGCAGTCCTGCCGAAAGCCATCGAGGCCGCCCCCTTCGTCGTGCGCGTCAAGCTCGACGACGCCGATTTCGTCAAACGGTTGCCGGCCGGCAGCGCCGGAACGGCTGCGATCTACACCGATCACGTCAAACCGACCCATGTCGTGCGCCGCGTGATCCTGCGGCAGGTCGCGATCCTGAATTACGTCAATCCGTTCTAGCGAGAGGGCGCATGAAAAGAGCAGTGCTGACGGCTTCGTTCCTCATCCTCACCTCGGCCACGCAGGCGCAGTCGCCGGTCCCGGTGACGGTCGATAATTTTGGGCGCGCGGAATCCGACCTGTACTTCGGCAACGGCGTCAAGGACGCCGGTGGCATCGGTAAGCTGTTTCACCATCGCGAGCCGATGGCGATTGATAAGCAGGGCGTCATCCGGTCGAATCGTGACACGCTGTACTCCATGGCCGTCGTTGATCTCGATGCGGGACCGGTAACGATCAAGTTGCCGGACGCTGGCAAGCGGTTCCGGTCGTTGATGGTGGTCAACGAGGATCACTACATCGTCGGCGACATAGAGTATCGCGCCGGAAGTTACACCTACGATCGGAAGAGGGTCGGCACACGCTATGCGCTGATCGGGCTTCGAACCCTCGTCGATCCCAACGATCCCAAGGATGTCGAGAAGGTCCGCGCAGTCCAGGACGCCGTCACGATCAGCCAAAAGGCGCCCGGCAAGTTCGAGATACCGAATTGGGATACGGTCAGTCAGAAGAAGGTGCGGGACGCCCTCCTGGTGCTGTCGTCAACCGCAGGCGGCTTCAAGAATGCGTTTGGCGCCAAGGGGCAGGTCGATCCGATCCGGCACCTGATCGCGACCGCCGCGGGATGGGGCGGCAATCCCGACAAGGACGCCACCTATCTCAGCGTCACCCCCGAGAAGAACGACGGCAGCACCGTCTACAAGCTGACCGTCCCCGGCAATGTGCCGGTGGACGGCTTCTGGTCGATCAGTCTCTACAACGCCGAGGGCTATTTCGAGAAGAACCCCTACAACGCTTACTCGCTCAACAATCTGACGGCGACGAAATCAGCCGACGGCGCCACGGTGGTCCAGTTCGGTGGCTGTGACGGCAAGATCCCGAACTGCCTGCCGATCATGAAGGGCTGGAATTACACCGTCCGGCTCTATCGGCCGCGCCCCGAAGTCCTGAACGGCAAGTGGAAATTCCCGGAGCCGAAGCCCGTGAGCTGAACGGCGAACAGATGGAGGTTGTCATGAGACATTTGATCACCGGGGTCGTCGCCGCGATGCTGATGGCCGCAAATGTGCACGCGCAGAGCCTGTCGCCGGATGAACTCGCCGCGCGCACTATCCAGCGTCGCGCAGTCGAGGCGATGATCTGGGGCATGCCGGCGGTGAATGCCGATCTCATGCTCCAGACCATGCTTGGGACGACCAAGGCAAAGCCGAACGAGATCATCTACTGGTCGAAGCCGGTGAACTGGAAGAACCAGACGCTGACGCCCAATCCGGACTCGATCTATCTGATGTCGTTCTGGAACGTGAAGGATGGCCCGGTCGTGATCGACATTCCGCCGGCGCAAGGCGGCTCGATCGCGGGCAACATCGTCACGGCGTGGCAGATGCCGCTGGAGGACGCAGGTCCGGAAGGCGCCGACAAGGGGCAGGGCGGCAAATATTTGATCCTGCCGCCCGGTTACAAGGGCGACGCGCCCGCGGGCTACATCTCGCTTCAGTCGGACACGTTCAGCGGCTTCGCGCTGCTGCGCTCCAATCTCGCAAGCCACGGCGATGCCGACGTGGCGAAGTCGGTCTCCTACGGCAAGCAGGTCAAGGTCTATCCCTTCGCGCAGGCGAAGGATCCGCCGCAGACCAACTTCACTGACGCCTACGACGTGCTGTTCGACTCCACGATTCCCTTCGATGCGAGCTTCTACCGCAGCCTCGACCGCGTGGTGCAGAACGAGCCGTGGCTCGATCGCGATCGGGCCATGATCGACCAGCTCGCGAGCATCGGCATCGAGAAGGGCAAGGCTTTCAATCCAGATCAGAAGACCGTCGCGCTGCTCGATCAGGCCGCCCGCGAGGCCCATGCGATACTCGAACAGCGCTACGACGCCGGCTTCGCCGTAATCAACCCGGGCATCCGCTGGTTCCCGGCTGCGGTAGCGGAGATGGTCAAGGCGGCGAGCACTGGATACGCCGATCCGAACACCTATCCAGTCGACATGCGCGGCGTCTCCTACACGCTTGGCTTCACCGGTATCAAGCGACTGGGCACCGCGCAGTTCTACCTGTTGGCCAACAAGGACAGGGATGGCCAGCCGTTCGACGGCGCCGCCACCTATCGCCTGACGGTGCCCGCCAACGCGCCGGTCAAGCAATACTGGTCCGCAACCGTCTACGACCGCGAGACGCACGCGCTGGTGCGCAACATGCCGAGCGCAAGCCGGGCTTCGATCAGCCCGGGCATCCAGAAGAATGCCGACGGTTCGGTCGACGTCTACTTCGGCCCGAAGGCGCCGGAGGGCAAGGAAGCCAATTGGGTGCCGACCGATCCGGCGCGGAAGTTCGAGTTGCTATTCCGCCTCTACGGGCCCGAGCAGCCGCTGTTCGACCACAGCTGGAAACTGCCCGATGCCGAGCGTGTCGCCGCCACGATCGGGGGCGCCAAAAAGTAGTGCAATTAGGCGAGCGTGATGCGTTCGGGTGGAAGACGTGACGAGAATAGGGAGACGCGACGTGACGGGACACATTCGCAAAGCCGGGCTCGGGACTGCATTGGCGCTGGCGAGCTTCACCGCTCAGCCTGCGCTTGCCGCTTCTGGCGGCGTGAGCTTCTGGCTTCCGGGCATCTTCGGCAGCTTGGCCGCCGTTCCCGTAACGCCTGGATGGGCCTACTCGACGATCTACCTTCACCTCAACGAAAAGGCCGGAGGAGGGCAGAACTTCGTCACCAGCGGCGGGATACCCGGCTCGGTGACCGCCGGCCTCAACGCACATGCCGACGCGCTCGTCATGGGCATCACCTACACCTCGCCGATGCCGGTGCTCGGCGGCCAAGCCGGCTTCACCGTGCTCACCGCGCCCGGCAACATTGGCGCCGGCATCGATGCGACGCTGACCGGTCCGCGCGGCAATACGATCTCGGGCAGCGCCACCGACAACCGCACGACGCTGACCGACGTGTTCTACCAGGGCACGCTGAAATGGAATCAGGGCGTCCACAACGAGCTGGTCTACATCACCGGCAACATCCCGAGCGGCACCTATGATTCCAGCCGGCTCGCCAATCTGAGTTTTGGCTTCCCCGCCATCGACGTTGGTGCCGGCTACACCTATCTCGATCCGAAGACCGGACACGAATTCTCGATCGTCGGCGGCCTCACCTATAGTTTCATGAACGGGGCCCTCCAGTATCAGAACGGCATGGATTTTCATGTCGACTGGGCTGCCTCGCAGTTCGTCAGCAAGAACGTTCACATCGGCATCGCCGGTTATTTCTTCCAGCAGATCACCGACGATAGCGGTCCCGGCGCCAAGCTCGGTGGCTTCCGCGGCCAGGCGGTCGGCATCGGTCCGCAGATCGGCTTCATGATCCCGATGTCCGACGGCTACCAGGGCTATCTCAATGTCCGAGGCTACAAGGACCTTGAGACAGAGAACCGGCCGAACAGCTGGTCGACCTGGGTTACTTTCTCGGTCTCGCCGGCAGCGCCCGCGCCGGCGGCGACGAAGCCCATCGTTCGAAAGTACTGATGGAGGCGTTCAAGCAGCTCCGATGACCGGAGAGAAAACCAGCAAACGCGTATTTCGCATTGGCTACCAGACATCGATCATCACGGTGTTCGTGGGCGTGGTGCTGCTTGTGGGCCTGACGCTGGTCTATCTCAGCTTCGAACGCGTGACCGCCATCACCAGGACGGCCGCCTCTGGCTTCATCGAGAAGGTGGCGCAGCTTGGCGCCGATCACATCGACGAGCAGTTCAAGAATGTCCGCGACAATCTCGACATCCTGTCCGGCCTGCCGCCGATCCAGGAGGCCGACATCGCGGACAATACGCGGCTCTACAGCCTGATGGCGGCGATGCTGCGCAGCAACCCGCAGCTCTTCAATCTCTATGTCGGCTACGAGGACGGCTCGTTCATCGAGATGGACGTGATCGATCGGGCGCAGCCGTCGTTCCGGAAGGGTTTGAATGTCGATGACGATGCTGCCTTCCGGCTGGTCGTGATCTCGCGCACGGCGGGAGCCGCGCCTGTCACGCAATATCTCTCCGAAAACCTCATTCAGGTTGCCGAGGTCGCCGGACCCGCGAGCTACGACCCGCGGCAGCGGCCCTGGTATGTCGAGGCGTTCAAGAACGACAAGACGCTGTTGACCGGCCCTTACGTCTTCTACGCCACGGGCGAGCCGGGCTACACGCTGAGGACGCCGTTGAGGGAAGGGCGCCGCGGCGTCATTGCGGGTGATTTGCTGCTGAACCGGTTCGAGGACATGCTGGCGGAGCAGAAGCTCGGCCAATCAGGGCTGGCGTTCCTGTTCAACGATGCCGGGCGCATCGTCGGTCATCCCGAGATGAACCGCCTGATGGCGGAGATTCCCGAGCGGCAGGACGACCTGCCACAGATCGGCGCGCTCAGGCTGCCCGCGCTCGTGCCGGTCATCCGCTCCTGGCGGGACGGCGGGGCGGCCCAGCAGTTCTTTGCCGACGCGTCGGGCCGAACCTATGTCGCGGCCGTCCACAGGCTCGAGACGGCCGGCTCGGCCAATATCCGGATGGCGATGGTCGCGCCGCTCGACGAGTTCTATGCGCAGATCATCGACGAGCGCCGCACGCTGTTCGCGCTGGCGCTGGCCTTTGTCGGAGCCACGCTGCCATTCGCGTTCTGGCTGGGATCGCTGATGGCGCAGCCGCTGCGCAAACTGGCCGACGAGACCGACGCGATCCAGCGGTTCGAGATTACCGAGCGGCCGCGCGTCCATTCCGTCATCGCCGAGATCGAGGAGCTTGGCCGCTCGGTGTTCACGATGCGCAGCGTGGTCCGCAGCTTTGCGAGCTTCATCCCGCGCCAGATCGTGCGGCAGCTGATCGAAACCGGCTCTTCGCTCAGCCTCGGCGGCTCTAGGCGTGAGGTCACGGTGCTGTTCACCGACGTCGCCGACTTTACCGCCAAGACGGAGCGCGCCGACCCGTCGCAGGTGATGATCCACACCTCGCGCTATTTCGCGGTGCTGTCGGATGAGATCATGCGGCACCAGGGCACGGTCGACAAATATATCGGCGACGCCGTGATGGCGTTCTGGAACGCGCCGGCCGACGATCCCGACCACACCGTCAATGCCTGCCGCGCCATCCTGGCATGCCTTGCGGCCAACGAAGCGCTCAACAAGGAGTTTCGCCGCGAGGGCTGGCCGCCCTACGACACCCGCTTTGGCCTGCATGTCGGCGACGCCGTGGTCGGCAACATCGGCTCGAGCGACCGGATGAACTACACCGCGCTGGGCGCCACCATCAACCTGGCGTCGCGATTGGAGGGACTGAACAAGAATTACGGCACGCGCGTGCTGGTCAGTGCGGCGGTCCGCGCCAGCGTCGGCGATAGGTTCCTGTTCCGCAGCGTCGACAGTATCACACCGAAGGGATTTGCCGACGCGATCGAAGTCAGTGAGCTCCGCGGCGAGCTGGCGCACGCCGATGAAGCCGACGTTGCGATGTGTCGACGCTGGGATGAAGTCTTTGCGGCGATCGCGCAGGACGGCGCGGCCGAGACGACGCGGGTCCGGCTGTCGGCCTTCCTGCACGACTATCCCAAGGATAGCGTCGCGCTATTTCATGCCCAGCGATTTCGGTCCGCGGCCCGGAATGCGGGAGCGGCGGCATGAACATCTGTGGTCTCAATCGCCGGCAATTGCTGCGGCACGGCGCGGCGCTGGCGGCCGCGTCAATGCACGCAGCGCCAGCCATCGCGCAGGCGCGCAGTAGAATTCGGCTCGGTTATCTCCACGTGGTCGCCGTGGACGGACACATCTGGACCGGGCTCGATCGCGGCTCGTTCGACCGCGAGGGGATCGATTTCGAATTGCACGAGTTCAACACCGGACCTGAGGTCTTCGAGGCGATGGCGCGGGGTGAGCTCGACGTCCTCTCGGCCGGCGGCGTCATCTCCAACTATCTGGCGCTCGGCCGCGGCCGGGGCTTTCTCATCAACGACATTGAGGTCGCGACCGCGCAGCTCTGGGTCCGGCCGGCGCTCGGCGTCAAGGGGATGGCAGATCTCAGGGGCAAGCGGATCGCGACGACGATGAAGACCACGGCGCACATTTTTCTCGATCGCGCGCTGCGGGCCAACAACGTCAACCCGTCCGAGGTCGAGATCGTCAACGGCAGCATGGCCGCCGCCGTCAAGGCCTTCATTGCCGGCGAGGTGCCGGCCGTTGCGCTCTGGGTGCCGTTCAACATTGCCGTCCGCGAGGCGTTGCCGGATGCGGTCAAGCTGGTGGACGCCTCCGCCTTCTACCCGCAATCCGCCGTGCTCGGCGGCTGGGCCGCGCGGATGGATTTTTATGCGGGGAACAGGGACGTGCTGGCCCGGATCATCCGCGCCTGGGCGGAAGCGAACGACCACATGGTGCGCAACCCGGCGGCCGCAGCGGAGGCGCTCCAGACACATTACGGGCAGTCGCGTCCCGCCGACATCGCGGAAGCCTTCAAGGCCCAGAAGCTCTATTCCTCGCGCGAATGGAAGCGGCTCTATTCTGACGGAACCGTCGTGAAATGGCTCCAGCAGGTCAGTGACTTCTTCATGACGGATGCCGGCGTCACCACACCCGTGCGGGCCGCAGACTATTTCGACACGCAGCTCTACCTTGCAACCGTCGCCTGAACTTGCAGGGGGCACAGGCTCGCACGGACACTCCCTTCGGGCCATGCATCGGCCTGCCCAGCATCCAGATCATATTTCAATGTGTTTTCAATATCCTGCGCCCGCATTCTAATGTACCCGCGGCACCACTTCAGGTGATATCCGCCCCAGCGCAGAATCGCACTCAAGCAGTTGTGTGTGTCGGGCGCGGTCGCGTCATGAGGGCGACGCCAATTCGACCCAATTCAAATCGAGCTTGGCAGGCGCCGGATCCTTACGGAGGTGATTCCAATGCCAGACGTCCTCGACCGTTCCGAAATGGCCCCCTCGATTCTGCCGGCGGACGTTCCCGAGCTCAGCGATGATGAATGCCTGGCCTGCCTCGCGCGCGCCGTCGAGGCGCACGATTCGGCGCGGCTCGACGAAGTCGCCGCATTGATCGGCCGCCTCGCAGTCACGATCGAATAGCTCATCGATCACCTTGACGCCTCGGGTTGCGCAGCCTGGTCCGCCGGGCCAACGGACGTGTTGCGTTTTCGCGGAGCCTGTTCCAAAGATGCCGCCAAATTTCGTCCGCGGCATCGTCCGCATTGCAGGGTCCGCAAATGTCCGGTTTCTCGACCGCGCGCCTAAAAATGGTCGATGGCCAGGTGCGCACCAATGACGTCACCGATCGCCGTATTCTCGACGCGATGCTCACAGTTCCGCGCGAGGCGTTCGTGCCGGTTGCCAGGCAGGCATTGGCCTATCTCGACCTCGATCTCGATGTGAGCGAAGGCGGGGCCAAGCGGTTCCTGATCAAGCCGCAACTGACCGGCAAGCTGCTCCAGGCCGCCGAAATCGGCGAGGGGGACAACGTGCTGGTGGTCGGCTGCGCCACCGGCTACCTCGCCGCGCTGACGGCGGGGCTCGCCCGTCAGGTCACCGCGACGGAGTGTGATTCGGCCCTGGCCGCGAAGGCCAAGGATGCTTGCGCCAGCCTCGCCAACGTCACGTGCAAGGCCGCAGCCTGCGCCGAAGGGGATCCCTCTGCCGCTCCCTATGACGTCATTATCCTCAACGGCGCCTTCGAGGTGACGCCTGAGGCGCTGCTCGGGCAGCTCAAGGAGGGCGGGCGCCTCGTGGGGGTGTCGGCCCAATCCACGCCCCCCCGGGCCATGATCGTGACCCATACCCACGGTGAATTCGGCCATAGGGCGCTGTTCGATGCCGCAGCTCCGGTCCTTCCCGGGTTGGAACGGGCCGCCGCTTTCGTTTTCTGAACGCCCGATTGAGGGCTTTGGCCCGTTAAAATCCCGTTCTGAATCAGAAGTGTGGCCCGGATGCTGCACGTGAAGAGTTTCCACCGGGAACTACCTTCAGGTGGTTCCGTTGCGCCAATTGGCGGCCTATGTTGCTGAGGGGCAACGACTCCACTCGGTAGACGGTATCCTAGCTCGCGGGCACGAGCGGGGCGTTAGAATGAACGGAATTTAAGGGATGCATGGGGTGAAGCTCTTCACCGGAGCTGCGGTTTCGGTCCTGCTGCTGGCGCTTGCCGGGCCGACGCCTGCCTTGGCGGACACGATCGAGGCCGCCTTGGTGCGCGCCTATCAGAACAATCCGCAGCTCAACGCACAGCGCGCCCAGGTGCGCTCGACCGACGAGAACGTGCCTCAGGCGTTGTCGGGCTATCGCCCCAGGGTCGCGCTGACGGCGAACGGCGGCTATCAATATCAGGATACGTTGAGTTCGCCGGGGCCGGGTAACACACCAATCAACGGGCCCAGCGTGCCGCGCAGCGTGGGTGTGACCGTCACGCAGACGCTCTATAACGGCAACATCACCGGCAACAGGACGCGCGCCGCCGAGAGCCAGGTTTCCGGCTCCCGCGAAGCGCTGCGCAGCCTGGATCAGAGCGTGCTGCTTCAGGGCGCTTCGATCTACATGGACTATCTGCGCGATGCGGCTACGCTCGAAGTCCAGCGCAGCAACGTGCGCGTGCTCGAGCAGACGCTGAAGCAGACGCGTGATCGCTTCAACGTCGGCGAAGTGACGCGCACCGACGTTGCGCAATCGGAAGCGCAGCTGGCGGCTGGCAAGACGCAGGCCCTCACGGCCGAAGCAAATCTCACCACGACGCGCGCGAACTTCCGCCGCATCATCGGCAACGAGCCGACGAACCTCGCGCCCGGTTCGCCGGTGGATCGTTTCTTGCCCGCAAGCCTCGCCGGGGCAGTCGAGCTCGGCCTGATCGAACATCCCAACGTCACGGCCGCGATGTTCGGCATCGACGTCAACTTTCTGCAGGTCAAGGTCGCCGAAGGCGCGCTGCTGCCGACGATCGCGTTGCAGGTGGGGGCCACGCAGGGGAACGAACAGTCCTTGATTCAATACAGGTCGTTCAACGCGTCCGCCATCGCGCAGGCCAATTGGCAGCTCTACGATGGCGGCAATACATATTCGCTGATCCGCCAGTCCAAGGAAAACCTGGCGCAGCAGCGTCTCAACCTCGAAACCACCCGCGACCAGACCCGCGCGACGGTCGTGCAGTGGTGGGGTTCGCTGCAGGCCGGCAAGGCCCAGGTGCAGTCCGCGCAGGCGCAGGTCACGGCGTCCGAGATCGCGCTGAACGGCGTGCGCGAAGAAGCCAAGGCTGGTCAGCGTACCACCCTCGACGTGCTCAACGCGCAGCAGGCGCTGGTCAACGCGCGCGTCGCGCTGGTGACCGCACAGCACGACCGCGTGGTCGCGTCCTATCAGGTTCTGGCCGCCATCGGCCGTCTGTCGCCGCAGGTCCTCGGCCTTGCGACCACGGTTTATGATGCGAGCGTTCACTACCATCAGGTCCGCGACAGCTGGGCCGGCGTGCGCACGCCTGACGGACGCTAAGGTCCGTAGTCATCCGGTCGGCCTCGCAAACAGCCGAGGCCGACTGGTGCTTTGCTTGCAATCATCAAAATCCCTGACATAGCCTTGCCAAGAAGATGCGGGTCGATTCGCCCGGCACCTGATGTCGTGTGCGTAAAGGCTTGAGTGCCGAGGGCAGGGGCGCACCGCCGCACGTTGAGCCGTGAACTGGGGACAAGTCGGGCCGCCGCGACGAAAATGTTGGGGCGTCCGTTGCGGAACCGGCCAATCCTGTCGTGCTTGGTGTAAAACGACGCATGCGAGGGCGTTGATGATGTGGAGTCGGAGATGACGCAGCCTGCAAAGGTCACAGAACCCTCGATGGAGGAGATTCTGGCCTCGATCCGGCGCATCATTGCCGACGATGAGGCCAAGCCGCCGCCGGCCGAAGCTGCCAAGCCAGCGCCCGCTGCAGCTGCGCCGAAGCCGTCAGCAATGAACGACATTCCGCCATCCAAGGTCGCTCCCGCGAAACCTGCTGCCGAGAAGCCCGCGCCGCCGCCGGTTGCGAAGCCGGCTCCAGCGCCGCCGCCGCCCGCACCTGCGGCGGATGCATCCAATAACCAGGACGATATTGATGCTCTGCTGGCGGGGCTGGACGCGGCTACGCCTGCGCCCGAGGTCCGTGCACCTGAGCCAGAGCCCGAACCTGAACCCGACGTGCTCGAATTGACCGACGAGATGGCGGTGGATCCGGAGCCGACGCCGCCTCCGCCGCCGCCGAGCTTCCGCAAGGTCGAGCCGCGCGACGATCTGGAATTCGCCGAATCGCCGCTGCGCCTGATGCCGTCATCGTCCTATGCGGCGGTGGACTACGATGCGCCGCCGGTACCGCCCCAACAGCCGATCCTGGCCCAATCGACGGTCTCGGCGGTCGAATCCGCCTTCAACTCCCTGGCCCACACGGTGCTCAGCAGCAATGCGCGGACGCTGGAAGATCTGGTCAAGGAGATGCTGCGTCCGATGCTGAAATCCTGGCTCGACGACAACCTGCCGGGCCTCGTTGAACGCATCGTGAAGGCCGAAATCGAGCGGGTCTCGCGCGGCGGCAGGTGAGGGCGGCTCCCGAGCCCTCATAAAGCCCCTCTTATGCGCCTGTTTGGCCTGCCGACCGGCCGGAAAGCCGTTTTGCCGCCGAGCTTTCCGTTGATCCTCTCCCGGACCTTTTCGTTGACTTGCCCCCCGCGCGCGGCTTTCTAGCAGCCCATGATCGAGAAAAATTACCAGCCCGCCGATATCGAAGCCCGCATGTCCGTCGTGTGGGAGGACAGCCTTGCCTTCAGGGCCGGCCGCCCCGACCGCCGCGACGCAGTGCCCTTTACCATCGTGATCCCGCCGCCGAACGTGACGGGCTCGCTGCATATGGGCCACGCCCTCAACAACACCCTCCAGGACATCCTGTGCCGGTTCGAGCGGATGCGCGGCCGCGACGTGCTGTGGCAACCCGGCACCGACCATGCCGGCATCGCCACCCAGATGGTGGTCGAGCGGCAGCTGATGGAGCGCCAGCAGCCCAGCCGCCGCGAGATGGGCCGCGAGAAGTTTCTGGAGCGGGTCTGGCAGTGGAAAGCCGAGAGCGGCGACACCATCATCAACCAGCTCAAGCGCCTCGGCGCCTCCTGCGACTGGTCGCGCGAACGCTTCACCATGGACGAGGGCCTGTCGAAGGCCGTCATCAAGGTGTTCGTCGAGCTGCATCGCGACGGCCTGATCTACAAGGACAAGCGGCTGGTGAACTGGGACACCAAGCTGCTGACCGCGATCTCCGACCTCGAAGTGCAGCAGACCGAGGTCAAGGGCAGCCTGTGGTATCTGCGCTATCCGATCGAGGGCAAGACGTTCAGCCCCGAGGATCCCTCGAGCTTCATCGTCGTCGCCACCACGCGGCCCGAGACCATGCTCGGCGACACCGGCGTGGCGGTGCATCCCGATGACGAGCGCTATCAGAAGCTGGTCGGCAAGAACGTGATCCTGCCGCTGGTCGGTCGCAAGATTAAGATCGTCGCCGACGAATATTCCGATCCGGACAAGGGCTCGGGCGCGGTGAAGGTGACGCCGGCGCACGACTTCAACGATTTCGAGGTCGGCAATCGCCACGGCCTGGGCCGGATCAGCGTCATCGACAAGGAAGGTTGCCTCGACCTCGTCGACAATGAGGATTACCTGCGCCACCTGCCGGAAGGCGCTTCGCAGTTCGCCGAGGAGTTTCACAAGGTCGACCGCTTCGCGGCGCGCAAGCGCATCGTCGAGCGGCTGGAATCCTTCGGCTTCGTCGAGCGGATCGAGCCGCACACCCACATGGTGCCGCACGGCGACCGCTCGAACAGCGTGATCGAGCCCTATCTGACCGACCAGTGGTACGTCGACGCCAAGACGCTGGCAAAGCCCGCGATCGCGGCGGTGCGTTCGGGCGAAACGACGTTCGTGCCGAAGAACTGGGAAAAGACCTATTTCGAGTGGATGGAGAACATCCAGCCCTGGTGCATCTCGCGCCAGCTGTGGTGGGGTCATCAGATCCCGGCCTGGTACGGCCCTGATGGCAAGGTGTTCGTCGCCGAAACCGAGGAGGAGGCCGTCAGCCACGCGCTCGGCTATTACGTCGAGCAGGAGATCATCACGGCCGAGCAGGGCCGCGAGATGGCGCTCGACCGCAACAAGCGCGAAGGCTTCATCACGCGTGACGAGGACGTGCTCGACACCTGGTTCTCCTCGGCGCTGTGGCCGTTCTCGACGCTCGGCTGGCCCGAGGACGCGCCGGAAGTGCAGCGCTATTACCCGACCAACGCGCTGGTGACCGGCTTCGACATCATCTTCTTCTGGGTTGCCCGGATGATGATGATGGGCCTGCACTTCATGAAGGAAGTGCCGTTCTCGACGATCTACATCCACGCCCTCGTCCGCGACGAGAAGGGCGCCAAGATGTCGAAGTCGAAGGGCAACGTCATCGACCCCCTCAACCTGATCGACGAATACGGCGCCGACGCGTTGCGCTTCACGCTGGCCGCCATGGCGGCGCAGGGACGCGACATCAAGCTCGCCACCAGCCGCGTCGAGGGTTACCGGAATTTCGCGACGAAGCTCTGGAATGCGTCGCGCTTCGCGGAGATGAACCACTGCGCCGTGCCCGAAGGTTTCGAGCCGGCGAAGGCCAAGGAAACGCTGAACCGCTGGATCGCGCATGAGAGCGCGCACACCACGCGCGAGGTGACCGAGGCAATCGAAGCCTATCGCTTCAACGATGCGGCCGGTGCGATCTACCGCTTCGTCTGGAACGTCTATTGCGACTGGTATGTCGAGCTCGCAAAGCCCGTACTGCTCGGTCCGGACAGCCCCGCCAAGGACGAAACCCGTGCCATGGTCGCCTGGGCGCGCGACGAGATCCTGAAGCTGCTGCACCCCTTCATGCCCTTCATCACCGAAGAGCTGTGGGAGGTGACGGCCAAGCGCGACGGCCTGCTGGCGCTGGCGCAATGGCCGCTGAAACCGTCCGAGCCGACGCCGGAGCAACTCGCGATGCTCGCCGCGGCTGCCGGGCCGACCGATCCGCTGATCTCGCCGGTCCTGATCATGCCGATCTTCGACCATGCCGACTTCACCGATCCCAAGGCGGAAGCCGAGATCGGCTGGGTGATCGACCTGGTCACGCAGATCCGCTCGGTGCGCGCCGAAATGAACATCCCGCCGGCAACGCTGACGGCGCTGGTGCTCGCGGGCGCCTCGACCGAGACGAAGGAACGCGCGCCGCGCTGGACCGACGTCATCAAGCGCATGGCACGGCTGTCCGACATCTCCTTCGCCGACCGCGCACCTGATGGTGCGGTCCAGCTTCTCGTGCGCGGCGAGGTGGTTGCGTTGCCGCTGAAGGGCGTGATCGACGTCGCCGCCGAGCGCACGCGCCTCGACAAGGAGATCGGCAAGGCCGACTCCGACATCAAGCGCGCCGAGTCCAAGCTGGCGAACGAGAAGTTCGTCGCCAACGCGGCCGAAGAGGTCGTCGATGAGGAGCGCGAAAAGCGCGAGGCAGCACTGGCCCGCAAGGCCAAGCTGCTGGAGGCGCTGGAGCGGCTGAAGCAGGCGTCGTAGAGCGGTCTTCGAGCGAAGTGGAAACCGGTTCGCGTCAAGAAAACGCGTCAAAACTAGAATCTAGAGCCCGTTCCATCGGAACGGGTTCTAGGCCTCCTTCGGGAACGGCTTGCTCAAGAACTTCGAGCCCTTGACGCCATAGCGCCAGGGCAGCTCGACGGCCTTGGTGATGCCGATCCGGATGCCGGCCACCACCCCGACCTCCTCTGTCCGCGCATGCAGCGCGATCGGCGGCCGGTCCAACGGCAGGGCGTTGTGCGCGATGGTGATGCCCAGCGCCTCGGTCAGCTTGCCGGGGCCCGAGCACAGCGCGTGCACCTCCTGGAGATGGCGGCGGCGGCGCATCGCCGCCAGGCCATGCGTCGGCTCCAGTGCGCGGATCAGCACGGCGCTGGCGGAGCCTTCCTCCTCGCAGACGAAGTTCACGCACCAGTGAATGCCGTAGGAGCGGTAGACATAGGCAAAGCCGGGCGGGCCAAACATGATTTGGTTCCGCGGCGTCGGGCCATTGTAGGAGTGCGCCGCCGGCTCGGTATGATGATAGGCCTCGACCTCGACGATGAGGCCGCCGACGCCATTGACCAGCATGGTGGCCCCGATCAAATCGGACGCGACCTCGTGGACGCTGCGGCCGAAAAACGCACGCTTCAGGGCTTTGCCGAGCCGCGGTGGTGAGGCTTTCGAGGTTGGAGCCATTCGAGGTGAGAATCGCCTGAGAACAGAGCAGGATATTGCCCATATCTGCCATGATCCCTGAAGCGGCGCGAGCCGGGTTGCGGCAGGCAGCCAGACCGACTAGGTAGGACCTGAACAGACCGGACAGCCCATGGTCGTTATTGTCGACACCATCTCGAACCCGTTGCGCCCCCGCCACCCTGAAAAGGTGAATCGCCCCGATTCCGCTTCGCCGCCGAAGCCGGACTGGATCCGCGTGCGCGCCCCCAATACCCGCGGCTATGCCGACACTCGCAACATCGTGCGCGCCAACGGCCTGCACACGGTGTGCGAGGAGGCGGGCTGCCCGAACATCGGCGAGTGCTGGGACAAGAAGCACGCGACCTTCATGATCATGGGGGACACCTGCACCCGGGCCTGCGCCTTCTGCAACGTCAAGACCGGCATGCCCAATGCGCTGGATGCAGCCGAGCCGCAGAACGTCGCCGAAGCCGTCGCCAAGCTGGGGCTGGCCCACGTCGTCATCACCTCCGTCGACCGTGACGATCTGGCCGATGGCGGCGCCGAGCATTTTGCAGAGACCATCCGTGCGATCCGGGCCGCGTGCCCCTCGACCACAATCGAGATCCTGACGCCCGACTTCCTGCGCAAGGAGGGGGCGCTCGAAATCGTCGTCGCGGCGAGGCCCGACGTGTTCAACCACAATCTCGAGACCGTGCCGTCGCGTTACCTCACGGTGCGGCCCGGCGCGCGCTACTTCCACTCAATCCGGCTGTTGCAGCGGGTCAAGGAGCTCGATCCCACCATCTTCACCAAGTCCGGCATCATGGTCGGCCTCGGCGAGGAGCGCCACGAGGTGCAGCAGGTGATGGACGATCTGCGCTCCGCCGACGTCGACTTCCTGACCATCGGGCAATATCTCCAGCCGACCCGGAAGCACCACGCCGTGATGCGCTATGTGCCGCCCGACGAGTTTTCGTCCTACGAGAAGGTCGCCTACACCAAGGGTTTCCTGATGGTGTCGGCGAGCCCGCTCACCCGTTCGTCGCATCATGCCGGCGAGGACTTTGCGAGACTGAAGGCCGCACGGGCCGCGACTGCCCGCTGAACCGCCATGCCCAAATTTTCAAGCAAGCGCCGTGTCCATCACAGCGCGTCCGAGATGTTTGATCTGGTCGCCGACGTCGAGCGCTACCCGGAGTTCGTGCCGCTGTGCAGCGCGCTCAAGATCCGCCAGCGGATGGCCAAACCCGACGGCACCGAGGTGCTGGTCGCCGACATGACGGTGTCGTTCAAGCTGGTCAAGGAGTCCTTCACCAGCCGCGTGACTCTCGACCGCGCCAATCTGAATATCCGGGTCGAATATCTGCAAGGCCCGTTCAGCAACCTCGAGAACCGCTGGACGTTCGAGCCCAAGGGTGAGGGCGTCTGCGACGTCGGATTCTTCCTGGCCTACGAGTTCAAGAGCCGGATGCTGGCGATGCTGATGGGCTCGATGTTCGATGCCGCGTTCGCGCGCTTCTCCATCGCATTCGAGAAGCGGGCGGATGCGATCTACGGCCGGCCAAAGCTGGCGTCGTCGTAAGGCGTACTCTCTCCGCCGTCATTGCGAGGAGCCCTTGCGACGAAGCAATCCAGGGTCTTTCCGCGGAGGGATTCTGGATTGCTTCGCTGCGCTCGCAATGACAGTGAGGCTCAATCCACCGCCTTCACTACATCCGGCGGCTGCGAGGCGTAGTACGCCGCGGCCGCCTCGATCTCCTGCGGCGTCATCGCGCGCGCGATGTTGCGCATCTGCTGGCTGATGTCATTGCGCCGCTCGCCGGACGCGAAGGCCTGGAGCTGCGCCTTCATGTAAGCTTCGGACTGGCCTTCGAGCCACGGACTTCCGGTCTTGTTGTCGAGGCTGCCATGGCAGGAGCCGCAGGGCGCGATCCCGCGCATCGGCGCGCCGTAGATGACGATGCTCGGTTTCGGCAGCTGCGGCGTCGGGTGATAGGCTGCCGGCCGCGGCAGATAGGCGTAATAGTTCGAGAGGTCGGCGATCTCCTGGTCCGTCAGATTGACGGCGAATGGCGACATCACGGCATTGGTGCGCGCGCCCGAGTGGAAATCGTGCAACTGCTTGTAGATCACGGCGGCATATTGGCCGGCGAGATTGGGCGAATCCGCGCGGCTGATGCCGGTCGGGCCGTGGCAGATCGCGCAGCGCTGCGCCAGCGTTGCGCCCCGGCCGATCGCTTCCTGGCTCGGACGTGCCAGTGTACGCGAGGTCAGCACGACCTCCGACAATTGCTTGCTCTGCTCGGGCGCCCTGACGTTCGGCGCACGCTGTGGCACGCCTGCGGCGCTGCAAATCGCGTCCCAGACACTGGCGAACTGCACCCAGGGTTGCGCGAATGGCAGCACGATGAAGCCGACGATTGCGGTCACGATCAGGATCGCGGCGGTGATGCCGACGCCAATCCTGAAATGGCTGTTCCGGAGGGTGAAGAGGTCGCGCGTGGTCATCACTGCGCTCCCACATAGACGGCGGGCACCGACGTTCCCGAACTCAGCGCCAGGTTCAGGATCGGATAGCCGTAATTGGTGAGGGTGAGGGCGATCATCAGTGCCACCCACAGCGCGTGGGTGTTGAGCGCAACCGGCACCGTCGTCGGCTGGTGCACGGCGACCGCAAAGCGGTAGGGGCCGGCGTCAACCAGAGGCGCACGCATGCCACGCGCCAGGATGACGATGAACATGATGCCCGAGGTCAGCAGGATGAAGCCGCCGATCGCCGAGAACGTGACCGAGAGCGCCTGCGGCGCGATCGCGGGATCGCCGAAGTCGAAATAGGCCATGCGGCGCGGCATGCCGAGAATGCCGACCCAGTGCCACGGGAAGGTCGTGATGATCATACCGATGAACCACAGCCAGAGCTGGGTGCGGATCAGGCGGATATCGATGAGTTCGCGCCCGGTCAGATGCGGCCACAGATCATAGGCGATCGCAAAATACATGATCACGATGGCGCCGCCGAAGATCAGGTGGAAATGGCCGGTGATCCACTGCGTGTTGTGGATCGACGCATCGAGCTGATAGCTCATGTTGATCAGGCCGCCGGCGCCACCAAAGCCGAGCATGACGAACGAGAACGCCAGCGCCAGCATCATCGGATTGTCCCAGGGCAGCGCCTTGATCCAGCCGAATAGGCCGCGGCCGCCGCGCAGGCGCGCGGCGATCTCGACGGAGGCGCAGATCGTGAACACGGTCAGAAGCGTCGGCAGCGCGACCAGCGCCGTGAAGGCCGAATGGATGAACTTGAAGCCGGCGCCGACCTGCGGATCGGCGAAGGTGTGGTGCATGCCGATCGGCATCGCCACCACGAGGAACAGGATGAAGGAGATCCGCGCCATGCTGTCGGAATAAACCCGGCCGCCGATCGCGCGCGGCACGATGGTGTAATAGGCGATGTAGGTCGGCATCAGCCAGAAATAGACGATGGCGTGCAGCGTCCACGAGAAGAACACGCGGGCAAGACCCGCGTCGATCGTGGCCTTCAGGCCGGCCGCGACGGGAATGATCTGGAGCAACAGCTCGAGGGCGGCGCCGACCGCGGTCCAGGCCCACAGATAGGAGCCCGCGACATTGGCGAACATCGCCAGCGGCACCGGTGCGCCGGGATGGGCCTTCCGCCAGACGCGCAGATTGATCGCCATCAAGGCGACCCAGATCCAGGAGCCGACCACCACGAGCACGACGCCGAGGTAATAGAATACGTTGCCGATCAATGGCGGATAGAACGTGTAGAGGACCGAGGCGCGGCCGAGCGCGACCGGGACCATCGCCATGACGCTGCCGATCACGATTAGCCAAAATCCGGTCCAGGCCCAGCGCACGCCGACGAGGCGCTGCTCCAGCGCGGACTCGCTGATGGCATAGCCAAAGCCCATCGCGACGAGCGTGGGAAAGACGTAGCCCATCACCGTGCCGTGCGCGGTCAGCGAGCGGTAATAGAGCTCGGGATTGGACAGCCAAGTGCCGATCGGGCTGCGGATGAACATCTGCCAGGCGCCGAGTGTCAGCGCAAAGCCGAACACGGCAAAGGCCAGCCAGAAATGGGCGAGGATGAGCTTCCTATTGACCAACACAGCTCAGCCTCCCGCCACCCTTCGCACGATTGGCGAAGTCGGCCTTGTCGATCACCTTGACCTTGCCCCACATGCCCTCATGGCCGAAGGAGCAGAACTCCTGGCAGGGCATCAGATAGTCGCCAGTCTTCGTAAAGCGCATCAATTGTTCGGAGATGTAGCCGGGCACCAGCATGGTGTTGACGTTGGTTCCCTGGATCAGGATGCCGTGGACGACGTCGGCGCTGGTGGCGCGCATCGTGATCGGCGTGTCCACGGGCACCACGATGCAGGCCGGCGTGAACGAATATTGCTGGCCGATCGCGCGCACCGTCACATTGCCATTGGCCTCCAGCACGCTGCCGAGATTGCTCTCGACGAATTCGCCGGATAGATGAATGCGCGAGGGATCGGTGGTCTCGACGCGCGGCTGCGGCATGGTGGCGCGATGGATGCCGGCGAAGGCTGCCAGAAGCGCCATGCCGACGACGATTATCACGGCAATGGTCGCCCAGCGCCGCTCGACGCGGGCCGCGACCTCGGCGCTGCCATGGGTGTGGGTGTCCCCTGCGCTCATTGCAGCGATCCGCGCGGCAGGAAGACGAAGAGATAGAAGGCAAACCACATCGCGACCACGCAGGCCGTGGCGATGCCGGCCAGCACGATCGCGCCGGACGGTCCTTGCGAGACGACTTCCTCGACGGCCTGGTCGGCGGCGGCTGGGCTGGTCGGCGGATCGGAATTGAACATGACGCCTCTCAGTTCAGCGGTGCGGAGCGCAGCTCGTTGGCCTCGCGCGCCGAGACCGGCGTGCCGCGATTGCCCCAGGCGGTGCGGATGTAGGAGACGACGGCGGCGACCTCGTTGTCGGAGAGGAGGCCGGCGAAGGGCGGCATGCCGTAGGGCATCGGATTGCCCTTGGTGCCCGGCGGATAGCCGCCATTGAGCACCATGCGGATCGGATTGACCGCCGACTGCATCTCGATCGACTGGTTGTTGGCGAGCGGCGGCCAATGCGGCGGCTTGCCTTCGCCCTGGAGGCCGTGACAGCTCGCGCAGTTCTTGTCGTAGACGGTCTTGCCGAGGCTGATCAGCAGGCTGCTCTCGGTGGTCGGCAACGCCGAGCTCGGCGCCGGCGGCGGCGAGGGCTCCGCGATGCCCTTGAGGTACACCGCCATGGCGCGCGTGTCCTCGTCGTTGAGGTATTGCAGGCTGTTGTGCACGACCTCGGCCATCGGGCCGTAGACCACGCCGCGCATGGAGACGCCGGTCTGGAGCAGGTCGGTGATGTCCTTGATGCTCCAGTCGCCGAGACCCGCCTCACGGTTGGAGGTGAGGGACGGCGCGTACCAGTTCTGCATCGGGATCAGGCCGCCCTTGAAGGCGTCCGATTGCGAGGTGCCGCCGAGTGCGTTGATCGGCGAATGGCACATGCCACAATGACCGAGCCCCTCGACCAGATAGGCGCCGCGATTCCATTCCGCCGACTTGGTGGGGTCGGGCTTGAACTCACCCTCGCGGAAGAACAGCGTGCGCCAGCCGAGGATGAGCTGGCGGTTGTCATAGGGAAAGCGCAGCTCGTGCGGCTTGTTCTTCTGGTTCACCGGCTGAATCGAGCGCAGATAGGCGAAGATCGCGTCGCTGTCGGCGCGTGTCACCTTTGTGTAGGACGCGAACGGCATCGCCGGATAGATCAGCCCGCCATCCGGGAAACGGCCGTTGTGCATGGTTCTGTAGAAATCGTCCGCGCTCCACTTGCCGATGCCGGTCTCCGGATCGGGCGTGATGTTGGAGGTGTAGATCGTTCCGAACGGGGTCGGCATCGGGCGCCCGCCGGCAAACAGCCGGCCCTCGGCCGCAGTATGGCAGGCCGTGCAATCGCCGGCGCGGGCGAGATATTCACCCCGCGCAATGACGTCGCCGGCCTTGTCCTGCGCCTGCGCGGCCGTGATGAGCGCGGCGAGGGCCAGGAGCTTGATCGAAAGCAGCGTGATCGACAGTCTTGAGCCCATCATGCGCCTCGTCAGTTGGGCTGGCTGCCGCAGCCGAACGGCAGCGCGTAGGTGCCTTTCGGGACGGGGGCCGGGTTGGTGGGCGCGGGTCGCGTCGCGAGCCAGGCCGCAACGGCGGTAACATCTGCTTCTGTCAGATGGCCGGCGACGAGCTGCATGCAGTCCGGCGACTTTGCCGTCCGCGTGCCGTAGCGCCAGGCCCCGAGCTGCGCGCTGACGTAAGCGGCGCGCAAGCCCAGCAGACCGGGGATGCCGGGCTGCATGCCCGTGAGGCCGGGGCCGTGACAGCTCACGCACGCCGGTATGTTACGACCGGCATCGCCGCTGGTCGCGAGCAGTTCGCCCTGCGCCAGGACTTCCTTGCTGACTTCGCTTGGCGCGGGCTGCGGCAGCGGCGGATGCTCGCTGGCGAAATATTCGGCCATCGCCTCCAGATACGGATCAGGCAGAAACTCCAGCAGATAGTTCATCGGCGGGTATTTGCGCCGGCCGCTGCGGAAGGCGAGGAGCTGGTTGTAGAGATAGCCGGCCGGCTTGCCGGCAAGCCGCGGGAAATAGACGTCGCTGGTGCCTTCGCCCTTGTTGCCGTGACAGGGCGTGCACGCCTCCACCCGCGCCGCCATCGTATCCGGCGGCTGGTTGGCAGTTTGTGCGGCAGTACCATCAATGGCGGCCAAGGTAGCAATGGCGATTGCCAGTGCAGTGTCGCGAGCGAACACGCCGTCGCCCTCCAGAAAGCAGGACCGGGTTGATTCCTGGCCACAGCGTAGAGCCGCATTATTGCGCCAATACTGTCGCGCGCAAGATCGGACATGAGCGATGCCGTTTGGCCGCGGTTGCACATTTGCGATCCTGATCGAATTCGACAAGAATTGCGTGCTTTTTGAAAACTGGACAAAACGCTGCGATCTCGCGGCGTATTCCGCCCGAGCTTTGCTTCACAAGCGGAAAGCGCGGCAATGTGGAATCCGTTCGCGCGCGCGGATGTTCTGCCGCTTGGGCCGGGCAGACAACCTATCATCAGAGTGCATCTTCCCGTCGGGCGACAAGTGCAGTTTGTGCCAAAACGCACCGCGATGATGCAACACCCCTTGCCGGAAACGGCGCACCGCGAGCTCTGCCCTTCGCGAAAGGTTCGACTACAATCCGAGTCGGGCGCGGGCGCCTTATCGCGGGATCGGGGAGATGGGACGCTGGAAGCAGGCATGGAGCGAAGAAGACCTTGGCAGGCTGAAGGTACTGGCAGGCACCAAGCCGATTGCGCTGATAGCGAAAGAGCTCGGCCGGACCCGCGGCACGGTGCTGGCGAAGGCGATTGAGCAGAAGCTCCCTGTCATTTGTCGGACGAAGCGCCAGGAACAATAGGGCGCGATATCGCTCGCGATCGGTCTGGCGTTACAGGGCACGCTGTCCAATCTCGCTGCCGGCGTGATGCTGCTGCTGTTCCGGCCCTTCCACATCGGCGCCGACGTCGAGGTCGGTGTGGGACGTGGCGATCATCAATCACAGCGCGAGCGCGCTGCTGGCGGCGGCATGAAGTGGCTCAGCCGCGCGGTGACCGCGGCGTTCTGCGCTTCACCGCATGCCGGCGCGGCGAGCGGGTCACGCGGGGACGCAGGCGGGTTGCCGCGGCGGCGCGCCGGGGCTTGGGCTGGGCCTTCGGGCCGCGGGCGAGATCCATCAGCATGCGCAATGCCTCGACCACCGAGCGCTGGCGCACGGCGGTCCGGCCGATCGCGCCAAAGCGATGCTCGCGATGGACGATGCGGCCGTCGCGCGCGGCAACCGCAAAATGCACGAGGCCGACCGGCTTGCCGGGCGTGGCGCCGCCGGGGCCGGCGATACCGGTGATGGCAACGGCGAGATCGACGCCGGCACGCTCCAGCGCGCCGACCGCCATCGCGGTTGCGGTCTCCTTGCTGACGGCGCCGAAATTCGCGAGCGTGCTCGCCTCGACGCCCAACATCGCGCGCTTGGCGTCATTGGAATAAGTGACGAAGCCGCGGTCGATCACGTCGGAGGAGCCGGGAATGTCGGTCAGCGCGCCGGCAACCAGGCCGCCGGTGCAGGACTCGGCGGTGGCGATCGTCAGCTTGCGCATCCGGCACAGATCGAGCAGCGAGCGGGAGAGGGCGCGTGCGTCGCTGCCGCCCATGACCTAGACGCTCCAAGGCAGGCGGATGGTGGCGCTCGCGGTGGCCGCGATGCCTTCCTCGCGGCCGGTGAAGCCGAGCCGCTCGCTGGTGGTCGCCTTCACCGCGACGCGCGAGATATCGACCCCGGAGATCTCGGCGATGCGGGCGCGCATGGTGTCGCGCAAGGGGCCGATCTTCGGCCGCTCGCAGATCATCGTCACCTCGAGGTTGGCGACGCGGCCGCCACGCTGCGCAACGCGCTCGATGGCGTATTTCAGGAACTGGTCGGAGGAAGCCCCCTTCCATTTCGCATCGCTTGGCGGAAAGTGCGAGCCGATATCGCCGTCGGCGAGTGCGCCGAGGATGGCGTCGACCAGCGCATGCAGGCCGACATCGCCGTCGGAATGGGCGAGGAAGCCTTTGGTGTGCGGCACCCGCACGCCACAGATCATCACGTGGTCGCCTTCGCCGAAGGCGTGCACGTCGTAGCCGGTGCCGGTCCTGATGTCGCCGAGCAGGCTGGCCAGGCGCGCTTCCTCGCGCACGAAATCCTCGGGAGTGGTGAGCTTCATATTGGCAACATCGCCTTCAAAGGTTGCGACCGTCAATCCCGCCCATTCGGCAATCGCGGCATCGTCGGTGAAATCGCTGCGCCCGTCCTTCGCCGCGCGACGATGCGCCTCGAGGATGACGTCGAAACGAAAGGATTGCGGCGTCTGCGCGATTCGCAAGGCTGCGCGGTCCGGCGTGTCCTCGACATTGCCGCTCTCGCCGGTGACCTTGATGGTGTCGGTGACGGGAACGACGGGGAGCGCAGCGCCGGTGCGGCTGGCCGCCTCGATCGCGCGCGAGATCACGCCTGCCGAGACGAAGGGGCGCGCGGCGTCGTGGATGAGCACGATATCGGGCTTATGCCTGGCGAGTGCTTCGAGCCCTGCGAGCACGGAGGCCTGCCGCGTCGCGCCGCCATTGGTCGGCGGCTCGTGGCTGAGACCTGCGACCGCTGCCGTGAACATGGCGCTGTCGTCGGGGTTCACCACCGGCTGCACGGCATACACGTCGGGGTGCCGGCTGAAGGCTTCCATGGCGCGATAGATCACGGGGACGCCGCCGATCTCGCGATATTGCTTGGGACCACCGGCGCCAGCCCGCAGGCCGCGTCCGGCCGCGACGAGGACGACTGCGGTGCGCTGTGATTTCGCCATAGGACTCAAATACTCAGTTGGTGATGAAGAGAGTCGGGGAGTGGGGTGATTGCCGCATGCCTCTAGCACGGCAGGCCCGCAAAAAAAGGGGTTTCCCCGGATTGTGGGAAACAGCATTTTGCTGCACTGCACTTGAAAGATTTGCAGAACTGTCTAAACTGTAGGCATGACGCTTGACTGCACAAGAATTGTGCGCAAGATAGGTCATGGCAGGCGCGATGAGGCCCTGCCTACGCAACGAGACCCCTGTGACCGGCTCGGCAGTATCAGGCTCTAAGCCGTTGAAAATTGGCGATATCGAGGTCGCCACCCCAGTCTTCCTGGCGCCGATGTCGGGGGTCACCGACTCGCCCGTCCGTCGGCTCGCCGCCGAGCTCGGGGCCGGTCTGGTCGTGTCCGAAATGACCGCCAGCGATGAGCTCGCGAATGGCCACAAGATGTCACGGTTGCGCTGCGAAGCGACCGGGATCGGGCCTCATGTGGTCCAGCTCGCCGGCTGCGAGGCGCATTGGATGGCCGAAGGGGCCCGGATCGCCGAAGCCGGAGGCGCCGACATCATCGACATCAACATGGGCTGTCCGGCCCGGCACGTCACCGGCGGCCAGTCCGGCTCCGCCCTGATGCGCGATCTCGACCATGCCGTCAGCCTGATCGATGCGACGATCGCGGCGGTGAAGGTGTCGGTAACGCTGAAGATGCGGCTCGGCTGGGACGATCACACCCGCAACGCGCCGGAATTGGCGCGGCGTGCGGAAGCCGCCGGCATCAAGCTCGTCACCGTGCACGGCCGCACCCGTTGTCAGTTCTACAAGGGCGAGGCCGATTGGGATGCGATCCGCGCGGTGCGCGAAGCGATCTCCATTCCGCTCGTCGTCAACGGCGACATCACCACTTACGAGAAGGCGCTCGCGGCGTTGGAGGCCTCCGGCGCCGATGCCGTGATGATCGGCCGCGGCGCGCAGGGGCAGCCCTGGTTGCCCGGCGAGATCGGCCGCCGCCTGAAGGGCGGGGCGGTTGAAGCCGCGCCGTCGCTCGAGACCCAGCTGCATTATGTCCGCACGCTCTATGAGGGCGTCTGCGCGCTCTACGGCCTGCGCATCGGCCTCCGGCACGCGCGAAAACATCTCGGCTGGGCGCTCGACGTCGCGGCCGATGTGAGCCGTGCACCGGCCGAGAAGCTGAAAGCCTGGCGCCAGAAGATCCTCACCTCCGAGGATCCGCGCCTCGTCCACCAGTCGCTGCAAGATGCCTTCGACGATTTCGCATGGAGCGCTGCTGCATGAGCTCAGCTGCTGACTATCGCCGGCCGCTTCCGTCCGAGAGCGATGCGATCCTGGATGCGCTGCCCAATCCCGTGCTCATGATCGGGCCGGACGGCAAGATCGTCGCCGCCAACATCGCGACCGAAGCCTTCTTCGACATCTCGACGCAGTTCCTGAAACGGCAGTCGCTGAAAGAGCTGGTGCCGTTCGGGAGCCCCTTGCTGGCGCTGATCGACCAGGTTCGTTCGTCCAACTCGCCGGTCAACGAATACAAGGTCGATCTGGGCACGCCGCGCATGGGCGGCGACCGCCAGGTCGATCTGCATGTCGCCCCGCTGACGGAGCGGCCCGGCCATATCGTGGTGATGCTCCAGGAGCGTTCCATCGCCGACAAGATGGACCGCCAGCTCACCCATCGCAGCGCCGCGCGCTCGGTGATCGCGCTGGCCGCCATGCTCGCGCATGAGATCAAGAATCCGCTCTCCGGCATCCGCGGCGCGGCGCAGCTGCTGGAGCAGCAGGCCTCGTCCGAGGACCGCATGCTGACGCGGCTGATCTGCGACGAGGCCGACCGCATCGTGACGCTGGTCGACCGCATGGAGGTGTTCGGCGACGAGCGCCCCGTGGTGCGCGGCCCCGTCAACATCCATTCCGTGCTCGATCACGTGAAGCGACTGGCGCAGTCGGGCTTTGCCCGCAACATCCGCTTCATCGAGGATTATGATCCCTCGCTGCCGCCGGTCCTGGCGAACCAGGATCAGCTCGTCCAGGTGTTCCTCAACCTCGTGAAGAATGCCGCCGAAGCGCTGATCGACGTCCCCGACGCCGAGATCCAGCTCACCACCGCGTTCCGTCCCGGCGTGCGCCTGTCAGTCCCCGGTCAAAAATCCCGTGTATCGCTGCCGCTTGAGTTCTGCGTGAAGGACAACGGACCAGGCGTGCCGGACGATCTTCTGCCCAACCTGTTCGATCCCTTCGTGACCACCAAGCAGACCGGCTCGGGTCTTGGCCTGGCGCTGGTCGCAAAGATCATCGGAGATCACGGGGGCATCATCGAATGCGAGTCTCAGCCGCGCAAGACCACCTTCCGCGTGCTGATGCCGATGTATTCCACATCGGTCAAACATGCCGATCAAAGCAGCCGCGACGGCTCTGCCGGGAAGTCGTCGTCTGCGTCACAGGGGGCGAAATGAGGATTAACGATGCCCGCAGGTAGCATTCTCGTTGCTGATGACGACACCGCCATCCGCACGGTTCTCAATCAGGCGCTATCCCGCGCCGGCTATGAAGTCCGGCTCACCGGCAATGCCGCAACGCTGTGGCGATGGGTTAGCCAGGGAGAGGGCGATCTCGTCATCACCGACGTGGTGATGCCCGACGAGAACGCGTTCGACCTGCTGCCGCGGATCAAGAAGATGCGGCCGAATCTGCCCGTCATCGTCATGAGCGCGCAGAACACGTTCATGACCGCGATCCGCGCCTCCGAGCGCGGGGCGTACGAATATCTGCCAAAGCCCTTCGACCTGAAGGAGCTGATCGCCATCGTCGGCCGTGCGCTGGCTGAGCCGAAGGAACGGGTCTCGACGCCGGACGAGGACGCCGAGATGGAGGCGATCCCGTTGGTCGGCCGCTCGCCGGCGATGCAGGAAATCTACCGCGTGCTGGCGCGTCTGATGCAGACCGACCTCACCGTGATGATCACGGGCGAGTCCGGCACCGGCAAGGAACTGGTGGCGCGCGCGCTGCACGATTACGGCAAGCGCCGCAACGGCCCGTTCGTCGCGGTCAACATGGCGGCGATCCCACGTGACCTCATCGAGTCCGAACTGTTCGGCCACGAGCGCGGCGCCTTCACCGGTGCCAACACCCGCGCCTCGGGCCGGTTCGAGCAGGCCGAGGGCGGCACGCTGTTCCTGGACGAGATCGGCGACATGCCGATGGAGGCGCAGACCCGCCTGCTGCGCGTGCTTCAGCAGGGTGAATACACCACCGTCGGCGGCCGCACCCCGATCAAGACCGACGTGCGGATCGTCGCGGCGTCCAACAAGGACCTGCGGGTCCTGATCCAGCAGGGCCTGTTCCGCGAAGATTTGTTCTTCCGCCTCAACGTTGTGCCGCTGCGGCTGCCCCCCTTGCGCGAGCGCATCGAAGACCTGCCGGACCTCGTGCGGCACTTCTTCACGCTGGCCGAGAAGGACGGCCTGCCGCCGAAGAAGCTCGATGCGCTGGCGCTGGAGCGGATGAAGCAGCACCGCTGGCCCGGCAACGTGCGCGAGCTCGAGAATCTCGCCCGGCGCCTCGCCGCGCTCTACCCGCAGGACGTGATCACGGGCTCCGTCATCGACGGCGAGCTGGCGCCGCCCACGGTCAGCCCGGGTGCCGCGGTCCAGCAGGGCGTCGACAATCTCGGCGGCGCCGTGGAGGCCTATCTGTCCTCGCACTTCCAGGGCTTCCCGAACGGCGTGCCGCCGCCGGGCCTCTATCACCGCATCCTCAAGGAGATCGAGGTGCCACTGCTCACGGCCGCGCTCGCCGCCACCCGCGGCAACCAGATCCGCGCCGCCGATTTGCTCGGTCTCAACCGCAACACGCTGCGGAAGAAGATCCGGGACCTCGATATCCAGGTGTACCGGAGCGGGGGTTAGTCTTCCCGAATGGACCGTGGCTCAGCTCCCCCTACCAAAGCGGAGCTGAGCCTGTCCGGATCGCGCTGGCCGTTGTGGCTAACGCGGTGAGCAAAAGTCCGAATCAGGCCGAAACGTTCCGCTGGAACGTATGAATTGTTATTCAACCGCCGAGCGCTGCGTCGCGCTCATCTGATCAGCCGCGCCGAGACCGGCTGGGCGCTGGCGACGTTCGCCAGCGGCTGCTGCACCCCGAGACCATTGACCAGGAGGTCGGCGGCTACGATCAGCAGCAGCACGGCCGACACCATCATCGCGAGAAAGAACCTGTCCATGGCGGTCAAGCCGCAGGGGCGGGAATCCGTTCCCGCAAGCGAGGTTTGCCAGAACAGCGGCCTGTGGATGCGCCGGTCCGTCGCGGCGAGGGCGCCGCGGAATTGTCGCAATTCGGCAACAATGTGGTACGAATACATCAGTATCCGCCCGCCGCGGACCCCGTTTTCAGCACCATTGCCGGAATGACCAGCGCAGATACCTCGGCCGCACACTTCGACACGGCCCCAGCGGAAGAGCCCCGGCGTTGGTCGGTGCGACGCTGGCTGGCGCCCCTTGCCGTGGCGATGGCGTTGCTGTCGGCCCTCCTGACATTCCTGGTCCTGACCGGCCTCACGAGGATCGAGCCGACGCCGGAGGTGGTCCGCTCGTTCTATCTGATCAATGCGGCCACGATCCTGCTGCTGGTCGGCATCATCGTCCGCGAGCTCTGGCAGCTGATCCTGGCGCGTCGGCGGGGCCGGGCGGCGGCACGCCTCCATGTCCAGATCGTCAGCCTGTTCTCGATCGTCGCGGTGCTGCCGGCGGTGCTGGTCGCCGTCGTCGCCAACGTCACCATCGAGCGCGGCCTCGACCGGCTGTTCTCCGGTCCGACCAAGGAGGTGATTCAGAATTCGCTGACGATCGCGCGGGCCTACATGCAGGACCACGCGCAGCTGATCCGCGGCGACATTCTCGGCATGGCCAATGACATCGCCCACGCCCGGCCGCTCTACGACCAGGACCGCCGCTCGTTCCGCGAGCTGCTGACCGCCAGCGCCGGCTCCCGCAATCTGCCGGGCGCGATGATCATCGACAAGAACACCAACATCCTGGAATCGGCCGACACCGGCATGCGGCTCGCTTATTCGCCGCCGGCGCCGGACTTCCTCAGCAACGTCAACGAATCCGAGCCCGAGATCGCGGTGCTGCCGGATGCGAGCTTCGTCGCCGCGGTGATCCGCCTGCGCGCCTTCAGCGACACCTTCCTCTATGTCGCGCGGCCGCTCGATCCGAACGTCGTCAACCAGCTCAAGCAGACCGAGGTCAGCGTCGCCGAATACGCCCAGATCGAGTCGCGCCGGCTCGGCATCCAGGTCGCCTTCGCGCTGATGTTCGCGGTGATCGCGCTCACCATCCTGATGGCCTCGGTGCTGATCGGCCTCAACTTCGCCAACTCGCTGGTGGCCCCGATCCGGCGGCTGATGAACGCCGCCCACACGGTCTCGACCGGCGACCTCCATGTGAAGGTGCCCGTGCATCAGTCGGAAGGCGACCTCGCCCAGCTGGGTGAGACATTCAACAAGATGACGCAGGAATTGCGCAGCCAGCGCGACGAGCTCGTCAACGCCAGCGATCTCATCGACAGCCGCCGCCGCTTCATCGAGGCCGTGCTGTCCTCGGCGAGCGCCGGCATCATCGGCGTCGACAATTCGGGCAGCGTCGGCATCCTCAACCGCTCCGCTGAGAAGCTGATCGGGCACTCCGAAGCCGAGACGCTCGGCCACCCGCTCTCCGACGTGCTGCCCGAGCTCGAGGAGATGATGAAGACGGCGCGGGAAGGGACCCAGCGCCTGGTGCAGGGCCAGATCACGATCACGCGCGACGGCACCGAGCGCAACCTGTCGGTCCGCGTCAGCGCCGAGAAGACCAGCCAGCCGCACGACAGCTACATCATCACGCTCGACGACATCACCGAGCTGGTCTCGGCGCAGCGCACCTCGGCCTGGGGCGACGTCGCGCGCCGCATCGCGCATGAGATCAAGAATCCGCTGACGCCGATCCAGCTCTCGGCCGAGCGCATCCGCCGCAAGTTCGGCAAGGACATCACCGAGACCAAGGACAAGCAGATCTTCGAGCAGTGCACCGATACCATCGTGCGCCAGGTCGACGATATCCGCCGCATGGTCGACGAGTTCTCGCGTTTCGCACGGATGCCGAAGCCGGTGATGGAGGGCGAGGACGTCGCCGACACCGTGCGGCAGGCGGTGTTCCTGATGAAGGTCGCCCATCCCGAGATCGATATCGAGGCCGAATTCAAGGAAGATCCGCTGCGCGCGCAGTTCGACCGGCGGCTGATCTCGCAGGCGGTCACCAACATCGTCAAGAACGCCACCGAGGCGGTCGAGCAGGTGCCGCCGGAGGAGCTCGGCAAGGATTACGGCAAGGGCCGCATCGACGTCGTGGTCTCGCGCGAGGGCGAGGACGTGCTGATCGACGTCATCGACAACGGCATCGGCCTGCCCAAGGTCGCGCGCTCGCGCCTCCTCGAGCCTTATGTGACGACGCGGGCCAAGGGCACCGGCCTTGGCCTGGCGATCGTCGGCCGCGTGCTCGAAGACCATGGCGGGCGTATCGAGCTGAAGGACGCTTCCGATTTCCGCGAGGGCCAGCGCGGCGCGTGGATGCGGATGCGTTTTGCGATCTCCGGTGCCCCCGCGAAGAGCGAGGGGACCGTGCAGGCATCGTCGGCCGCAAACGCGGTCACGGACATCGCCAAGCCGCCCGAAACAAAACCGCCGGCCGCCGAAACCAAAGAGCCGGCTGAAATGACCAATGATTCAACGAAGATCGAAGCCTCAACAGGCATCTGACAAGACAGGCGCGAACCATGGCAAGTGAAATTCTGATTGTCGATGATGAGGCCGATATTCGCGATCTCGTTGCGGGCATTCTCGAAGACGAGGGCTTCGTGACCCGGACCGCCCGCGACAGCGATACGGCGCTCGCCGAGATCGCCAATCGCAGGCCGCATCTGGTGTTTCTCGACATCTGGCTCCAGGGCTCCAAGCTCGACGGCTTGCAGTTGCTGGAGCAGGTCAAGAAGGACAATGCCGATCTGCCGGTCGTGATGATCTCCGGCCACGGCAACATCGAGACCGCGGTCGCCGCGATCAAGCGCGGCGCCTACGACTTCATCGAGAAGCCGTTCAAGGCCGACCGGCTGATCCTGGTCGCGAACAGAGCGCTCGAGAACTCGCGGCTCAAGCGCGAGGTCAAGGAGCTGAAGCAGCTCGCGCCGAGCGCAAGCTCGCTCGTCGGCCGCTCGCCGAGCATGAACCAGCTGCGCCAGACCATCGACCGCGCGGCCAAGGCCAACAGCCGCATCCTGATCGTCGGCCCGGCCGGCGCCGGCAAGGAGCTGACCGCGCGCACGCTGCATACGGCCTCGGGCCGCGCCGATGGTCCGTTCGTCGTGATCAATGCCGCCGCGATCACGCCGGAGCGCATGGAGCACGAGATGTTCGGCGTCGAGCAGTCCAATGGCGAGCAGGCGCGCAAGCCCGGCGCGCTCGAGGAAGCCCATGGCGGCACGCTGTTCATCGACGAGATCGCGGACATGCCGCGCGAGACCCAGAACAAGATTTTGCGCGTGCTGGTCGAGCAGTCGTTCCAGCGCGTCGGCGGCACCGGCAAGGTGCAGGTCGACGTCCGCATCATCTCCTCCACGGCGCGAAATCTCGAAGAGGAGATCGCTGCCGGTCATTTCCGCGAAGACCTCTATCATCGGCTCTCGGTGGTGCCGATCCGCGTGCCCGCGCTCTCGGAGCGGCGCGAGGACATTCCGGAATTGATCGACTATTTCATGGAGCAGATCTCGGCCGGCAGCGGCCTGCCCAAGCGGCAGATCGGGCAGGACGCGATGGCGGTGCTGCAATCGCATGTGTGGCCGGGCAACGTGCGCCAGCTCCGCAACAACGTTGAGAGAGTCATGATTCTGGCCGCGGGCGGACCGGAGGTGATCATCACCGCCGACATGCTGCCGCAGGACGTCGGCTCGATGGTGCCGGCGATGCCGACCAGCAACAATGGCGAGCACATCATGGGGCTGCCGCTGCGCGAAGCGCGCGAAGTGTTCGAGCGCGACTATTTGATTGCACAGATCAGCCGTTTTTCAGGAAATATTTCTCGCACGGCTGAGTTTGTTGGCATGGAACGTTCGGCGTTGCACCGGAAGCTGAAGGCGCTCGGTGTCGGCTGACACCGCGACGTCGCGGCCGCACCTCAGGGATTAGCGAGGAAAATCATCGATTTCCGTAGTTTTTCGGGGCATTTGGGCGTGGCCTGCCGCGTGAAGCGGCTTGCCTAATAACCCGTCCTGTCCTCTAATCGAACCGCTGTTCCTCCGAGGGGGATCTCATGAGGAATAGCAACCGGAAGAGGCCCCGAATGTCACAAAGAGGGCCGCAACCGGCGCAATAAAAAGAAACTCAAAGCGAGAAAAAAACAATGGCGGCAGACCGCGCACAAAACCTACAGGACACCTTCCTCAATCACGTTCGCAAAACCAAGACGCCACTGACGATCTTTCTGGTCAACGGAGTGAAGCTCCAGGGCATCGTGACCTGGTTCGACAATTTCTGTTTGCTGCTTCGGCGCGACGGTCACTCGCAGCTTGTCTACAAGCATGCGATCTCGACCATCATGCCGGGCGCTCCGATCCAGTTGTTCGAAGGCGGCGAGGATCAGCCGGCTTGAGAGTGATCTGATTGGAACCCCGGAATTTCGACGGGGAGGCCGACCGTCCGCGGTCGGCAGGGGCGAAGCAGACGGGGCGGGTGCTTGTCATCGGTCCCTACTTGCGTGTGCGTGCGGGCGGTACCGACACGCAATCGGAAAGCCATGTTCAGCGTGACGCGGAGGCCCGGCTCGATGAGGCCGCCGGCCTCGCGCGGGCGATCGACCTCGTCATTGCCGATGCCATCATCGCGCCGATCAGCCAGATCCGCCCCGCGACCTATATCGGCAAGGGCAAGGTCGAGGAGATCGCCGCGCTGGCCAAGAGCCTCGATGTCGAGCTCGTGGTGATGGATTGCGCGCTGGCGCCGATCCAGCAGCGCAATCTCGAGAAGGAATTGCACGCCAAGGTGCTCGACCGCACCGGGCTCATCCTGGAAATCTTCGGCCGCCGCGCCAAGACCAAGGAAGGCTCGCTCCAGGTCGAGCTTGCGCATCTCAATTACCAGCGCTCGCGCCTCGTCCGCTCCTGGACCCACCTCGAACGCCAGCGCGGCGGCTTCGGATTCATGGGCGGTCCCGGCGAGACACAGATCGAGGCCGACCGTCGCCTGATCCAGGAGCGCATCTCAAAACTCGAGGGCGAACTGAAGAAGGTGCAGGCGACGCGGCGGCTGCATCGTGCCGGCCGCCAGCGCGTGCCGTATCGCGTCGTCGCGCTGGTCGGCTACACCAATGCCGGCAAGTCGACGCTGTTCAACCGCCTGACGCGCGCCGACGTTCAGGCCGCCGACATGCTGTTCGCAACACTCGATCCGACCCTGCGCGCGCTCACTTTGCCGCATGGCGGCAAGGCGATGCTGTCCGACACCGTCGGCTTCATCTCCAACCTGCCGACCCAGCTCGTCGCGGCCTTCCGCGCCACGCTGGAGGAGGTGCTGGAAGCCGACGTCATCCTGCATGTGCGCGACATCTCGCACGAGGATGCAGAGGCCCAGCAGAGCGACGTCGACGCGGTGCTGCGCCAGCTCGGCATCAACCCCGACGATTCCGGCCGCATCATCGAGGTCTGGAACAAGATCGACCGTTACGAGCCTGACAAGCGCGAAGAGCTTCTGAATATCGCCGCGCGCCGGCCGGAGGATCACCCGGCGATGCTGGTGTCGGCCGTGTCAGGCGAGGGGATCGACGCGCTGCTCGCCGCGATCGAGGAACGGCTCGCCGCAAAACGCACCACGCTCGATCTCTCCATCGACGCCGCCGACGGCGCCGGCATCAGCTGGCTGCATCGAAATGCGGAGGTGCTGGCGAAAGAGCTGCACGACGGCCGCTTCGACATGACGGTGCGGGTCGACGAGACCAAGCGGGATATCGTAGTGAACCGGTTCGATGCCGTGCCGCGCGTGGCGTGATCCGAAGGGCGCGGTGCGCCCGACCAGCCTGCGTGCGATATCGACCATATCCGCGTTTCTGGGTTGAGACGCGTAACGCTAGAATGGAATGGTCAGGCCCGGATTCTTCGCTTGCGCCTTGGTATAGGCGACGCCGTGGATCTTGATCCCACGCTCGTCCAGCAGCGAAATGATGCCGCCCTGGTTCGACAATTCCATCGGCTTTTGCACGACGATGGCGAGCGTGCCGCCGGCGTCGATCTTCCCTGACAGGGCCATTTTGTTCTTCTGCTTGTCGGCCAGCATCCAGCCGGTGAGATCGATGTCGCGATCGGCCGTATTGAGCAGCGTGACGACTTCCCGCTCGGGCGTCTTCAAGGCATTGACGAGTGCTGCGATGATGCGCACGAGTCCGTCAGGCATTTGCCCGGTCGGAGGAGCGGTCGGATCTGGCGGCTGTGTCGGCGCGCCGAGATCGATGGGGTCACCGGTCTTGTCGTCGGTGTGCCAGGCCTGCGTCTGGAATTTGAGGAAGACCGCCGTCCATAGCTTCTGATCCGGGAATTCGAACACCAGCCCGCCGTCTTGCCATGGCCCGTTGTCGCCCGAGAACCGTCCGATTGGGTTTCCCTGATTCATATGGATGTCGTGGATGCCGCGACCCGGCCGGAAGCCGAAAAAATTGTCCGCCTTCGTTTCCGGCCCCCATGTCTCACCGAATGCGTACACCATCGCGCTTTCGTTTGAGAGCGCGCGCTGGACGAACTGGTCGAGCTTCTCGTTGAGGTCATTGTCGGGTCCGGGCACGGACAGCGGCAGCGGGATCAACTCCTGGGGCTGCATCAGATTGCCGCGAATGAAGTCCAGCGCGATGCTGGCCGGCTTCGGCGGCTGCGGGTGCAGGCCCTCCGGCAACGCCGCGAGATGGTCGGTGATCGGATGGACAAAGTGCGATCGCACCAGGAACTCGACTTCGCTTCCGTCGGCTGACTGCACATTGACGGCGATGCGGAAATCCGCGTTGTCGGCCACGACATGGACTTGATAGTGCGGCGACTGGCCGGTGCCGAAACGCATCGCGATCGGGCGTCCTTTGAGGACCGAATAGTGCTTTAATGGCATCGCACTCACCTGAGGTGGGATTTTCGGCTGCGCGGGCTCCGTTGCTCAACTTTAGACTGCTTGTCGTGACGGTTTCATGGCTTGACTGCGATCCGCCATGACCGCCTCGCTGCATTCGGGAAAAGATGCTGACCTATATCTCCTTCGTGACCGCTTCGATCCTTGCGGGTACACCGATGGAGCAGGCCACAACGCTAGCGGCGGGCCTGCGAGCGAGTCTCTGATACCGGTTTCCCCTCACTCTTCGCCGCGTTCCACAGCGCGTCCATCTCCGCCAGCGACGCCTGCTCGAGCGTCCGCCCTTGCGCCTCAAGCGCGCGCTCGATGAAGGCGAAGCGCCGCTCGAACTTTGCATTCGTCGCGCGTAGCGCGGCTTCCGGATCGGCGTCGACGTGGCGGGCGAGATTGACGAGTGCGAACATCAGATCGCCGGTTTCCTCCGCCAGCCCCTCGCTGTCGTTGCGGTCGAGCGCCGCCTCGATCTCGTCGGCTTCTTCGCGGATTTTCGCCAGCACCGCGCGCGGGTCGTTCCAGTCGAAGCCGACGGTGGAGGCCTTGCGCTGGAGCTCCATCGCGCGCGTCAGCGCGGGCTGACCGGCCTTGACGCCCGAGAGTAACGACTTGTGCGTCGGCGTTTCCTCCGGCGGCCGGCGAGCCGCACGTTCGGCTTTCTCCTCGGCCTTGATGCGGTCCCAGACCTCCTTGACGTGGGAGGAGGCGAGGTTGCCGTCCTTGTCGGCGAAGACATGAGGGTGGCGCCGGATCATCTTGCGGGTGATGGCCTCCACGACGTCGCCGAAGGTAAAGGCATTCTGTTCTGAAGCCATCTGGGCGTGAAACACGACCTGGAGCAGGAGGTCACCGAGCTCCTCGCGCAGATCGTCGAGATCGCCGCGGCTGATGGCCTCGACCACCTCATAGGCCTCCTCGATCGTGTAGGGCGCGATCGTCGCGAAATTCTGCTCGAGGTCCCAGGGGCAGCCGGTCACCGGCGTGCGCAGCGCCGCCATGATCTCGATCAGACGGGAAATGTCGCGGGAAGGGGTCATTGCGGGGCAGTCTCCTGGCTCCAAAGCCTTATGCCAAAAGCGGCCCGCCGTTCCCAGCGCGGCGCGGCGGAACAGGCCGATTTCCACCGATTGGCGGCAGATTGGCGAGGAGCGCCCGCAGTGCTAAAGCGCGGGCCATGAGTGACGCATTTTCATCACAAACCGCCCTGGTGCTGTTTTCCGGCGGCCAGGATTCCACCACCTGCCTCGCCTGGGCGCTCAGCCGCTTTGCACGCGTGGAGACACTGGGTTTCGAGTATGGCCAGCGCCACGCCATCGAGCTCGCCTGCCGCGACCGGCTGTTCGACGGCATCAAGGGTCTGCGCGCAGACTGGGCCGCAAGGCTCGGCGAGAGCCACACGCTGTCGATCCCGACGCTGGCGGCCGTGTCTGAGACGGCGCTGACGCGCGACGTCGCCATCGCGATGGGCGCCGACGGCCTGCCGAATACGTTCGTGCCCGGCCGCAATCTGGTGTTCCTGACGTTTGCCGCGGCGCTCGCCTACCGGCGCGGCATCACCCACATCGTCGGCGGCATGTGCGAGACCGATTATTCCGGCTATCCCGATTGCCGTGACGACACCATCCGCGCCATGCAGGCCGCGCTTTCGCTCGGCATGGCCAGGCAATTCGAGCTGCATACGCCGCTGATGTGGATCGACAAGGCGGCGACGTGGAAGCTCGCCCACGAGCTCGGCGGCGCAGGACTGGTCGATCTCATCCGCGAGCACTCGCACACCTGCTATCTCGGCGAACGCGGCGCGCAGCATGAGTGGGGTTTCGGGTGCGGCGAGTGCCCGGCATGCAGTTTGCGGGCGAAGGGATGGCGAGAGTTTGCGGCGGGACGCTGAGGCCACATATTCGGTGTCATCACCCGCGAAAGCGGATGATCCAGTATCCCAGAGACCGTGCTTGAGTCGAGAGGCCGCGGCCTACTGGATTCCCCGCCTTCGCGGGGAATGACAGCGGAGGGCTTGGCACGAGCGTGCCTCTTACCGACCTACCGAAAATCCTCCGGCCGCAGCTCGATCGGCTTGCCGTGCGGTGTGCGGTCGGCGGCGTGGTCCCAGGCGTCGCGGTAGCGGTGCAGCGTCTCCGCCGATGCGACGCCCTTGCTTGCGACCAAACCTTCCAGCGTGGCGAGCCAGTGCAGGTAATAGGTCTCGCCCGTATCAGGATCGCCAGCGGCTTGCGCGCGCTTGATCTCGGAGGCCAAGGCTGCGGCCCATTCCGGCCAGGTGAAGACACCGCGCTCGTGCAGCGTCAGCGCCATCGCAAACGCATGCGCTTCCCAGGGTGTGCGGAACACCGGGCCGTCGTCATCGCGCGGAATGCTCGGAATGGCCGCCGTCGCGGCGGCCGCAGTAGTGCTGCTCATCACGCCGGGTCCAGATAGGGTTCGAAGGCGTCGATCGAAACCTTCAAGGTCGGATCACCGTCCGCGCCCCAGAGGTCGCGGCCCTCGAACACCACCGTGTAAAGCCATTGCGGATTTTCGCCGAGCTCCATCGCCGCCGAATCCGGAAATACGTGGCAGCCGTGGTTCAGCTCGACGACACCGACATGGCCGCGCACATAGCGCGGCAGCCGCGTATGCGTGGTCGGATGAATGTTCCTGGCGCGGACGCGATCGCCGATGTTGAATTTTGCCGGCGCCGGAGCAGGGCGGGCGAACTTGCCGCGCACCATGACGCGCTCGACATTGGCGAGGTCGAACTTGCCGTGCTTGAGCGCCTTTGCAGGCTGCATCGCGTGGCCGGCGGCGACCTCGTCCCGGGTGAGGTAGCCCTTCTCGACCAGCATCTCCTCGAGCCCGAGAAACCATTTCTTGTAGTAGGAGCTCGAGAGATAGACGTGCGGCGGCAGCGTCTCGCGATAGAAGCGCGAGGTGTCGATGTTGAAGGCGCCCGCCGCGCCCATCGCGCGCACCATGGCGAGGACACGCGATTCCCACTCCTCGTGAAACATCGGCTCGTTCGGTTCAGCCTCGACCTTGCCGAACCCGTCCATGCCGCCCATGTCGTGGACGCCGTTCACGAGGGCGCTCCAGGCGTCTTGGGAAAGCCGGTGCCGATCATGGAATCGCGCGTGACGAGTTCGGCGAGCTGCTCCTCACTCCAGCCTTCGGTGCCCGCGGGGCGCATCGGCAGCACCAGGAAGCGGGTCTCGGCCGTCGAATCCCAGACACGGATTTCCATGTCCTTGGGCAGCGTGACGTCGAAATCGGCGAGCACGCCGCGCGGATCCTTCACCGCGCGCGAACGATAGGGCGCAGCCTTATACCAGACCGGCGGCAGCCCCAGCATCTCCCAGGGGTAGCAGGAGCACAGCGTGCACACGACCATGTTGTGTCGCTCGGGCGTGTTCTCGACCACGACGAGATGGTCGCCGACGCGGCTGACATGGCCGAGCGTGCCGATGGCCTTCGAGCCATCCTCCAGCAGCGCCTTTTTGAACGCCGGATCGGTCCAGGCCTTGGCGACGACGCGCGCGCCGTTGTGCGGGCCGATCCTGGTCTCATAGGCCTGGATGATGGCGTCGAGCGCGGCCGGCTCGACATAGCCTTTTTCTGTCAAGATCGTCTCGAGCGCGCGCACGCGCAGCTCGGTCTCCGACAGCTCGGAATGGTCGTGATGATGGTCGTGATCGTGGCTCATGGCGCAAAGATAGGCGCAATGGTCCCTGCCTGTCGAGTATGCGCCGGGGCGCAACCGGGTCCCATATTCGTGAGGCCGGATGTAGGCTAGCCTCGCCGCAACGCAGATAGGGAGACATTGGTGACGAACTTCGTGACGATCGAGAAGGGCCTCGGACCGGAGGGGCGGATTGCGGTGGTGCGGTTCGACCGCGGCGACGGCATCAACGCGCTCTCGCCGGAGGCGCTGCGCCAGCTCACCGCGGCCGCGCGCAGCTTCGAGGATGATGCCGCAACGTCCGTCGTGGTTCTGACGGGCAGCACCAGCGCCTTCAGCGCCGGCTTCGACCTCAAGGATGCCGAGGGCCGCTCGCGCAAGGACATGGATCTCGGCACGCTGCGGCGGCATCTTAAGCTCGGGCCGCGTCTGACCCATGCCTGGCATGAGATGGAGCAGATCACGATCGCCGCCATCGAGGGTTTTTGCGTCGGCGGCGGCGTCGCGCTGGCCGTGGCGCTCGACTTCCGCGTGATGGGGCACGACGCGCATCTGCGCGTGCCCGAGATCGGGCTCGGCATGAACATGAGCTGGCAGAGCATTCCGCGCATGCTGCATCTGATCGGGCCGGCCCGCACCAAGCAGGCGGTGATCCTGGCCGACCAGCGCATCTCGGCCGATGAGGCCTACGAGTGGGGTTTGGTGGAGCAGGTGGCCGATCCCGGCCATGCGTTCGATGCCGCCATGGAGCTTGCCCGGAAAGTCGCCGCGCAGCCGCCGCTCTCGGTCGCCATGACCAAGCTGACCGTCAACCGGCTGGCACATGCGCTGGACGATCTCGCCAGCCACATGGACGTCGACCAGTTCGCGCTGGCGAATCTCACCGAAGACCACAAGGAGGGCATCGAGGCGTTCCTGACCCGCCGCAAGCCGCGCTTCAAGGGGCGGTAGAACGTGAAGTCAGGCCATTGATCGCGCCGCGGACAGTCCGTATACGCCGCGCTAGGACAAAAACGGCTCGGCCAACGGGCGGTACAATGCGACGACAATCGAGGGGGAGGGCCCATGGCCGCTAGCTCGCAGACGCCCCAGGCAAAAGGGTTTAGCTGGAAGCTGATCGCGCCGCTCGTGGTGTGGCTGGCCATCTATCTATGGCCGGTGCCGACGGGTCTCAACGCCAATCAATGGCACTATTTTGCCGTGTTCGCGGCCGTCATCACCGGGCTCATTCTGGAATCGATGCCGGTCGGCGCGGTCGGGTTCATCGGGCTGACGGTCGCGGGCGTCGCCGGCTATATCGATCCCGATCCCGGCAAATCGCTGCGCTGGATGCTGGCGGGATTTGCCGAGAGCACAGTGTGGCTGATCGTCGGCGCCTTCGTATTCTCGATCGGTTATCGCAAGAGCCAGCTCGGCCGCCGTATCGCGCTGGTGCTGGTGCAGAAGCTCGGCCGCAACACGCTCGGTCTCGGCTACGCGGTGGCAATGTCGGACTTCCTGCTGGCACCAGCGACGCCATCCAACACCGCGCGCAGCGGCGGCATCGTCTATCCCATCATCAGCAACATCCCGCGCATCTACGGCTCCGAGCCTGGGCCGACCGCCGGCAAGATCGGCACCTATGTGATGTGGACGGCGTTTGCGGCAACCGCGATTACCAGCTCGCTGTTCTTCACCGCGCTCGCGCCCAACGCGGCCGCGCTTGCGATCGCCAAGAGGACCGCCGGCGTCGAGGTGAGCTGGGCGCAGTGGTTCGTCGGCTTTGCGCCGCTCGGCATCCTTCTGATGATCCTCGTGCCGCTGCTCAGCTATGTGGTCTGCCGTCCCGAGGTGAAGCACAGCCCGGAGATCTCCGAATGGGCGGCCAGGGAGGTCAGCGAGATGGGCCCGATGTCGCGCAACGAGTGGATCATGCTGGCTCTGATCATCCTCGCGATGTTCCTGTGGATCGCGGGCTCGAGCCCGGACATCCACGTGCCGCTGCTCGGCTCGAACTTCGTCAACGCCACCACCGTCGTGTTCATCGTGATCTCGCTGATGCTGGTGACGGGCGTGATCGAGTTCGCTGACATCGTCAGCGAGAAGAGCGCCTGGGAGGTGTTCTTCTATTTCACCTCGCTGCTGACGCTGGCCTCGGGCCTCAACGAAATCGGCTTCATCAAATGGTTCGCGACCGAATACGCCAAACCGCTCGCGGGGCTGTCGCCGTCGACCGCGATGCTCCTGCTGGTCGCGCTGTTCTTCTGGATCCACTACTTCTTCTCGAGCATCACCTCGCATGCCGCAGCCGTGCTGCCGGTGGTGCTCGCGGTCGGATCGGGCATTCCCGGCCTGCCGGTCACGACGCTCGCCATGCTCTGCATGTATTCGCTCGGCCTGATGGGCGTGATCTCGCCTTACGCGACGGGGCCCGCGCCGATGTATTTCGGCAGCGGCTATATCGGGAAGGGCCAGTTCTGGGGCTTTGGGCTTCTGTTCGGGCTGCTCTATTTCGCGGGACTCCTGCTGATCGTGCTGCCCTGGTTGCAGATCAGTTGAGCGGGGCCGGAAGCTCATACCCCCGGCAGACGAATTTTCTTCGCCGGGGTGGGATTGGGAAAACTTCGTCCAACTCCCCGCAAATATCTGACATTGCAAGGAAGACCTGAAAAGGCGATGGTGCGTGCTGCAGTGCAGCGCGTTCCACCCGAACCCTCACGGCGATTTCACTCTCCGTCGCTTGACGCGACCGGTTCCCGCATGCCCCCACGGGGGCAGCAGGAACCGTTGTGCATGAAGGCCGCCTCCATGAACGCCCACCAATCGCTCGCGATCGGACAGAAGATCGAAACGCTTGAAGCGATTTCACCTGCCGCCCGGAACGCCGACGCGATGGTCCGTTTCGAGGGCATCTCGAAGATCTATCCGGCCTATCGCGGCAAGCCCGGCGTCAACGCGCTGCAAGACATCGACTTCGCGATTGCGCGCGGCTCGATCACCGGCGTCATCGGCCGCTCCGGCGCCGGCAAGTCGAGCCTGGTCCGGCTGATCAACGGGCTGGAGAAGCCGACCACGGGCCGCGTGATCGTCGACAATAGCGATATCTCGGCGCTGGCAGGCCGCGAATTGCGGCTGGCGCAGCGCTCGATCGGGATGATCTTCCAGCATTTCAACCTGCTGTCGTCGCGCACGGCGGCCGACAACATCGCGCTGCCGCTGGAGATTGCCGGCTGGGCCAAGGCCGACATCAAGGCCCGCGTCGCCGAGCTGCTGGCGCTGGTCGGCATCGCCGACAAGCACGACCGCTATCCTTCCGAACTCTCGGGCGGCCAGAAGCAGCGCGTCGGCATTGCCCGTGCGCTGGCGACGCGGCCGAGCGTGCTGCTGTCGGACGAGGCGACCTCGGCGCTCGACCCGCAAACCACGCGCGCGATCCTCGATCTGCTCGCCAACATCAACCGCGAGCTGGGCGTGACCATCGTGCTGATCACGCACGAAATGTCGGTGGTGCGCCAGCTCGCCAAGGAGGTCGTGGTGCTCGACGCCGGCCACGTCGTCGAGAGCGGCCATGTCGCCGACATCTTCACTCATCCCAAACATCCGATCACGCAGTCCTTCCTCGCCGAAGTGATCGGCGACAGCCTGCCGGTGTCGCTTGCGAGCCGGATCGTGGCGGAGCCGTCTGCCGGCGGGCAGGCCGTGATCCGCGTCCAGGTGCGCGGGGCAGGGGCCGGCGACACGGTGGTGGCGCGGCTTGCCCGCGAGCTCGGTCTCGACGTGGCGCTGCTGTCGGCGCGCATCGACGAGATCGGCGGCCAGCATGTGGGCTCATTGACCCTCGGTATTCCCGGTGGCGAGGACGCGGTGACGCGCACGCTCGCTTGGCTCTCTCAATATCAACTCCCGGCGGAGCGTCTCGGCTATGTCGCCTGAACTCATCAACCTCATCGTCCAGGCAACAGGCGAAAGCCTGTACATGGTCGGCATCGCGGCACTGGTCGGCACCGCCTTCGGCCTGCCGCTCGGCGTGTTCCTCGCGACCAGCCGGAAAGGCGAGCTGTTCGCGGCGCCCACCATCAATCGCGTGCTCGGCATCGTCGTCAATGCGACGCGCTCCACGCCCTTCATCATCCTGGTCGTCGCCATCATCCCGTTCACCCGGCTCATTGCCGGCACCTCGATCGGCTCGACCGCAGCGATCGTGCCGCTGGTCATCGCATCGACGCCGTTTATCGCGCGCCTGGTCGAAGCTGCGATCCGCGAGGTCGACGGCGGCCTGATCGAGACCGCGTCCTCGTTCGGGGCATCACCGATCCAGATCGTTCTCAAGGTGCTGATCCCCGAAGCGTTGCCCGGCCTGCTCCTGGCGCTGACGCTCGCGGTGGTCAGCCTGCTCGGCTACTCCGCCATGGTCGGCGCCGTCGGCGGCGGCGGGCTCGGCGACCTCGGCATCCGCTACGGCTATCAGCGCTTCATGCCGGAGATGATGCTGGCCGTCGTGGTCGTTCTGATCGCGCTGGTGCAGCTCGTCCAGAGCGCGGGCGATTATCTCGCACGCCGGGTCAACCGCCGGCTGCGGCAGCGCTGATACACATTCCCTGAAACTGGAGACTTCAATGCGTTTTCTCGCAACCCTTGCGGCTGCAGCCTTGCTCGCGACCTCGGCTCAGGCCGAAACCATCCGCGTCGGCGTTACCGCCGGCCCCCATGCAGAGATCCTGGATGTGGTGAAGAAGGTCGGCGCCGAGCGCGGCCTCGACATCAAGGTGGTCGAGTTCACCGACTACGTGATTCCGAACCAGGCGCTGGCGCTGAAAGACCTCGAGGCGAACTCGTTCCAGCACGAGCCGTACCTGAAGAACCAGATCTCCAAGACCGGCTGGAAGATCGTCAAGGTCGCGAACACGATCGGTTCGCCGCAGGGCGTCTATTCGCAGAAGTACAAGAAACTTGCTGACCTGCCCGAAGGCGCCCGCGTTGCGATCGCCAACGATCCCTCCAACGGCGCGCGCGGCCTGATGATTTTGGCGCTGCACGGCGTGATCAAGCTGAAGGATCCGAACAACGTCGCTTCGAGCATTGCCGACATCACCGAGAACCCGAAGAAGCTGCGCTTCGTCGAGCTCGATGCCGCCCAGCTTCCGCGCGCGCTGCAGGACGTCGACGTCGTCTCGATCAACAACAATTACGCCGTGCAGGCCGGCCTCAATCCGGCGACCGATGCGATCGCGCGCGAGAACCCCGATGGTCCCTGGGTCAACATCCTCGCCGTCCGCGAGGAGGACAAGGACAAGCCGTGGGTGAAGCAGCTGATCGAGGTCTATCACTCCGATCCCGTGAAGGCGTTTCTTGAGACGCGCTTCAAGGGTACGTATTTGCCGACCTGGTAACGTGCCCGGCCTGCATGGCTCGAGACGCCCGCTTACGCGAGCTCCTCACCATGAGGGTCCAATATCTCGCCGCAAAACGCGACCTCATCCCGAGAGCCCGCCAGAGGCGGGCATCTCGAAGGATGGCCGCAAGCGAGCTGCTAGCCACGACTAGTCGTAGAGTAGAAGACGCGCGCGTCAGGCGACAAGCCTCGCGCGCCGCAGTGTCTCCGAGGGCAGCTCGGAGAAGTGGCGCTTGTAGTCGAGCGAGAACTGGCTGAAGTGCCAGAAGCCGTGTCGTACGGCGACGTCGTAGATCGACGTCTCGGCGCCGCCGGCGCGCTTCAGGTCCCGCCGCACCCGGTTCAGCCGCATCGCGCGCCAGTAATGCATCGGGCTCGTGCCCACGACTTCCTGAAAGCAATAGCCGAGCTTGCGCGGGCTCGCGCCGACCGCCTTGCAGACCTCCAGCAGCGACAGCGAGCGATCGCCGCTGCCATGCATCAGCTCGCGGGCGCGATCCACTGTGCGCTTGCGCGCCGTGGCGCTGCGGCCGGGATCGCTCGGCTGGGCCGTCGGCAGCATGTCCATGATCTCGACGAGGAGGGCGTCCTCCAGCGCCTGCCGCGCGGCCGGATCGTCGAACCGTTCGGGTGCGGCCGTGATGGTCTCGTGAATGGCGACGAGATGGGCGCGCAGCCGCGCAACCGGCGCCGCCGCCATCTCGATCACCCGCAACTGGTGCCAGACGGCGCGCGGCAATTCGATATCGAGCCGTGCCGCACGCTCCGCGATCAGCACCGCGCTGGCGACGACACCGCGCAGCTCGAAGGCCTTCGGCGTACACATGTCGATCTCGGCATCGATGCTGGCGATGACCTGGGAGCCTGCAACACTGGCCCCGTTACAATTGACTTCGCCGTCGCCGTGCCAGGGCAGACCGATGCCAAAACTGTCGGCACCGAGCTGGCCGTATTGGCGGACTTGCTGGCTGGTGATTTCGCGGAAGACTTCGAGGCGGGGCAGGGAGAGTTGCGTGAAGCTGCCGCGGAAGGCGCCGGCGCTGATCTGGTCGTAGCACAGGCGCCAGCGACCGAGCGCGGCGCAATGCTCGTCGACGTCGGTACTGCGCGCCTGAAACAGGTTTGCAGCCGAGTCCGGAGTCGGAAGAGTTGCGCTTAAGGCCATGACATCACGTCGAAATTTGGTAGCCCGGAGCCAGCAAGAACCACGCCAGACTGGCACGGCCATGGCCGCTGTCCAGCAAAATATTGCCGGATCTCGATAACGCCCGATGCGGCCTGTGTGCAGTCTTCTCCCTTGCCGTTCCGACATCGCAGTCGGGATGGCCTTGCGGAGGATCGAGATGCGACCGACGGACATCATGCGCGGCAGCCCGCCCACGCCCGAGGCCCAGGTGACCCGCGCCAACTGGCGCAGCTTTCCCGCCATCCGCTGGGGCTTCACCCACACCCGCGAAGTGCTGCCGACCGCGGAGGTTCGCCGCTCCGCGCATCCCACACCGATGGCAAGCGCGCCGCGCGAGCTGCAAAAGCTCAGCTTCACCGCGCCGGACGGCAAGCCGACCACGATCGAGGCCACACTGCGCGAGACCTTTTCCGATGTGCTGCTCGTCATGCACCGGGGCACGCTGATCCACGAATGGTACGGCGACGGCATGAGCGCGACGACGCCGCATCTGATCTGCTCCATCAGCAAGTCGATCGCCGGCACGCTCGGCGGCGTGCTGGCCGCGCGCGGCCTGCTCGATCCGGAGGCGAGGGTGGTGCGCTACGTGCCGGAGCTGGAGAGCTCGGTCTATGGCAGCTGCACCGTCCGCAACGTCCTCGACATGGCGGTCGCGATCAAGTTCGAGGAGGATTACGAGGACCCCGCCGGCGACGTCGCGCGCTATCGCTTCTCCTCGGGCTGGGACGTGCCGCCGCCGGGCGTCGAGGCCGGCCATCAGCGCGCCTATCTCACCACGCTGCGCGGGACAGGAAAGCCGCACGGCAAGGTGTTCCACTACGTCTCGACCAATACGGAAGTGCTCGGCTGGGTCTACGAGCGCGCCTGCGGCATGCCCTACCATCGCATCCTCTCCGACTATCTCTGGCAGCCGATGGGCGCCGAGGAGGATGGCTCCCTCACGCTCGACAGCCACGGCATGGGCCGCATCGCCGGCGGGCTTTCCGTCACCGCACGCGATCTGCTGCGCTTCGGCGAAATGATCCGCTGCCGCGGCGTGGTCGAGGGACGGCAGGTGGTGCCGGGCTGGTGGATCGACGACATCCACGAGAACGGCGATCCCCAGGCGTGGAAAGACGGCGACCTCGCCGACATCTTCCCGGGCGCCCGCTACCGCAGCAAATGGTACACGATCGATCCGTCGCGGAACGATCTCGCGGGGATCGGCATTCACGGCCAGTGGCTCTACATCGACGCGGCCACCGACACCGTCATCGTCAAGCTCGCGACGCAGCCGAAGGCGATGGACGTTCCGCTCGACCACCGCTGGCTCGCCGCCTTCCGCGCCATCACCGCGCATCTCGCCCCGCGCTGATTTCTGGTCATCATCATGCTCGATACCGTCAAAGCCAAATCACCGATTCAAGCGGCCGCACCGCATCCGCTCGATCCTCTGACAGCCGAAGAGATCACGGCCGCCTGCACGCTGGTTCGTGCCGCCGCGACCTCGCCGGAGAACTGCCGCTTCCCGACCGTCCGGCTGGAGGAGCCGACCAAACAGGAATTGGCTACGGGCGGAGCAGGGCGCCGCGCCTTCGCGCTGACGCTCGACGTCACCACGGGCGAGGCGATCGAGCACATCGTCGATCTCGGCCGCAACGAGATCGTCGGCCGCAAGGTCATTCCGAACCGCGAGGCGCCCTATGGGCAGCCGCCGGTGATGCTGGAAGAATTTTTCAAGTGCGAGGCCGTGGTGAAGGCCGATCCAGGCTGGCGCGCGGCGATGGTCCGGCGCGGGTTGACCGACAAGGATATCGAGCTGGTCCAGGTTGATCCGTTCTCCTCGGGTTTCTTCGATTTTGAGTACGAGCGCGGCGCCCGTATCGTGCGCGCCGTCAGCTTTTTCCGCGAGCACCTTCAGGACAACGGCTACGCCCATCCGATCGAGGGCGTAGTCGCCGTGGTCGACCTGATCGGCGGCAAGGTCATCGACCTCACGGACGCAGATCCGATCGTGCCGATCCCGCGCAAGAAGCGGAATTACGGCGCGCATGAAGTCAAGAACCCGCGCACCGACATCAAGCCGCTGCATATCGAGCAGCCGGAGGGCGCGAGTTTCAAGGTCGATGGCTGGAAGGTCGACTGGCAGAAATGGAGTTTTCGCGTCGGCTTCACGCCGCGCGAGGGCCTGGTGCTGCATCAGCTCGCCTACCAGGACGGTGCACGCAAGCGCTCTCTGATCCATCGCGCCAGCGTCACCGAGATGGTGGTGCCCTATGCCGATCCGACCGCAAACCATTTCTGGAAGTCGGCGTTCGATGCCGGGGAATACGGGCTCGGCATGCTCGCCAACGCGCTCGAGCTCGGCTGCGACTGCCTCGGCAACATCCATTATTTCGACGTGCCGGCCGCCGACAACAAGGGCGCGCCCTTCGTCATGCAGAACGCCATCTGCATGCATGAAGAAGATTACGGAATTGTCTGGAAGCATTACGAATTCCGCAACGGCCTGTTCGAGGTCCGCCGCTCACGGCGCCTCGTCATCTCGTTCTTCGCCACCGTCGGCAATTACGACTATGGCTTCTACTGGTACCTGTACCAGGACGGCACGATCCAGCTGGAGACCAAGCTCACCGGCATCATCCAGACCGCCGCCGTGCCATCCGGCGAAAAGTACAAATGGGGCGGCATGGTCGACGACAATCTCGGCGGCCCCACGCACCAGCACTTCTTCAACGTGCGCATGCACATGGATCTCGACGGCGGCGGCAACACGGTCACCGAGCACGAATTCGTGCCGCGGCCCTGGGGCGCGGACAATCCGCACGGCAACGCGTTCGATACCACGACCCGCATCCTGTCGCGCGAGCGTGATGCGGCTGCCATTGCGAACGGCGAGACCGGCCGGTTCTGGAAGATCAGCAATCCCAACGAGACCAATTCGGTCGGCAACGCGCCGGCCTACAAGCTCGTGGTCAATCCGAGCCCGCTGATGCTGGCGCAGGAGGGCAGCTACGTGCGCAAGCGCGGCGGCTTTGCCACGAAGCACGTCTGGGTCACCGCTTTCGACAAGGACGAGAAATACGCCAGCGGCGATTATCCCAATGTCCATGCCGGCGGCGACGGCCTGCCGCGCTATGCCGCGCAGAACCGCAACATCGAGAATACAGATCTCGTGGTGTGGCACTCCTTCGGCCACACCCACGTCTGCAAGCCCGAGGATTTTCCGATCATGCCGGTCGAATATGCCGGCTTCATGCTGAAGCCGACCGGATTCTTTTCGGCCAATGCCGCCGGCGACATTCCGCCGGAGCGCAACAGCCGCAGCGTCCTGGCGGGCGACCCGAAGGATGCCGCCGGCGGCTCGTGCTGCCACGCCGGCAAAGCCTAGACTCGTCGCGCGACAACAATGTTCGCAGCAGGCCGACCGGCGCTGGTTCGCTGGTCGCATGCGCTCGCGGTCGATTTGTCAGGGGAGTATTGCTGCCCCTTTCGTAGGGCCCGCGACGCGACGGGCGGCCGCAGGTCGAAAAGATCGCTTCCAATTCCTTTCGAGAGTGATACCATCTTAAGGTTGTATTCTTTAAGGAAATTTCCCATGACCCATGCACTCAATCTCACGCTGCCGATCAAGCAGGATGCCGAGACCCTGGCAAAGCTGCGGAATCTCGAGGCGAGCTTCACTGAGAAGGTTCAGCCCGCCATCGCGGCGGCGCTGAAGCAGTCCAGGATCGTTCATTTCGCCCGGGTCGTCGTCATCGAGGACAAGTACATCCAGGTCATCACCGAATATGAGGGAACGCACCAGGAATACACGGAGTTTTTCCGGCGAGCGCTCACGCCGATATTTGCCGCGATATTTTCCCTGGCAGATACGACTGGCCTGGACATCAACGATCCCAATGCGTTCTTCGAATTCTCGAAGAACCACAACGCGCGCTCGCTGGGCACTGCGACCGACGGCTCAACCGACATCAGCGGCAACCCGTCCGGCTGGCTGTTCTCGGCTTACGACGGCATGACTGTCGCAGACATTCTGGCAAAGCTCGGGAAATAGCTTTCAGAGCGTATTTGCGCTTTCGGGATAGGCCGGCTTTGAGGCTGCCTATCGGCTGACCGTTCTTGCAGGACAGGCGCCATGGTGGATCTCGGCAATTTGCAGGCGATCGTCGCTCGAAGCTCCGCCAAGCCGCTACTCGCGGTTCTGTTGTTTAGGTTTGGCGACGCCGGCGGTGCGAAGTCCTTCCTGCGGCAATGGATACCGCGGGCCGCGGTGGGAGCGGGCCCGGACGCCGAGGGTCCCGCGTTCCACTTCATGTTCAGTTGGAACGGCATCGCGACGTTGATGTCGGGTCGCGCCGACCTTGACGTCGCGCAGGGGCGGCAGCAATTCGAGGTATCGTTCGTGGACCCGGCGCAGGCGCCGGATGGCGGCATTGCGACACAGCTTGGTTTCTTCGACGCCAGCGCTCCGGCGGGATGGTGGGATGGCAAGTTCAAGTCGAGCGATATCGATCTCGCCATCCATATCGGGTTCGATACGCCCGAGCAGAAAGCCGATTGCCTCGCGCAGGTGCGGCAGTCGGCGACAGGCTTCGGTGTCCGGGAATTGGCGCTCGACAGTTGGGACGACGGTGCGCTGTCCGGCTGTCGGCCAGCCGACGGCCGCCTGCATTTTGGCTATCGCGATGGAATCACCGCGCCCAATGTTGACTGGCAGGATGCGCCGGCTGCCAGGGCTTCCGACGCCGTCGATTGTCGCGAGATCGTCGTCGGCTATCCGAACAGCGATTTTCCCACTGCACCGTTCAAGCCCGGTCCGTGGCAGGACTTCGCGCGCGATGGATCGTTCGTCGGCCTGTCGTGGCTTTATCAGGACGTCGCGGCCTTCAACACATTCCTGAAGGCGAATGCACCGCAGGCGGCGCCGCATGTCGGCCCGGAACTGGCCGAAGAATGGATCGCGGCCAAGATGATGGGGCGCTGGCGACACGGGTCGCCGCTGTCACGTTTTCCGGATGCACCACCGTCGACCCCCCAATTGAACGATGCGTTCGGCTATGGCGACGATCCAAACGGCGTCAAATGCCCGCTCGGGGCTCACATCCGCATTGTCAATTGCCGCGATCATCCGCTGAAATTCGCCAATCAGATTCGTTTCCCCAAGGGGCCGCCGCGCGTCATACGCCGCGGATTTTCCTACGGTCCTCATCTGGAGGGCACGGAGGACGACGGGAAGGACCGCGGCATCGTAGGGCTTTTCTACTTCGCCAGGATCAACGAGCAATTCTATACCATCCTGCGGTGGATGCATCAGACCGACTTTGCCGACGCCTACATGCACCTTCCGAACGGAGCCAATGCGCAGGATGCCTTGACCGGAAACCGGGCAGATCCAAAGGCCGAGACCCGGTTCCAGGTTCCGCTCGCGGGGGACCCCTCCGTGACGTTCCAGATGAAGCAATTTATCCGCTACAAGGGCGTCGCAGTGCTGTTTGCGCCGAGCGCTAAAGCGCTCAACACGATGATTGCCGCGCAAGGTTGAATTGCCGGCTCCCGTCAGCCGTCGCATCGTCGTCGCAGCCATTCGCTCGCGGCAGCGAGTCCGCCGTTGCCACGCGTTTGCGGACAAGCGGCGAGTGTTCTCACTCTAGAAGCATTCCATATCGAAGCGCTCATAGAAGCCGGCGATGCGCCTCGACGCGCAGATGGGCGCATTGGTCGCACGATTTATTCCCCGGTCTCGATAGATTCTAACTCTGCGTCTCTCGCGCTGAGAATGCCCTCGCGTTAGGGCGAGAGTCCAAAAATCATTCCGGCAAAGCCGGCAGTGCGCGGGACCTCGCTAGACGTGTCAGACTTCCAACTTCGTTCGTGCTCCAATGCGCGTGTTCGACAGCTTCAAGTGCTTTTCTTCGGCGCCGTCAGCATATTCGCTCTCTGCGTTCCCTTCGCGCCCGTGCAGGCGCAGACTCAAATTCCCACGGTCTCGGTGGAAGCGCCGGCGCAGCGCGCCGGACCCGCTTGATGAGAGTCGAGACGATGAGAGCGATATTTGGCAGGCTGCATCGCTGGGCGGGGCTGCTCACGGCCGGCTTCCTGTTCTTCTCCGGCATCACCGGCGCGATCATCTCCTGGGATCATGAGATCGACGAGGTGCTGAACCACCACCTGTTCGATGTCACCAGCAAAGGCCCGGCGATTCCCTCGATCGAGCTCGCGAAGATGATCGAGCAGCGCGATCCTCGCGCACGCGTCGTCTACCTCTTCATGACGCCGGAGGAAGGGCACTCGCTGTGGTTCTTCGTAATGCCGCGGATCGATCCGGCGACGGGAAAACGCTTCGCGATCGACTACAACCAGATTTTCCTCGATCCCAACACCGGTGTCGAGCTCGGCCGGCGCTATTGGGGCGCGGTGTGGCCGGTGACGCGCGAAAACTTCGTCTCGTTCCTCTACAAGCTCCACTATACCATGCACATCCCGGAATTCTGGGGCAGCGATCGCTGGGGCATGCGCGTGCTCGGCGTGATCGCCATCATCTGGACCATCGATTGCTTCGTCGGCTTCTATCTGACGCTGCCCTCGCGACGGCGCGCCAAGGCCGCGCGGGCGCCCCAGGTCACGCGCCAGCTCGAACGCGGCTTCTGGGCGCGCTGGGCGCCGGCCTGGACCATCAAGGCATCGGGCAGCGCCTACCGGATCAATTTTGACATCCATCGCGCCTTCAGCCTGTGGACCTGGGGCGTGCTATTCATCATCGCCTTTACGGCGTTCTCGCTGAACCTCTATTTCGAGGTGTTCTCGCCGATGATGAAGATGGTGTCGAACTACACGCCGACGCCCTATGAGCAGCGGCCCTACCGCGATCTCGACGATCCCATCGAGCCCAAGGTGACGTTTGACGACATCGCTGCGCGCGCGGCGGCCGACGGCAAGGGGCGAGGGTGGACAGTCCCGGTCGGCTCGATCAATTACGGCCCGGCCCATGGCGTCTATGCCGCGGCGTTCTTCCATCCCGGCGACGACCACGGCGCCGGCGGCGTTGGGCCGGCCCAGCTCTATTACGACAGCGAGGACGGCCGTCCGATCGGCGAACGGCTGCCCTGGGTCGGCACCGCCGCCGACATCTTCGTGCAGGCGCAATTCCCGCTGCATTCAGGCCGTATCGTCGGCCTGTTCGGCCGCATCCTGATCTCGATCATGGGCCTCGTGGTGGCGGCACTGTCGGTCACCGGCGTCGTGATCTGGTGGCGCAAGCGCCGCGCCCGCGTCCGGGCGCGCGAGACGGCGGCGATGCGCCTGAGCCGGCAGCAACTCACGCCGGCGGAGTAGGGCCGGCGTGCCGCCCGATCGTCTGTGCGTTTACCGGGTCCGCTCGTTGACGATGGGAACCGCTGTCTGCAGCGCCTGCTCGTAACGCTTCAACTGACTGAGCGAGAATTTCTTCATCGCCAGCAGTTCGTCGGACGTCTTGCCTCTCAATCGAGCGACGTTGGATGTCTTGAACACGTCATCATTTGGCGCCGAAGCGTTCTGTCGAAGCGCAAAAACCCTTTCGATGTTCTGCGACAACAGCCGATTGCGCTCCACCCCTTTGTTCGCGTGCTCCACATAGTGAAGCAGTCGATCGGTGGGCATGGCGCGAGCACTGTCTGCATCTCCTTCGATGAGGCGAAGCAGCTGCTCATCAACGATATCGGTGCATAGGTCGATACATTCGTCGCAGATAAAGACAGCCGGCCCAGCCACCAGCTTGCTCACTTCATGCTGGTTCGTGCCGCAGAACGAACAGTAGATGGGACGATCCTGCTGGGCAGGATTCTGCACGCCAGGACTCGGCTGCGCCGCATCAATCTTGGCCGACAGAATATTCCAGTTCTCGTACCCGAACGCTTTCGCGATCAGTTCCAAAGCTTCGCTGTGAGTGGTTTGCACGGCTTTGGCATTCAAGGCATCGCGCAAGGAACGAGCCATAGCCTTCGCATCGCGGAAATCGCGCATGAGAGCACCCGTATCGGCGAACGGAGAAGATCGGTGCCTGCCTTGCCGACCCGCTCGCCAATAGCGAGGGTGAGGGCGACTTTGATACGTTCACCATCCCCAAAGGGCGCAGGCAGCGGGTGTATCGACCCGATCGAATTTTGGCGCCGGACGGCCGCTCTTGTCAACCTGAAACGGGTACATCGACACCTCCGGCCGCCGCGCACGTTCGCAGTTCAGGAGCCGATGAACCTTCCCGTCCGGCACCGGCACAAAGACTGGAGATCGCTCCCAGTCTTCCGGAAATTGCAATGAGATTGCTCGTCTTGCTCTGCCTGCTCGTTTTCGCGACACCCACCGACGCCGCCACGCCCGAGCAGCACTATCTCGATTTGCGCGATCGCTACATCGCAAAATTCTCCAAAGCCAAGGAGAACGACGAGACTTTCAAGCAGCACGATGCGGCGCTCAACGAGCTGACCGGTGTGCTGCGCGGCCTGGTCGGACCGGTCACGATCAAGGGGCTGCCGGCGGAAGGCAAGTCGAACGCCGACACGCTGTTCAAGGGCGACTCGGGCTTCGGCCATCTCGACGGGCTGGGCTTCGCCTCAGAGGGCGACAAGATGCAGGCCGTGGTGACGACGACCGCGCTGCTCAAGCACTGGCTTGCCGAGCACCGCGAGGACGGCCTGCCGCAGGAGATCGCCGCAGCCTTCAAGTCGGATCGCTTCTACTATCAAGCCATCCAGGACTCGGCCTTCGCCAAATATGCCGAGCTGCCGATCACGAAACCCGCATCCGCGAGTGCCGCGGTCGCCGTGCTCGGCGTGCGCGGCAACGGCGACCTGAAGGGCGCGCCGCATGAAATCGACGTCGTCGCGATCCAGGGCGACAAGGTCTACTTCCTCGCCGCAACCGACGCCGTGAAGACGGCCGAGATCCCGGCCTGCGAAAAAGTCTGGAAGCAGATGATGGCCAGGAACACCCCAGAGGACGCCATGGCCAAGGAAGACCAGGCGATGGACGCCTACACCAAATGTTTCGCCAAGGAAGCGCCAAACCAAGGTTGGTACGCGGCGGCGGTGAAGAAGGCGCAGAGCCAGATCGATTTGCTTCCCATCCGCTAGAGCGCGCGGCAGCCGCAATTCATCAAACTACGGCCGCCTTCAACCGCTGATCGTTCCCCCACGCGAATATCTGGAGTCTCGATCAACGAGAAAAACGATAAGGTCGGCGTCCTCACTCGCTTCCAGCCTCGGTGAGGCTCTGTCGCCGGCGAACATCAGCGCGGTATGCTTATCGGCCTTGTGCCCGTCCGCGACGATGCTGCCCCGGAAGACGTAGAGCCAGCGATCGAAACCCGGTTTCGACGGAAGCTCAGTGCTTCGCCCCGCCGGCAAATGTATGTCGTAAAGGTAGATGGCTTGCCGCACGAAGGTCGAAACGTCCGATCCCTCCGGCCCCGTCAATAGCCGCCATTTGTCTTTTCGCGCAGCCTCGTCCAGCTCGACGAACTGAACGTTGGGCTCTGCATCTGCGGTTTCGGGCCGAACGAAGATCTGGAGCATTTCGATCTGGTCGTCGCCGTCGACCTTCTCTTCATGGTGGAAGCCCCGACCTGCATTCATCACCATGAGCCGGTCGGATGAAATGACTTCGCTTCTGCCGGAGGAATCGGTGTGCAGCATCCTTCCGCTACGCATGTAGCTGATGATCTCGTCGTTGCGGTGTTCGTGCATCCTCACGACGAGACCGGGGTGAAGCCGGGCGTGGTCGATGACCCCAAGCCCGCCGAAGCCCGCATCGTCCCGTTGATCCAGCGAGATGCCTGGATGGATTCGGCGCAACTGGAATGGCCCGTGTGACCTGACCTGATGGGTCTCCGGTGACACGATTCCGATCCCATTGATGGGCGCAACGAAAGAAATGCTGTTACTCCTTGGCCCCGGCGGCTTAGGTCGATCTTGGGATCGATTACGACTGGATCGGCGGCAACACCTCGGTGAACAGGAGATGGATCAGCTTCTGCCCGCTCGGCGTGCCCCAGTTCTGGGCCAGTTCCGCGATCATGGTGTTGGTTGCCGTCAGGACAACGCCGGCGTCCTGCATGCGGCGGCGGGACATATCTTCCGAGAGTTCGAACGGCGATCCCGAGGCGTCCATGACGGCCTGCACCTTGTAGCCTTCGGCCACGGCGTCGATCGCCGGGAAGACGAGGCAGACGTCGGTCGTGACACCCGCCATGATCAGGTTCTTGCGACCCGTCGCTTCCACGGCGGCCTTGAAGTTGGCGTCGGTCCAAGCGTTGACGATGCCTTCGCGCTTGACGCGCTTGTCAAAGGCGTCGGGAAGGATGTGCTTCAGCTCGGGCAGCAGCGGACCCTGCAAGCGATCTTCCTGGCTCGATGTCAGGACGGTGGGGATGCCGAGAATGCTCGCGGTTTTCGCCAGCGCCAGCGACATGCGTCGGGCACGGTCGACATCGATGTTCTTGATCAATTGCATGGTGCCGATCTGGTGGTCGATCAGCAGAAGCGCGGAATCCTCAGGCGTGAAATAGTTAGGCATGGCGGGGTCTCCCTCGGTCGAACGAGCGGCATCGCTCGCCGATGAACCTATGGATGGAACGAACCCCGCGGCAGACTTGAAAAATGCCCACCTCATGTTTCATAAATGGAACATGTCAGCCTTTTCAGATTTCGACGGCCTCGCACTGTTCACCCGCATCGTCGAAGCCGGCGGGCTGGCGGCGGCCGAGCGTGCGACGGGCATTCCCAAGGCAACGCTGTCGCGGCGTCTGTCCGCCCTCGAGAAGACGCTCAACGTCCGACTGGTGCGACGGACGAAGAGGGGCGTCGCGCTGACCGAAGAGGGACAGCGGCTCTTCGACCGCACCCGGCCCGCGCTCAACCTCGCCGAAGAGGCCGTGGCTGAGGTTCAGGACGAGCGGGTTGCACTGTCAGGCACCGTTCGATTGTCGCTGCCGCCGGACATCGCGACGGCCGTTCTGGCGCCAGCGTTGATCCGCTTCAAGGTCAGGCATCCCAGCGTGATGATCGAGATGACCTTGGCCGATCGAAGGGTTTCGCTGATCGAGGAGGGATACGACCTAGTCGTGCGGATGGGGCAGGTTGCCGACTCCGGACTGATGTTCAAGAAGTTCGCCTCTCTGCCGCGCGTGCTGGTCGCGAGTCCGGGCTTTCTCGCCACACAGATGCCATTGAAAGAGCCGCAGGACCTGAATGAGATCCCCGCACTTGCGATCCGTCATGATTTGGTCGAGTGGGATCTACGAAGTCACGACGGCGCTGCTGTCACGGTGACTCCACGGATTGGCTTCGCGGCAAACCGACAAACGATATTGGTAGAGGCGGCGATCGCCGGACTCGGTGTCGCGAACCTGCCTTTGTTCATGGTGGAGGCGGCGCTGAATTCGGGAGCGCTCGTCCGCGTCATGACCGGATGGGAGTCGTCGCCCGTCGAGATGACTGCGCTGTGGCAGAAGGACAGGTTCAGCGGACGCCTGACGAAGGCGATCGTGGCCGAGTTTGCTGACGCCTTGAAGAGTGTCTGAGGTTGGATTGCCGTCTAAAGTGCACTGCCACCAACGTTCCAGCCCCGGCCACCTTCGCCAAAAATCTCATACCCGGTAGGCGTCACCACAACCGTATCCTCGAGCTTGATGAAGCCGCGCTTCGGATGCTTCATCGTCGTCTCGATCGAGACCACCATGCCTGTTTCGAGCGGCAGCCGGGCGTCGGTGTCGTCGTAGGGGACCGGACCCTTGGCGGTCAGGCGAGGGGCCTCGTGGCTAACGAGACCCATGCCGTGGGCCAGGAAATCTGTGAAGTCGCGCTGAGTGATCCGGGCAAGCTGCCGCTCGGCCGCGACGTAGACGTCGCCGCCCAGGGCGCCCGGTCGGACCGCGGCAAAGGCTGAGCGCTGCACGGCCTCGATCTCGGCTAGGCAATCCTTCAATTCGCTGTCGGGTTCGCCCAGCACGGCCATGCGGGCGAGGTCGCCGATATAGCCGTGATAATTGCCGCCGGAGTCGAGCGACAGCACGTCGCCTTGCTCCCAGCGCTGCGATGACGGCGCCCTGTTGTGGCTGCTGCCGCAGGCGAGCAGGCAGTATTCGAAGGTCAGGCCGCGATTGGCCTCGGCGACACGCAAGCTGTCCGACAATTGCTGCTTGGTGGTGCCCGGGCCGTGCGCGGCGATCACCTCCAGCATTGATGCAATGACGAGCTCGGACGCGGTCTTGAGCTTGGCCAGCTCATCGGCCGACTTGACCGCCCGCAGCCGCTCCAGCACCAGCAGCGCGTCCTTGAGCTCGGCGCCAGGCAGGGCGTCAGCGAGCGCCCTTCCTGCATCCATCGGCAGGAACGCCATCTCGACCCCGACCCGCTTCAAGGGCACGCCGGCATCCCGGATCAGGCCCACGGCCCGCGTCACGGCATCCACCGAGCCGTTGGACTCGGTCCGGACCTGCGGTACCCATGGCGGAGCCACGACACGCTGATGGGTTTCCAGACGATGGCCGATATAGACCGCCTTGTCCGGTGCGCCCCTGGGATAGACCAGGACCGGCAGATAGCGGCTGACACCCATCGCGTCCATGTAGTCGAAGAAGATCGCGCGCTCGGCGCCCAGCAGGTACTGCACATTGTGCTTGGAGGTCACGACCAGCACGTCGAGGCCGGCGGCCTCCATGAGACGGTCGAGCTTGGCGGCGTCGAACGGAATGGCGCGCGAGCTGATCGCGCGGGTGACGTTCTCCTGCATGACGGGCTCCTTGAGCGGCGGTTGAGACCGCCTTGTATCGTTGACCTCTTCAGGACTGCGACGCCTAGTCTAGCACAACCTTCCACTCGCGCCCCAACCGAACGACCCGATGGAAAATGGAACCACGACTGAGAGGGTCTCCAGCTAGCGTCCACGCCTGAGATCCGCGGTCGCACGCCTGAGGATATCGTGAAGCCAGTCATGCGATGGCTCGCCCTCGATACGTTCGTGCCACAACAGCCGGACCTCGACCGGGGTTGTGGCGTAAGGCAGTTCGTACGTCGTGATGGCATGCGCGCGTTCGAATGCCCGCGCTAATGGCCGCGGAACGATGGCCGCCAGTTCGGAGTCCGCGAGCAGGGCGGGCAGCGCCAGGAAATGCGGCAGCGAAACAGCTATGCGCGGCGGCCGGTCGCTTTCGGACAATGCCCGTTCGAGCGCCGCGCGGTCATACATTTCCGATCGCCTTGCGAGGCCGCGCTCGGAGATGAAGCCTCCGATCGCTCCCTCCTGCTCGCCGCCGAAGGAGACAACGACCAGCGGCATGCGCGCCAGGGCCGCGTTGTCGATCCGGCCGAGCTTGCGCTTTCCGCCCACGATCAGCACGTCGTCGTATTCGAACAACAGCGACGTCCGGAAGCGGCTCGGCGGATCCGAGAAGACACCGATCGCAACGTCGATGCGACCAAGGTCAATCTGCTCGGCAAGGTCGATCCGTGTCACCGGCTTGATGATCAGGTCGATCGCCGGCGCCTCAAGCCCAAGTATCTTCAGGAGCGGTGACGCCAGCACCATCGTGGTGAAGTCGTTGGCGGCGAGGGTGAATTGCCTTGTGGAGGCCGCCGGAACGAAGCGCGGCTGCTCGACCGCCGCCTCGAGAGATCGCAGTGCTTCGCGAACCTGTGGCGCCATCGTCAATGCGCGCGCGGTCGGCTGCATGCCGGTCGCCGTGCGCACGAACAAATCGTCTTCCAGCATCTCGCGGAGCCGGGCGAGCGAATGGCTCACGGCGGATTGACTGAGCGCAACCCTCTGGCTTGCCCGCAGCACGCTGCGCTCCTCCATGACGGCGTCGAAGACCTTGAGCAGGTTCAGGTCGAGGGTCTTGAAGGAAACAGCCACGTGCAGGACACCGTCGCAGGCGGATCGCGCGCCCGTTGCATAACTGCGATCTATTCCAGTTAAGGCCATGCGCGCAGCCGACGCAACCGAGCAGGGCGCCCGGACCGCGACGCCTGGCCATTCGCGCCACCAATCTGAAGGCGGTTCAGGATCACTCTGCAAGAGTTTCACTTCCGCATTCGCGCGATCCCGTCATGATCCCGACGCCGAATTTGGAGGAGACGGGCAATGAAATCCTGCGGGATGTCGATCGGAGCTTTCGGACTGGCACTGGCGCTGTTCACGGCGCCGGTCCTTGCGCAGGATGGTCCGGTCAAGCTCGGCGTCCTCACCGACATGTCCTCGCTCTACGCCGACAATGGCGGCCAGGGCTCGGTGGTCGCGGCGCAAATGGCGGTCGACGACTTCGGCGGTCAGGTGCTGGGGCGCGGCATCCAGATCGTCGCGGGAGACCACCAGAACAAGGCCGATGTGGGAGCGACCATCGCGCGGCGCTGGCTCGAAAATGAAAACGTCGAGGTGATCCTCGACGTGCCCAACTCCGCGGTCGCGCTGGCGGTGCAGGGCATCACACGCGACAAGAAGAAGCTCTTCCTCGCTACCGGCGCCGCCACGTCGCGCCTGACCGGCGACGAATGCTCGCCGACCGGAATTCACTGGACCTACGACACCTATGCGCTGTCGCAGGGAACGACGCGGGCGATGTCGCGTCTCGGCGCAAACTCCTGGTACTTCATTTCGGTCGACTATTCCCTCGGCGCCCAGCTCGAGGCTGACAGCCGCAAGGTTATCGATGCCATGGGCGGCAAGGTTATCGGCGCGGTGAAACATCCGCTCAATACGCCGGATTTTTCGTCCTTCCTGCTCCAGGCACAGTCCTCGAAGGCGGACGTGATCGCGCTCGCCGACACCGGCGGCGACTTCATCAACGTCGTCAAGCAGGCCGGCGAATTCGGCATCACGCAGCGGCAGAAGCTGGTCGGGCTGCTCGTCTTCATTGCCGACATCCACAGTCTCGGGCTCCAGAGCGCCCAGGGCCTGATGCTGAGCTCGGCGTTCTACTGGGACCAGAACGAGGGCACGCGGGCGTGGTCGAAGCGCTTCATCGCAAAGACCCAGAAGGTCCCGACCATGATCCACGCCGGCACCTATGGCGCGGTGATCCACTACCTCAAGGCCGTCCAGGCGGCAGGCACGCTGGATGGTCCGACCGTCGCCGCCAGGATGCGCGACATGCCAGTGAACGATTTCATGACGAAAAATGGCCGGATCCGCGAGGACGGCCGGCTGGTCCGCGACATGTATCTGTTTCGCGTCAAGTCGCCCGAGCAGTCCAATTACAAGTTCGACTATTACGAGCTGCTGGCGACGATTCCGGGCGAGGAAGCCTTCCGGCCGATGGAGCAAGGCGGATGTCCGCTCCTGAAGCAGCCATGATCGGCGAGGGCGCAGCCGTGCAGAGCGGCATCGACGAGATCATCGCAGGTCGCTTTGCATGCCGCGACTTCTCAAGCGCGCCGGTCGGGCGAGGGACCATCGAGCAGATTCTCGGCGTGGCACGGTTTGCGCCAAGCGGCGCCAATATCCAGCCTTGGCACGTCTACGTGCTCGCGGGCGATGCCAAAGACAGGGTCTCGGTGGCGCTGCGCGAGGCGCACGAAACCGCCCGCGACGCGCATATGTCGGAATACAGATACTACGCCAGTGACCTGCCCGAACCCTACCTGCAACGACGACAGGAGTTCGGCCGGTTGTTCTACGGTTCGCTCGGCATCGCCCAGACCGATATCAAAGCCAGGAGCGGCCAGACCGCCAAGAACTATGCGTTCTTCGGCGCGCCCGTCGGGCTGATCGTCACGATCGACCGGCGCCTGGAGGTCGGCAGCTGGCTCGACCTCGGCATGTTCATCCAGAACGTGCTGCTGGCTGCGGCAGGCCATGGGCTCCAGTCATGTCCGCAGGAGACGTTCTCGAAATACCACCGGATCCTGCGTCCGCTGCTGTCGATCCCGGCGGAGCAAATGGTCGTGTGCGGCATTTCGATCGGCCGTGCCAGGGACCAAATCGCGGGCAGGCTGATGCCGCGCGCGGACATCGCGGACTTCGCCTCGTTCGCGGGCTTTGAAGAACAAAGTGCAACCCAAATGGAAAGGACAACGCCATGGCAAGCCGAGACGACCTGATTGCGCGCAGCATTCCGTTTCTCCGCGAGGTCAAGGACATGACGCCCGGCGCGGAGATGGAGCGGTGGCTCAACCAAACCTACGGCGAGGGCAGCCAGCTCTACCAGGACCTGGCGCGGCTGATTAAGCGCGGCGTCGAGGAAGGCTGGGCGGCCAACCAGGAGGTCGACGGTCCGAACTACCGGCGCAGCCGCATCATGGATCCGACGCCTGAAACGTTCCAGTTCAGCATCACGGCCGTCTACATGAACAGCACCGATCCGCGCCGCTTCAAGGACGAGGACGACCACGACGTCCTCCGCGGGCAATATCACGGTCACCCATACGGGGAACTGAACCTGGTCGTGCCGCTGGACAAGGACGCCGAACTCAAGGGGCTGCAGGGCTGGCAAGGGCCCGGCTGGACCGCGCCCGACCCCGGTAGCCGGCACTATCCTGAGGTGCGCGGCGGCGCCGTCATCGCGCTGTTCTATCTGCCCGCCGGACGCATCTCCTACGACTTCGCCGCGCCGTCCTAATCGCCGGCCGGACGGTCTCGGGTGACGCCGTGCGCGAGCGTCACCCGTTCAGAAGAATGCACAGCTGAGTCCGCGCGCGGCGATGCGCCGCGACGCCACGGCCAGCAAGGCGGCATGAACGGTGGGGAGGGATTTCGGCGACCATGCGCCAAGCGGTACCCAGCCCGGATCGCCATATCCACGATTCGCATAAGGTATATTATGGAATATCTTTATATACAATTAGATCAGATATTTAGATCGAATTCCTGACACCGCGCCTTCGCTTGCCGTCCGTTTCCGCGATGCGCGGCGACTGGCCTCCCGGCTCTTGACGGCTACTGTGCATGGGGTTGTTTTTCAGATTTTGAATCCGGTCCATCTGCCGAAAGCCGATATTGCCGCGACGGTGCCCGGCTGCAATAAGCGAGACCTCGCGAGATCGCAGATGACCTTCAGGCCTTCCGTCCGTATAGGTTTGCATCTCAGAACAACAACAAACTTCCGAGGAAGCAGACCCATGAGCTTTTCCCGACGCACGCTTCTCAAGGCCTCCGCCGCGACCGCGGTCCTGGGCGGCCTCGGTGCGCCCCATGTGGCCCGCGCCCAGAGCGCCGAGTTCACCTACAAATACGCCAACAACCTGCCTGACACTCATCCGCTGAACGTGCGCGCCAAGGAGATGGCGGCGGCGATCAAGGCCGAGACCAACGGCAAATTCGACCTCCAGATCTTCCCGAACAACCAGCTCGGGTCCGACACCGACATGCTGAGCCAGATCCGGTCCGGCGGCGTCGAATTCTTCACGCTGTCAGGCCTGATCCTGTCGACCCTGGTGCCGGCCGCGTCCATCAACGGCATCGGCTTCGCTTTCCCGGACTACAACACGGTCTGGAAGGCCATGGACGGCGACCTCGGCGCCCATGTCCGCGGCGAGATCAAGAAGGCCGGCCTCGAGGTCATGGACAAGATCTGGGACAACGGCTTCCGCCAGACCACGTCGTCGAGCAAGCCGATCAACGGTCCTGATGATTTCAAGGGCTTCAAGATCCGCGTGCCGGTGTCGCCGCTGTGGACCTCGATGTTCAAGGCGTTCGATGCGGCGCCCGCCTCGATCAATTTCGCCGAGGTCTATTCCGCGCTCCAGACCAAGATCGTCGAGGGCCAGGAGAACCCGCTGGCGATCATCTCGACCGCCAAGCTGTACGAGGTGCAGAAGTACTGCTCGCTGACCAACCACATGTGGGACGGCTTCTGGTTCCTGGCCAACCGCCGCGCCTGGAGCGCGCTGCCGGAGGACGTCCGCACCATCGTCGCCAAGAACATCAACGCCGCCGCCGTCAAGGAGCGTGAGGATACCGCCAAGCTGAATGCGAACCTCCAGCAGGAGCTCGCGGGCAAGGGCCTGACCTTCAACCAGCCTGCGGTGGCGCCGTTCCGTGACAAGCTGCGCTCCGCCGGCTTCTATGCCGAGTGGAAGGGCAAGTATGGCGACCAGGCCTGGGATCTCCTGGAAAAGGCCGTCGGCAAGTTGTCGTAACGCGCGTTGGGGCCGCCGAGGTTCTTATCGAGATGGCTCATGTCGAGGTTGAGGCGACCGGAGTGGTGGGCGAGGTGGCCGTTCAGCCCCCTCACCGATCCCTCGTGCTGGCCTCGCTGGAGCGCATCCTCGGCCTCGCCGTCGAGATCCCCGCGGCCATTCTGGTGGTCGCGGAGATCGTGATCCTGTTTGCGGGTGTGGTCGCGCGCTACGGCGTGCACCGGCCGCTGATCTGGTCGGATGAGCTCGCCTCGATCCTGTTCCTGTGGCTGGCAATGCTCGGCGCCGCGGTCGCGTTCCGCCGCTCCGAGCACATGCGCATGACGGCGCTCGTCGCGAGCGCGCGGCCGGCCTTGCGCGCCTATCTGGACGTGGTCGCGACCTGTGCGGCGCTGGCGTTCCTGGCGCTGATCGTCTGGCCATCCGCCGAGTACGCCTACGAGGAAAGCTTCATCACCACGCCAGCGCTCCAGATCTCGAACATGTGGCGCGCCGCGGCGTTGCCGGCCGGCATCTGCCTGATGGCGGTGTTCGCGCTGCTGCGGCTGCTGCGCGCCGCCGATTACCGCATGGTGCTGACGGCGGTGATATCGGTTGCCGTCATCGTCGGTCTGTTCTGGCTGGCGCAGCCTTATCTGCGGCCGCTCGGCAACCTCAACCTCGTCATCTTCTTCGTCGGCGTCGCCGGCTTCTGCGTCTTTGCCGGCGTTCCCATTGCGTTCGGGTTTGGCCTCGCGATCTACGGCTATCTGGCGCTGACCACGCGGACGCCGGTGATGGTGCTGGTCGGGCGGATGGACGAGGGCATGAGCCACCTCATCCTGCTCTCGGTGCCGCTGTTCGTGTTCCTGGGGCTTCTGATCGAGATGACCGGCATGGCGCGGGCCATGGTCGCGTTCCTGGCGAGCCTGCTCGGCCATGTCCGCGGCGGCCTGCATTACGTGCTGGTCGGCGCGATGTACCTCGTCTCCGGCATCTCCGGTGCCAAGGCGGCCGACATGGCGGCGGTGGCGCCCGTGCTGTTCCCGGAAATGAAGCAGCGCGGCGCCAAGCCCGGCGACCTCGTGGCGCTTCTTGCGGCTACGGGTGCCCAAACCGAGACCATTCCGCCGAGCCTCGTGCTGATCACGATCGGCTCGGTCACGGGCGTCTCGATCGCCGCCCTCTTCACCGGCGGCCTGCTGCCCGGCGTCGTGCTCGCCATCACGCTCTGCATGCTGGTGTGGTGGCGCTATCGCCACGAGGACATGAGCCATGTCCGCCGCGCCACGGGTGGCGAGATCGGCAAGACCTTCGTCATCGCCCTGCCCGCGCTCGCGCTGCCCTTCGTGATCCGCTACGCCGTGGTCGAGGGCATTGCGACCGCGACCGAAGTCTCCACCATCGGCATCGTCTACGGCGCCCTGGTCGGTCTCCTCGTCTACCGCCGCTTCGACTGGCGGCGGCTGTTTCCCATGCTGGTCGAGACCGCGGCGCTGTCGGGCGCGATCCTGCTGATCATCGGCACGGCGACCGGCATGGCCTGGGGGCTCACCCAATCCGGCTTCTCGCGCTCGCTGGCTGCAGCCATGACCGGATTGCCCGGGGGACCTGCGACCTTCATCGCCGTGTCGATCCTGGCCTTTACCGTTCTCGGCAGCGTGCTCGAGGGCATTCCGGCAATCGTGCTGTTCGGGCCGCTATTGTTTCCGATCGCCCGCGCCGTCGGCGTGCACGAGGTGCACTACGCCATGGTGATCATTCTCGCCATGGGTATCGGGCTATTCGCCCCGCCCTTCGGCGTCGGCTATTATGCCGCCTGCGCCATCGGACGCGTCGATCCAGCCGAAGGCATCAGGCCGATCTGGGGCTATCTGCTGGCGCTGCTGGTGGGATTGATTATCGTCGCGATCTTCCCCTGGATCTCGATCGGATTCCTGTAGAGCGCGGCGTCAAGGAGGGTTCGATGAGCGAGCGGCAGAACCAGTACAATATCGGCCTCGACAAGACCCCCGCCAACTACGTTCCGCTGAGCCCGCTGAGCTTCCTCGCACGCAGCGCCGCCGTCTATCCCAACCATGTCAGCACGGTCTATGAGGGGCGCAGCTTCACGTGGCGCGAGACGCATGAGCGCTGCAAACGCTTTGCGTCCTGGCTCGGCGGCAAGGGCATCGGCGTCGGCGACACCGTCGCGGCGATGCTGCCGAACATTCCAGCGATGAACGAGGCGCACTTCGCCGTCCCCATGACCGGCGCCGTCCTCAATGCGCTCAACATCCGTCTCGATGCGCCTTCGATCGCGTTTCAGCTCGATCACGGCGGCGCCAAGATCATCCTGGTCGATCCGGAGTTTTCGACTGTAATCACCGACGCGCTCGCGCAGATGAAGGGCCCGAAGCCGTTCGTCGTCGACGTCGACGACGCCGCTTTCAAGGGCGGCAAGCGCATCGGCGAGATCGAGTATGAGGCGGCGGTTGCGCAAGGCGATCCTGATTTCACCGCGATCCCGCCCAAGGACGAATGGGACGCCATCGCGCTGAGCTATACCTCGGGCACCACGGGCAATCCCAAGGGCGTCGTCACCCATCATCGCGGCGCGTATCTCAACGCCGTCAGCAACATCCTCGCCGGCCAGCTCGGCCAGCATCCGGTCTATCTCTGGACGCTGCCGATGTTCCACTGCAACGGCTGGTGCTTCCCCTGGACCATCGCGGCGGCCGCCGGCATCAACGTCTGCTTGCGCAAGGTCGAGCCGACCAAAATCTTCGAGCTGATCAAGGCTCACGGTGTCACCCACATGTGCGGCGCGCCGATCGTCTACAACACGCTGATCAACGCACCCGATGCGCCGAAGGGCAGTGCCGCGCGCCGCGTCGTGGGCCTGATCGCCGGCGCCGCACCGCCGGTCGCGGTGCTCGAAGGCGCAGAAAACATCGGCATCAGGCTCACGCACGTCTACGGCCTGACCGAGGTCTACGGCCCCGCCTCCGTCTGCGCCGAGCAACCCGGCTGGGACGATCTGCCCGCCGCCGAGCGCGCCAGCATGAAGCGGCGGCAGGGCGTGCCCTACCCGCTCGAGGAAGGCGTCACCGTCATCAATCCGCAGACGATGCAGGAGGTGCCCCGCGACGGCGAGACCATCGGCGAGGTCATGTTCCGCGGCAACATCGTGATGAAGGGTTACCTCAAGAACGAGAAGGCGACGAAGGAGGCCTTCGAGGACGGCTGGTTTCACACCGGCGACCTCGGCGTGCTCGACGAGCACGGTTACGTCATCATCAAGGATCGCTCCAAGGACATCATCATTTCCGGCGGCGAGAACATTTCCTCCGTCGAGGTCGAGGACATCCTCTACAAGCATCCGGCCGTGCTGTTCGCAGCCGTCGTCGCAAAGCCCGATCCGAAATGGGGCGAGGTGCCCTGTGCCTTCGTCGAGCTGAAGGACGGCGCCAGCGCGACCGAAGCCGAGATCATCGCCTTCTGCCGCACGCACATGAGCGGCTTCAAGACGCCGAAGGCCGTCGTGTTCGGACCGATCCCGAAGACGTCCACGGGCAAGATCCAGAAATTCCTGCTGCGTAACGAGGTCGGCTCGTCGAAGGCGATCTCGGCCTGAACCGAGCCGGCGCGATCAGTGCGTGTCGAGCCGCATGCCGTCATAGGCCGGCACCACGCCCGCCGGCAGCGATTGCCGGATCACCTCGTAATCGACGTCGGCCGTCATGTTGGTGATGACGGCGCGCTTGGGCTTGAAGCGCTCGATCCAGGACAGCGCATCGTTGATGCTGAAATGGCTGGAATGCTGGGTGTAGCGTAAGCCGTCGACGATCCAGAGATCGAGATTCTCCAGCGCGCCCCAGCTCTCGCGCGGGATGTCGTTGAGGTCGGGCGTGTAGGCGGCATTGCCGATGCGATAGCCGAGCGCGGGGATCTGGCCGTGCTGGACCAGGAAGGCGGTCATGGTCACGTCCCCGCCCTTGCCGCTGATAGTCCGGCTTTCGCCGGCCTCGATCGAATGCCGGTGCAGGATCGGCGGATAGTCGCTGCCCTCGGGCGAGATGAAGCAGTAGGAGAACCGCGCCATGATGTCTTTCGCGGTCGACTGATTGAAATAAACCGGAATGCGCTTGCGCATGTGGAGCACGACGGAGCGCAGATCGTCCATGCCGTGGGTCTGGTCGGCATGTTCATGGGTCAGGAACACCGCGTCGATGTGGTCGACATGGGTATCGATGAGCTGCTCGCGCAGGTCGGGCGAGGTGTCGATCACGATGCGCGTGGTGCCGTGGCTCGACGTCTGCTCGACGAGCAGCGAGCAGCGGCGGCGGCGGTTCTTTGGATTGTTGGGATCGCAAGCGCCCCAGCCGAGTGCCGGGCGCGGCACGCCGGCGGAGGAGCCGCAGCCCAGGATCGTCAGCGTCAGCGTCATGCGGCTCCCAGTCCTAAGATTTCACCTTGGAGAACAGGCGGAAGAAGTTTTCGGTGGTCTGGCGTGAGATCTCGTCGAGCGACACGCCGCGCGTTTCGGCGAGCACCTTGGCGACCTCGACCACATAGGCCGGCTCGTTGCGTTTGCCCCGGAACTTGCCGGGCGCAAGATAGGGCGAGTCTGTTTCAACCAGAATACGGTCAGACGGCAGTTCAGCCGCAAGCGCGCGCAGGGTCTCCGATTTCTTGAAGGTCAGGATGCCCGTGAAGCCGATATAGAGCCCGAGCGACACCGCCTTCAGCGCCAGCTCGCGCCCGCCCGTGTAGCAATGCAGCACGGCGCGAAACGATCCCTTGGCCGCTTCCTCCTCCAGGATGCGGCCGCAATCCTCGTCCGCCTCGCGGGTGTGGATCACCAGCGGCAGGCCGGTCGCACGGGCCGCCGCGATGTGCGCGCGGAAGCCCCTCGCCTGCGCCTCCGGCGCGCCGTTGTCGTAGAAATAGTCGAGCCCGGCCTCGCCGAGCGCGACCACCTTGGGATGCCCGGTCAACCCGATCAGCTCGCCCGGCGAGATGCCGTCTTCCTCGTCCGCGTTGTGCGGATGGGTGCCGACCGAGCAGTAGACGTCGTCGTAGCGCTCAGCGATGGCCAGAAGCTGATTGAGCTTTCGCACCCGCGTGGAGATCGTGACCATACGGCCGATGCCGGCCGCACGTGCACGCGAGACGATCCCGTCGAGATCTTCCGCAAAGTCTGGAAAATCCAGATGGCAGTGGCTGTCGACCAGCATCGCCCGAACGCCCTAGGCCGCCGGCTCGATGTAGCGCGGGAACGCCGGTGTCGGCGCCGGCAGCGTCGAGCCGGGCGCGATCCGTTTGGCGCCCCCGAGCATCGCGAAGTTCCGTTCGCCCGCGGGAATGCCGAGGCTGTCGAGCAGCAAGCCCGAGGCGGTCGGCATCGCCGGCTGGGCCAGGATCGCAATCTGGCGCACGACTTCGGCGGTGACATAGAGCACTGTCTTCTGCCTGACAGGATCGGTCTTGGCGAGCGCCCACGGCGCCTCGCCCGCGAAATAGCGGTTGGCCTCCGCGACCACGGCCCACACGGCGTTGAGCCAGTGATGGATCTGCTGCGTCGCCATCGCTTCGCGCGATGCGGCGATCATGCCGTCCGCCATCGCCAGAATCGCCTTGTCGTTGTCGCTGAACTCGCCCGGCTCCGGCAGCACGCCGCCGAGCTGCTTGGCGACCATCGACAGCGAGCGCTGCGCGAGGTTGCCGAGGTCGTTGGCGAGATCGGCATTGATGCGCGCGACGATGGCATCGTGGTTGTAGTTGCCGTCCTGGCCATACGAGACCTCGCGCAGGAAGAAATAGCGCATCTGGTCGACGCCATACTGGTCGGCAAGATTGAAGGGGTCGACGACATTGCCGACCGACTTCGACATCTTCTCACCCCTGTTGAACAGGAAGCCATGGGCATAGACCCTCTTCGGCAGCGAAATGCCGGCCGACATCAGGAATGCGGGCCAGTAGACCGCGTGGAAGCGGATGATGTCCTTGCCGATGATGTGCACGTCGGCCGGCCAGTAGCGCCAGTTCTTGTCGCTCTCGTCGGGGAATCCGACGCCGGTGATGTAATTGGTCAGCGCGTCGACCCAGACATACATCACGTGCTCTTCGTCGCTGGGCACTTTCACGCCCCAATCGAAGGTGGTGCGCGAGATCGAGAGATCGCGCAGGCCGCCGCGTACGAAGCTCACCACCTCGTTCTTGCGCGAGTCCGGGCCAATGAATTCAGGATGATCTTCGTAGAGCTTCAGAAGCTTGTCCTGATAGGCCGACAGGCGGAAGAAATAGCTCTTCTCCTCGACCCATTCGACTGGCGTGCCTTGCGGGCCGAGGCGCACGCCGTCGTCGTTCAGGCGGGTCTCGTCCTCGGCGTAATACGCCTCGTCGCGCACCGAGTACCAGCCGGCATAGGTGTCGGAGTAGATGTCGCCGTTCGCTTCCATGCGCCGCCAGATTTCCTGGCTGGAGCGATGGTGCTGCTCTTCGGTGGTGCGGATGAAGCGGTCGAACGACACGTTCAGACGCTCGTCCATCTCCTTGAAGCGGCCAGCATTGCGGGTCGCGAGCGCGGACGGGGTCAGGCCCTCGTTCTGCGCGGTCTGGACCATCTTCTGGCCGTGCTCGTCGGTGCCGGTCAGGAAGAACACGTCCTTGCCGTCGAGCCGCGCAAAGCGCGCCAGCACGTCGGCCGAGATCGCCTCATAGGCGTGGCCGATATGCGGGCTGCCGTTGGGATAGGCGATGGCGGTCGAGATGTAGAAGACGTTGTCGCGCGCGGGCGCAGCAACGGGAGTTGCGGCTTGCGGAGCGGCGACGGGCCTCAGTGCGGGCGGCGCCTCAGGATTCGACACCTTCGGCTTCGACACCTTGGGCTTCACAACCTTCGGCGGCGTGGCGACAGGAGCCGGTGCTGCAGTCACGGCAGGCGCGGTCACTTTCGCTTTCTTGGCGACCTTCTTTGCCGGAGGAGCCTTGCTCTTCGCCGGAGACTTAGCTGCCTTTTTGGCCGCTTTCTTCACCGCCTTCTTGGCGACGGCCTGCTTCTTCGCAGCCTTCTTGCCGGCCTTCTTTGTCGTCTTCGCAGCGCTCTTCTTCACGCCCTTCTTGGCGGCAGCCTTCTTGGTCTTCTTGACCTTCTTGGCAGCTTTGCGCGCGAGCGCCTTCACGGCCTTCTTCACGGCCTTGTTGGCAGCCTTCTTCTTGCTGCTCTTGCCTCTAGCGGTTTTCTTAGCTCGCGTGGCCACGACGAATTCCTTTACCGGCTTCTCGAAATTTGGAAACGAACCTGCGTTAGGTCATTATTTGGAGCATGATCCTGTCGGAAAACCGCTGCACACTTTTCCGGATCATGCTCTAGCGCGTTGCGTCCGCCAGCCAGCCGAACACCGAGAAAACCAAGGGCTTTCGCTCCAGATTGTAGGTTTCGGTGTCGCGCGCGGCGCGGACGATCTTTTCCCATACCTCAGCTAGGCGCGCAAGGCGCGGCAGATTCTGGTTGGCATTGGCCTCGTCGGAGTGCAGGCGCTCTGCAATCCAGCGATCGATGCCGTCGATGAAGGCCGCCAGCGCGACTCGATCGCTGGTGCCGAGCGAATCGCCGAGCGTGTGCAATTCGCGCGGATCGACCTGTGGCAGGCGCGCGAGCAGCGCCGCCGTGCGCTGCTGCAGCTTCAGGGCATCGCCGCCGAGCAGCGTCAGCGCCCGCGCGACGCTGCCCTCGGAGGCCTCCGCGGCCTCGCGCAGCGCCGGATCGTTCGGATCGAGGTCGGCCGCCGAAGCTGCGGCGCCGATCACATTATCCGTGCCGAGCGGGCGCAGGCGCAGCTTGCGGCAGCGCGACTGGATCGTGGCGAGCACGCGCGCCGGCGCGTGGCTGACCAGGAGGAACAGCGATTGCTGCGGCGGCTCCTCGAGGATTTTCAGCAGCGCGTTGGCGGCATTCGGATTGAGCTCGTCGACGGTGTCGACGATGCAGACGCGCCAGCCTTCTGCTGCGGCCGTCGAGCCGAAGAAACCGATCGTCTCCCGCGTCTCGTCCACGGTGATCACCGTGCGCATCACGCCGCGATCGTTGGCGGTGCGTTCCAGCGTCAACAGCCCGCCATGCGAGCTGGCCGCAACCTGCCGCGCCACGGCGTTATCAGGATTGATCGCGAGGGTCTCGGCCCGCTGCACGGACGGCGCCAGCGGCTGACCGTTGGAAAGCACGAAGCGCGCCATGCGATAGGCCAGCGTCGCCTTGCCGATCCCCTGCGGCCCGCCGATCAACCAGGCATGCGGAATGCGCCCGCTGCGATAGGCCGCGAGCAGCGCCGTCTCGGCCTCGCGATGGCCGAACAGAAGGCTCGTCTCGCGCGGATGCGGAATGGCGGTTTCGCGTTCGGCCTGGCGCGGGCTCATAGGGAAACCACCGATGCAGGGGTTGGGAGAAGACGGTCGCGCAGCGCCGTCCAGACTCGTCCAGCAACCGTGTCGGGATCGGAATTGGCATCGATCAGGACGCAACGGCCGGGATCGTCCTCGGCGATCTTGCGATAGGCCTCGCGCAGGCCCTGGTGGAAGCTGAGTTGCTCGCCCTCGAACCTGTCAGGTGTGCCGCTACCACGACGCACGGCGGCGCGCTGCAATCCAATCTCGACCGGCAAATCGAGGATGAGGGTGAGGTCCGGCTTGAGATCGCCGATCGTGACCCGCTGCATCGCGTTGATCAGGCCCATCGGCACGCGGCCGAGGCTGCCCTGATAGGCCCGCGTCGAGTCGGCGAAGCGGTCGCACAGCACCCAGGCGCCCCGATTGAGCGCAGGCTGGATCACGGTGCGGACATGGTCATCGCGAGCAGCCGCGAACAGCAGCGTCTCGGCTTCGGGCCCGAGCAGCTTGCCCATCCCCGACAGCACCAGGTGGCGCATGATCTCGGCACCCGGCGAGCCGCCGGGCTCGCGCGTGACGAGAGTCCGCATCCTGGCCGCAGTGAGGCGGTCGGCGAGCTTCTTGATCTGGGTCGACTTGCCGGTGCCCTCGCCGCCTTCAAAGGTGATGAAGCGTCCGCGCCCGGACGGCCGCTGTGCTGCGCTCTCACTCATGATCAGAGCTTCTCGGCGCCCGCGCGGAACATACCGATCACGAGCTCGCTGGCACCGTCGATCGCGCGGCGCATGGTCGAGCCGGTGCCGATCGCTTCGGCGGCATAGACGGGCGTTTCCACCGCGATATTGCCGCTGCGCCAGACCTTGACCACGCCGACCTTCTGCCCGGCTTCGATCGGCGCGCGCACCGGTCCGCTGTAGACGATGCGCGCAATCAGCTTGTCGCTGCCGTTCTTGTGCACCATTACCTTGACGGGCGTCTTGGCGACCAGCTTGACCGAGCGGCTCTCGCCGCCAAACACTTTTGCGTAGCCAACCTGCTGGTCGGCCGCGATCAGGGTGCGGGTCTCGAAATTGCGAAAGCCCCATTCCAGCATCTTCTTGGCTTCGGTGGCGCGATCCTCAGGATCTTCCAGGCCATTGACGACCACGATCAGCCGCGTGCCGTTCTGCACGGCCGAGCCGACCATGCCGTAGCCGCCTTCCTTGGTGTAGCCGGTTTTCAGACCGTCGGCGCCTTCCATCGAATTGAGCAGAGGATTGCGGTTGGGCTGGCGGATCTTGTTCCAAGTGTACTCCTTCTCGCCGAACAGTTTGTAGAATTCGGGGAAGTCGAGAATGATGTGGCGAGCGAGGATGCCGAGCTCGCGCACCGTCATCTTGTTGCCGGGATCGGGCAGGCCGTTGGAATTGCCGAAGGTCGACTTCGTCATGCCGAGCTCGCGGGCACGCTTGGTCATGAAGTCGGCGGCAAAGATCTTCTCGTTGCCGGCAATGCCCTCGGCCAGCGCGATGCAGGCGTCATTGCCGCTCTGGATGATCGCACCATGCAGGAGGTCGTCGACCGAAACCTTGCTGTTGATGGCGGCGAACATGGTCGAGCCGCCCGAGGGCGCCCCGCCCTTGCGCCAGGCGTTCTCGCTGATCCGGTACTCGTCGGTCGGCTTGATGTCGCCCTTCTTGATGGCATTGAAGACGACTTCGGCCGTCATCAGCTTCATCATGCTGGAGGGCGCACGCAGCTCGTCGGCGTTCTTCTCGAACAGCACGCTGCCGCTGGAAGCCTCGATCAGGATCGCGGTGGGGGCGTCGCCATCGAAGCCGGAATCCTCGGCTTTCTTGGCGCCCTGGATGCTCTGGTTGGCGGCGTAGAGAGCCCCGCCCCAGCCGATGCCCGCCACCAGAACCGCCGCGATCAGCCCGCGCGCCAGCGCACCGGCGGAGAACCGGGTGCGACGGAGCGGAAAAAGACGAAATGCCATGGCGAAGCCCTGAGAGCGGCGTTCTAACAGCAGGAACCGGTGCGAACAACACGGGGCTGGCCGCCGAACCCGAGATTGCACGATTCTCGGCGCGCCCCTATCGTGGCACCTGATATTTCCCGACCAAACCCCTGAAACAAGGCGGAAAAGCGATGTTGTCCACCCGCGTGATCAAGGCCAACGGGATCGACCTGTTCATCCGCGAGGCCGGCCAGGGTCCGCTGGTGGTGCTGTGCCACGGCTGGCCCGAGCTATCCTACTCCTGGCGCCACCAGATCCCGGCGCTGGCGGACGCCGGGTTTCGCGTCGTCGCCCCCGACATGCGCGGCTACGGCCAGAGCGCGGCACCGGCGGACGTCGCCGCCTACTCGATCTTCGACACGGTCGGCGACATCGTTGGCCTCGTGCACGCGCTCGGCGAGAGCAAGGCGATGGTGGTCGGCCACGACTGGGGCGCGCCGGTCGCCTGGCATGCGGCGTTGTTCCGGCCCGACATCTTCACGGCGGTGGCGGGCCTGAGCGTGCCGCCGCCATTCCGCGGCCGCGGCAAGCCGCTCGATCTGCTGCGCCAGGGCGGCGTCACCAATTTCTACTGGCAGTATTTCCAGACACCCGGCGTCGCCGAGGCCGAGTTCGAGCGTGACATCGCCCGCACCATGCGCATCGTGCTCGGCGGCCGCGGCCTTGCCGATCCCAGCGCCGCGATGTTCGTCCAGGAGGGCAAGGGCTTTCTCGGTCACGCGCTCGCTGAGGAGCCGCTGCCCAACTGGCTCAGCGAGGCTGACCTCGCCTATTTCACCGAAAGCTTCCGCAAGTCCGGCTTCCGCGGCGGGCTGAACTGGTATCGCAACCTCGACCGCAATTGGGAGCTGACCGCGCCCTGGCAGGATGCGCAGATCCATCAGCCATCGCTCTTCATTGCCGGCTCCAAAGACGCCGTCATCACCGGCCTGATCGGCGCCAAGCGCGTCAACGAGCTCGAGCGCGTGCTGCCCAATCTGACGCGGAAGCTGATCATCGAGGGCGCCGGCCATTGGGTCCAGCAGGAACGGTCCGACGAGGTCAACGCCGCGCTGCTGAAGTTCCTGCGCGAGGTGACCGTGCGTTAGGCGAGATCCTTTTTCATCGCGATATGGGCGGCGCCCGCCTGCCCCATCTCGGCAAATCCTCGCCGCAGGTAAAGCCTATGCGCGGCCGAATTGTCCGCAAGCACCGAGAGCGTCAGCGCACCGACACCCTGCTGCCGTGCGCTCGCTTCGAGAGCGTCGAGGATCTTCGTGCCGGCGCCGCGACCGCAATCGGCCGGCAGCAGCGCGATGTCGATGATGTGCCAGTGCTCGCTTTCGCAATGAAGCAGCAGCCGGCCGATCGCGGTCGCGTCCTGTGTGACGATCAGCGAGATCGCCCCCGGAAACTGCGCGGCATAGCCGGCCGCCTGGCCGCGGAACTGTTGCGCGATGATCTGGCCGACGATCGGCCCGGACAATCCGGTCGCGGTGAACTGCCCTGTCCGCACCTCCTCGAAGAGACGCCGGATGAACGGCTCGTCATTCGGGCCTGCGGGCCGAAGCCGAAGAGCCGGATCGTCCGGGACGATGTCGAGCGGCGCGCCGTCAATCATGCCGTCGCGCACTCAAGATCGTTCAGGAGCTGCCGAAAGCCGGAAAGATTCCCGCATAGGCGATACACCAGACGATCGCCTGGGTCGGCTGCATGTTGTCGTGCGGCAGGTTCTGCCCGGTGAGTGTGACGGCGCTTGGCACCAAGGTGAGACTGCCGGGTGGCGCCGTGAAGCCGGTGAAGTTCGGGTCGATCGCAACCGTGGTCCCCGCCGCGCCGGGACCTGCCGTAGCGCCTGTCGCGCTCTTGTTGCCGAGTTGCAGGGCGTGCGTGTGCCTCGCCATGTTGTCGCCGATCAGCGTCACCGTCGAACTGCCGACGGTCTCGCCGACGACATAATTTTGCAATCCCGGGCCTTGCCCCTGGCCGATCGCGACCGAACCGTTCAGGTTCGGCAAGGCGAAATTGGTCGTGCCATTGCCGCCGTAGTAGGTACCGATGAGTGCAAATAACGCACTGTGACCCTGAATTGGCAGGAGCTGGCCGCCGCACGGCAGCCAGGCGCTGTTGAAGCCGCCGACTGCAAAAGGAAACGTAAAAGCCTGGATTTCTCCGACGAACGGATCTGACATGTTGTCTTTCCTTGAGACTGAATACGGATGCGTGCGCGGCCTAACCGGACGAAGGGAAGACGCCCGCGTAGCAAATGCAGTAATTGGCAACCACGCTCGGCATCATGTTGTTGTGCCCGATGCTGTTGCCCGAAGTGGCGACGCAGGGGGCCATCGTGGAGTACGTCCCGGCGTTCGCAATCGGTGCGTAGAGTTCACCTGCTGACGCCGTGGCAAGATGAAGGGTCGGCCCGGGCGTTACATCCGTTGCCGTCACGGTCGAGGACATCAGCGCATGACTGTGGGTCGGCATTTCGGCTTCGATCAGGGTGTGGTTCTCCTCACCCCCGGGCTGGCCCAGCGTATAGTTCGGAAGGCCTGTCCCCTGTCCCTGTCCGATCGGCACACGGCCGCGCAGATCGGGAAGGTTGAACGTGTTGACGCCATCGCCGCCATAGGTGGTGCCGATCACGGCGTAAAGCGTCTCAAATTGGGCAATCGAGACCGACTGTCCATTGCAGGCGAACCAGCCGTCCGGCACCCGCGGAAAGCCAAACAACCTGATCTCGCCGAGAAACGGATCTGCCATCGCATATGATCCTTTGGTGTGCGCCCGTTCCGATCGGCGAATGCGCGAATATGGGAAAATTGAAGTGGACGGACTACGTTTGCGAAAATGCGGCCGTGCAGCCGCTCAGCTTCGCGACGGAAAAATCCCCTGCGTCGCGATCAGATAGCTGATCGTGAGATAGGGCTGCATGTTGTTATGCTGCTGGTTGCCGCCTTCGTTCACCAGATTGGTGGCGGTGGCCAATGGCGTGTCGCCGCTCCCGGCTGCGGCAAAAATCTTCGTCGGGTTGGTCGCCGGCAGTGAGTTTGTCGCGAAGACGTTGCCTGTGGGAGGGACGCTCCCGCGTCCGCCTCCTCCGACCGCTGCGGACACTTGAATGAGATGATTGTGGGCCGGGAGCTGCTGCACATTGAGGCTGGCCATATACGATCCGCCGGTCATGCCCACGGGATATTGGCCGGCGCCACTCGAGCCGAGGATCGCGCGACCGCGCAGATCCGGGAGTGCAAACGTCGTCACTCCGTTGCCGCCATAATAGGTGCCGAGCAACGAGAACAGCGCGGAATTTTGCTGGATGGCCAGCAGCGCACCGTTACACAGCGCCCAACCTCTGGGAATCACTGCGCCCGCAAAAGGCATGATCTGTCCGAGAACCGGCTGTAACGGCATGACCCCTCCCCCAAAAAACTAACGACCCGTCGCGTGATGATGCAAACCACGACGGCGGCACTTAAATTAAAGAATGAATTTATTGCGGCCCACTCGCCGAGATTGTTGAACAGCCAGCGTCGACAGTCAAGCGCAAGCGCAACCATAAATTGACACGCGAAGCGTTTCCGTCGATTGCTATCAAAGCACGCTTTTGTTGCCGCTATGCAACGGTTCGCCGGAAAGTAGTGCTTGCGACTTGGTTTGAGCAGTTTGGCTGGCTCGCTCGCTTGCGTTGCGCACCGCGTCCCGTCAAATGCACGCAACGATATAGGCGAATAATTTCACAATCAGGGATTTTAGGCGGATGCTCTATCGAGAGCTGCCGCTAAGGGGGGCCGGTGAGTCACGCAATTGCGGTGGCCGTTCCAGAGATAGTCGGGGAACTGGCGGTCCCGACACGCGATGGTGAAGCTACGCCTTCGCGGATATTGCGCTCTCTCTGGCGGGCGGCTCAACGCATCTGCATCGCGGCCGTCGTGATGCTCGGCGCGATGGCAGCGGCGGACGCGGCTTGCGATCAAACGACGGATTCGACGTCGGGCGTGACCATCAACTTCACGTCGGTCGGTCAGATCTATCGCCTGTGTTTGACCGTTGGCGCAGCCGCGGCTGACGACTCGGTCGTATACGGCGTCTATTCCGTCGCGGGCACAGACGCCTTTTACAATGCACCGATCGCAAATTCGACCGGCCATTCGGGCAGCCCACTGCTCACAGCGGCCGATTACAATCCGACCACGTCAAAGGCAACTTACACATTTCATCCAACGAACCCGAACCAAAACGGTCAATCCGCGAAGGCCGGCCAGGCCGAGATCGATATCACGCTGAACAGCAAGACAGGTAACGGACAGGACTCGATCATCCTGTATTACGCGCCGGGCTGCAGCGATTTCAACGTGGGCTGCTCCGGCAGTTCGATAGCAAACACCGCTTACACGTTCACGATCAATCTGCCCGTCCCCGCGCCGACCATCACTTCGATTACGCCGACTTCAGGCCCAGGTGGAGGCGGCACCAACGTGATCATCACTGGCACCAATTTCACAGGTGCGACGGCCGTGACGTTCGGGACAACGGCCGCGACTGGCGTCACGGTCAATTCGGCGACCCAGATCACTGCGACATCTCCGGCCGGGACTGGCACCGTGGATGTCCGAGTGACGACGGCCGGCGGGACGTCGGCGACGTCGGCGGCAGACCAGTTCACCTATATTGCCGCCCCGACTGTCACCTCGATCTCACCGACCGCAGGCCCCACCGCCGGCGGGACGTCGGTGACGATCACCGGCACCAACTTCACCGGAGTCACGGCCGTGACGTTCGGCGGGACCGCGGCGGCCGGCTTTACGTTCAATTCAGCGACATCGATCACGGCGACCTCGCCGGCGGGTGCCGCCGGTGCTGTTGACGTCAGGGTCACGACACCGGGCGGGACATCAGCGACCTCGGCTGCGGATCAGTTCACCTATGCTGCTCCGCCAACCGTGACGTCGATCTCGCCGGCATCAGGCCCGCAGACCGGCGGCACAACCGTGATCATCACCGGCACGAACCTCTCCGGAGCAACTGCGGTCACGTTCGGCGCAACAGCGGCAACCGGTTTAGCGGTCAATTCCGCGAACCAGATCACCGCGACATCGCCCGCAGGCACTGGTACGGTCGACATCACGGTGACGACCGTGGGCGGAACATCGACAACGTCAGCAGCCGATCAATTCACTTATGTTCCGGCACCGACGGTCACTTCGATTTCGCCGACCTCGGGTCCGGGCTCTGGCGGCACCTCCGTAACCATCACCGGCACCAACTTCTCAGGCGCGACGGCCGTGGTGTTCGGAGCAACGGCTGCGACTGGCGTCACGGTTAATTCGGCGACCCAGATCACCGCGACGTCGCCGGCAGGAACCAGCACGATCGACATCAGGGTGACGACAGCCGGCGGCACGTCGGCAACATCGGCAGCGGACCAGTTCACCTATATTCCCTCACCGACCGTCACCTCGATCTCCCCCACTGCGGGCTCGCAGGCCGGCAGCACGGTGGTGACGATCACAGGCACAAATTTCACCGGCGTCACGGCCGTGTCATTCGGCGGGACGGCCGCGCTCGGCTTCACGTTCAATTCAGCAACATCGATCACAGCGACCTCGCCGCCCGGGACCGGCGTCGTGGACGTGAGGGTCACGACGCCGGGCGGGACGTCCGCGACCTCGGCGGCTGATCAATTCACCTATGCCGGCCCTCCCTCCATCACGTCGATTTCGCCGACAGGCGGCCCCCTGGGCGGCGGCACGACGGTCACGATCACCGGCGCCAATCTGTCAGGTGCAACGGCGGTGACGTTCGGCGCCACGGCGGCGGCCGGCTTCACCGTCAATTCGGCAACCCAGATCACCGCGACATCGCCTGCCGGGGCCGGCACCGTAGATGTCAGAGTGACCACCGTGGGCGGAACGTCGGCAATGTCCGCCGCTGACCAATTCACCTACACCGCCGCGCCGACCGTCACCTCGATCTCACCGACTACGGGTCCGCAGACAGGCGGCACGGTCGTGACGGTCACGGGCACAGGCTTCACCGGCGCCACCGCAGTGACATTCGGCGCAACCGCCGCAACGAGTATCACGGTCAATTCGTCAACATCAATCACCGCGACGTCACCCGCCGGTACCAGCACCGTTGACCTCCGCGTGACCAATCCAGGCGGCACCTCGGCCACCTCCGCCGCCGACCAGTTCACCTATGTCGCCACGCCAGCCGTCACGTCGCTTTCGCCGACGTCGGGGCCGGCGGCCGGCGGCACGGTGGTAACGATCACGGGCACCAATTTCACCAGCGCGACAGCCGTGACGTTCGGTGCAACCGCGGCGGCGGGCTTCACCGTCAACTCCGCAACCTCGATCACCGCGACATCGCAGGCCGGCACCGGTACCGTCGACGTCAGGGTGACGACCACGGGCGGCACCTCGGCCACATCGGCGGCAGACCAGTTCACCTATTTCGCCGTGCCGACCGTGACGTCGATCTCGCCGACGGGCGGCCCGCTCGCAGGCGGCACGTCGGTGACCGTCACCGGCACCAATTTCACCGGTGCGACCGCCGTGAAGTTCGGGGTGACGAATGCATCGAGCTTCACGGTCAATTCCGCGACCTCGATCACCGCGGTCTCGCCGGCCGGCGCCGGTACGGTCGATGTCACCGTGACGACGCCAGACGGAACGTCCGCCACATCGGCATCGGACCAATTCAGCTACACGCCGGCACCAACGGTCGGCTCAATCTCACCGAGCTCCGGATCCGCGATCGGCAGCACCTCCGTGGCGGTCACGGGGACCGGATTCACCGGCGCCACCGCAGTGAAGTTCGGCGCCAACAACGCGACCAGCTTCACGGTTAATTCGGCAACGTCGATCACGGCAACCTCGCCGCCCGGCGCCGGCACGGTCGATGTCACCGTGACGACGGCCGGAGGGACGTCGCCGACCTCGGCGGCAGACAGGTTCACCTATCTGTCCGCGACGACCACCACGGAGCTCACCTCGTCGAAGAATCCGAGCAGCTACGGCGAGTCTGTAACGTTCACGGCCAAGGTGAGGAGTTCGGGCGGAACGCCGACGGGAACGGTCACTTTCAACGACGGCGGCACGCCGATCGGCACGTCTACCCTGTCGGCCGGTGACGCCACCTTTGCCACGACCACGCTCCCCGTCGGCAATCACAGCATCACGGCGACCTACAACGGCAGTGTGGCCTTCAACGCCTCGACATCGCCGGCTCTGAACCAGTCGGTCGACATTCCCGCCGACAGCGCCAAGCTGCGCGCCCTCCAGCTCAACGTCACCAAGATCGTGGCGCAGAGTTCGGGACAGGCGATCTCCGGTTCGATTGACACCGCGATTTCCGAAGGGTTCAGCGACGGCGGGCAGTACATCATGCCAGGCGCGGGCGGGCTGCGCGTCAATTTCGCCGCCGCGCCCGACGGCGATGAGGACGACAAGCCCAAATCCGGTCAGCAGCCCGGTTCTCAAAGTTTGAACTCCTATTCGGGCGACGGCGGCTCCGGCCGGACCGGCGGCCGCGGCCGCGGGCGCGGCTCCTCGCGGATCGATGACGCCTTCGCCGCGATCGATCGGGCGGCTCCGACCAAGGCACCGGCTGCGCGCTTCAGGGAGCAGAAGGACTGGCTGTTCTGGATCGACGTGCGCGGCAGCGGCATCGATCAATGGGGCTCGTCCGGCAACATCGGTCAGGGTGCAACCCAGGCCACGCTCTTCGGCCAGCAGATCAACCTGCTGTCCGGACTGACCTACCGGGCGAGACCCAATTTGCTGGTCGGTGTGACCGGCGGCTACGAGAACTTCAGCTACACCCAGACCGACATCAACGGAAAGCTGAAGGGCGACGGCTGGACCGTCGGCGCCTATCTCGGCTGGAAGATCATCCCGACGCTGCGTTACGACGTGGCCGTGACCTATTCCGGCATCGGCTATGACGGCACCGCCGGCACGGCGCAAGGCAACTTCAACGGCAAACGTTGGATATTCGCGACCGGCTTCACCGGCAGCTACAGCTGGGCCAATTTCAATATCGAACCGTCGGCCAAGGTCTACGCGATCTGGGAGCGGGAAAACGCCTATGTCGACTCGCTCGGCACCCAGCAGGCGGCCCGCACCTTCTCGAGCGGCCGCGCGTCTGCCGGCAACAGGGTCTCCTATCCCGTGCCGTGGCTCGATAGCGTGCTGCTGGTCCCCTATGCCGGCGTCTTTGCCGACTATTACTTCACGCAGGACGATGCGGCCGCGATCGTTGCTGCGGGCGGCATCCCGCTCGCTTCGACACCATTGCTCCAGGGCTGGTCAGCCCGCGTCACGGGCGGCATCGGCGCAAGGCTGGCGGGCGGCACCACGGTCGGCTTCGGCGCCGAACTCGGCGGCATCGGCAGCAACACGCAGATCTGGACGTTCACGGGACGCGCGCGCATCCCATTCTGATCCCTGAGCGCGACGACGTGCCAGCGGCGCTACGTCGCTCGCCGGATTTGCCGGCTTGGTACCTGCTTAGTAGAGGCCGCGGCCGCTCAGGATGCTGCGGGCCTCGGCGGCGCCGTCGGCCGATGACGGAGCGTTCTCGGTCGCGTAGCGGCCATCCTCGTCATAGGACACGGCGCGCGCGTTCTGGAGCGCCCGGCCCCGGCCCCGGCTGCGGCTCGAGGCCGACATCTCCGAGGTCGCGTTGAGCGACGCCATGTCGGCGGAGGTGTTGCCGAGATTGTAGGGCCGCCCTTCCGGCGTCGGAACCTCGCCGCGAATGGCGCCGCGGTTCGAGGACGGAAGCTCCGGCACGAAGGGCCTTGCCGAGGCAACCCGCACCATCGAGGGCGACGGCGCCGGGATCCCGGTGCGCAGGGTCGCCATCAGCTGGCGATCGTCGGAGCCTTCCAGCGGCGCCCGGCCAACGTATTCGACACGGACCTTGGCGACGCCATTGCCTTTGAATTCAAGGAGTTCAGCGGCTTTGTTCGAGACGTCGATCAGCCGGTTGCCGTGATAAGGCCCCCGGTCGTTGACGCGCACGATCAGCGATTTGCCGTTCGAGACATTGGTCACCCGCGCATAGGACGGCATCGGCAGGGTCGGATGCGCCGCTGTCAGCGAGGTCATGTCGAACACTTCGCCATTGGCGGTCAGGCGGCCGTGGAAATCGTCGCCGTACCAGGACGCCATACCCTCGGCGCGGTAGTTGACGTCCTCCTCCGGCACGTAGGTCCGGCCGGCCACAACATAGGGCTTACCGACGCGGTAGGTGCCGCCGCCTTTCGGAACCGGATCCCCAAGCGCCACGACCCGCGGGCTCGAGGAGACGCCATACTTCGGATCGACCCGGCTGGCGAACTTGTTCGAGGAGGCGCAATTGGCGAGCGCGAGGCAGGTCGCGACCGCGGCAACACCGCGTGCGGCCCGCAAAACCGAATCTGACCGTCGGATCCCCATGCGCCCCAAATACCACTTCGCCGGAGGCGTACCCAACCCGCTTTGGCTACGGGGGAGCGCTGTCCGGTCCCAAAATCCGAGGCGGCCCACCACCGCGTCGGAAGCAGTAAGGATAACGCAACCCGAACACGGCGGAAATGGGGAGCCCACAGCGTTCACGCCGGGATGGTAAACGGGGCGTTCGCTTCTCCCCGTTGATCTACGGAGCGCAGGCCCCCTGCTCTGTGCCACTCCTGGACATTCTGTTGCGCCAAATCCTCACTCCACCCCCATTGTCTTGTGGCTCACTGGAATTCTTTTGACTGTGCAAGGCCGCACGCGTTTTCTCGGTTGCAGGGGCGAACTGGAATTTGACGATGATCGAGACGGTTTCGGCACTGATGGGTCTGGTAAGCGCGGGGATCTTCCTGGCCCATGCGTTTGAAGGTTACCGCACGAGGGCCTGAGGGCATTCGCGCGGACGGCAAGGATCACCTCTTTCAAGACGGCACGTTCGGACAATCTTAATCGATCCGACCGAGCATCGAACACGAGAGCGGCAGGTGTCCCATGCGCAATCATGACTTCGTATCCGATGGCTTCCTGGCACTGACCGCCGGCGGCTTGTTTCTTCTCTGCTCGAGCCTGGTGGCACTGGCCTTCGCCTGAGCACCACCACCAGTCTCCTTCTTTCTAACCACAACTACACCGCGATGCAGCATACAGCGCTGTCCGGTATTGCCCTGCTCCCGTTTAGTTGATTGAATTTCTGCGTTCGGCGCCTCGACTCATTTCAAGAGGCCATCACCAACGAGGGTGACGCAAATGCTTGCTGAGAAATTTTTTCTGGTTCTGGAATCGCTGATCCGCGGCGACCGCACCTATCCCGACGGAAGCCCCCGGGTGATCAGCACCTCCTCGCACGTGCCGGTGAAGCTGCCGGACCGGAAATAGCCGTCCCCCAAACTTCCGAATCACGCGCTGCTCAGCGCAGGCCCAATAGCGAGCGGCGATAAAGGCTGTCGCGGGCCTCGCTCAGGCAGACGAAGCTGCCGTCGAAACCCTGGCCATACCGCTTCTGGCCCTTGCCGTAGTAGATGCCTTTCCTGAAATCGAGCCAGACCACCTGGTCGTGCGGGCAATGACGTTGCGCCTGCGCCTCGTAGCGAAACGGCGTCAGCGGCGTCGCCGAGACCTCCGCGCCACCGGCGCCAACCACGATTGCGACGGCGACCGCGATGCCGCCGAGCCCTTTGCCGAAGCCGCTCCAAGACACCCCCGCCTCCCGATTCAAGCCCTGACTCTTTGGCCGTTCGGCACGGTAGCACGAGACTGCGCGATCTGTCGGCCGCAGCCGGCGGCTCGGCCGTCTTCCACCGGCCATCTTGTCGGGTTACATGGAAGCGAGATCATCTCAGCTCGCGAGGATGCTGCCTGAATGTCGGTTGAGCCTGGACCCGAGTCCGAACTGCGCACCGAACCCCGCCCGCCGTTGCCGCGTTTGGGCCTGCTGCCGATGATCATCTTCGGCTCGCGCTGGCTGCAACTGCCGCTCTATCTCGGACTGATCGTGGCGCAATGCGTCTACATCGTGCTGTTCCTCAAGGAGCTCTGGCATCTTTCCTGGCACGCGATCGACCTCACCGAACAGCAGATCATGATGAGCGTGCTGGCGCTGATCGACGTCGTGATGATCTCCAACCTGCTCGTGATGGTCATCGTCGGCGGCTACGAGACCTTCGTTTCGCGGCTCGACCTCCAGGGTCATCCCGACGAGCCGGAATGGCTCGGCCACGTCAATGCGAGCGTCCTGAAGATCAAGCTCGCCATGGCCATCATCGGCATCTCCTCGATCGCGCTGCTGCGCACCTTCATCGAGGCCGGCAATCTCGGCTCGAACCGCGCCGGCTTCACCGAGACCGGCGTGATGTGGCAGGTCCTGATCCACATCACCTTCATCGCCTCGGCGATCGGCATTGCCTACGTCGACAGGCTCAGCGACTCCGGAATGCGCAAGCACGCCGAGTGAGGGCAACGGCCGGCCTTCTTATTGTTTGCTTGCTTCGAGCTGCGCGAGCGCCTGGTGCAGGCACTCCTGAAGCTTCTGCGCGACCTGCTCGCGCGCCACACCCTTGGCGGCAAGATCGCCGGACACCTTGCCCACGACATCGTCGATGCTCTGGCTCTCCAGATTGTCTGTCACCAGCGCCGTTGCGTAGCTTGCCGCGGCGTCGCCGCTGAGCCCGAGCTGGCCCGCGGCCCAGAGCCCGAGCAGCTTGTTGGACCGGGCCGTGGCCTTGAACATGAATTCCTCGTCGTGGGCGAATTTGGCCTCAAAGCCCTGCTCGCGCTTGTCGAACGTGGTCATGGTCAGCTCCAATGCGTTTTCGCTGAGGAGAATCGGACTGGCTGGGAGCGAACGTCTCCGTGGTTCTCGTCAGTTTAGGATCATTTGAATCTTCCTCCCGGAAGGCCGAGGCCGTCAAGCCTGCGCGGTGGTGCGCCGCAAGCCCGGGCGTGGGCACGACACGCACCAGCGCCGCGCCAGCCAAATCGGCTAGGCAGAGATGTTTACCGTCCGTTAAGCAGACTCGGCGCCGGATGGGCCGGGGGACATCGAGAGCTGGCGCATGAACAAAGAGCTGCGGGAGTTTCGACGGCTTGAACGGGTCTGCCTGGAGCAGGCAGCCCTCTCCACCATGGATCTCGCGCGAAGCGGGTTGCTCAAGGTCGCCGACGATTGTCGCATCGCGGCCGAAGCGATCGAGGCGCAAGCGCCCCGCGGCGCGTTCGCCGGCGCCGTTCAGGCGCTCAAGCTGGCTTTGAGCGCAACGGGAATGTCCAACCGGCATTAGCGGCCGGTCTCCGGTTGGGAGATCGCCTCAGAAGATTGCGGGCGGAGACCGCGTTCGGTCAGCCCTTCGCCTCGGCCGCTTCGCGCGCGAGCCGCTCGGCCCTCAGCCGTTCCTTGTTGGCGTAAAACGCCTTCTGGGCCTCCTCGTGATCGCGCATGGCCTTTTCGGCCTCGATCCGGCGTGCGGCATCACGAGCCTGGCGCTGCTCAGGGGTCAGGGGTTTGCGTCGGAAGGAAAGGTCTTCGGTCATGCGGAGACAACGCGCAAGCAACGAAACGGTTCCATGAGTTGAACCCGGCAGTCGACGCGGCCGATTGAAGTCTCAACATATCAGATAGTTAGATGATGCATTCGGTCGGCCGGACCTATTGCGTCGACCCCGGCGGCTTGACGCCTGTGAGCGGGCACTGCGGCGCTGCGGGAATCGCGCTGCGCACGGGCGGATCCGGATAGTATTCGGTGTTTTGCTGAACCTGACGCGCCAGCTCCGTGCCTCCGAGCAGCGAGATCAACATCAGGGCCTCGTCGAGGCCCGCGGATATTCCGGCTCCGGTCAGGCGATTGCGATCCAGCACGAAACGCGGATGTCCGTCGGCAACCTTCACCTTCGGGAACAGCGTCGGGAAGCATTCCAGGAAAGCCCAGTGCGTCGTCGCCCAGTGGTCGTCGAGAAGGCCCGATGCCGCGAACAGCATTGCTCCCTCGCAGACCGAGCACATGTACTTCGCACCAGCGGCCTGCCCGGTCAGAAACTGGACGTAGGTCCGGTGCGGATCGTTGATGATCTCAGTGAGCGCGTCTGGATCGCCGCCGGGAATCCAGACGGCATCATACTGGGTGCATTCCGCGAAGGATTTTGCGACCTCGAACGGAAATCCCCGGTTGCGAAACCGTTTCATTCCCGGCTTTGCCGCGACGACCTCGACGTCGAAGTCCGCCCAGTCGAACATTTCGAAGGGACCGGCGACGTCGAGCATGTCGACGCCGTCGTAGACGGGGATGCCGATCTTCATCGCGCGTAATCCTCCCTGCTTCCTGTGACGATCAATGTTTGTGGCCTACGGGCGTCGCCGCGGGTGTCGCCGTCGGCTGCTTGGCATGGCGCATCCCCGCCATCCCGAGGCCGCCGCCCGGCGCGTTGAGGTCGGGAACGATCGCGATGTTGGCCATCATGCCCGCGTCCTCGTGGTCCAGGATGTGGCAATGCAGGACATACTCGCCGATGTAGCGGTCGTACCGCGTCCTGACGCGGATCTGATAGTTGTTCTCGACGATGATCGTGTCGCGGAATGTGTGCCACATGCCGCAATACTGGTTGGCCAGTTGCTGCTTGTCGGCATACACGATGTCAGGTTTGCAGGTGCCGTCGGGATTGTAGATCGATATCTGCTGACCGTTGGTGTTGGTGGTGGTGACGTCGATCACCTGGAACGGATTGACGTGGATATGGAAGATGTGCGGCTCGCCTTGCGCGGACAGCAGCCAATCGTCCGTGGTGTTGACCTCGCGCGTGAAGTTCACCACGTCGGGATCGTACGAGGCGTTGTTGACCGTGAAGGCCGGGAAGTTGATCGCGAAGGCCGCCTGCTGCTGCTGGCTGCCGGCAGCCGGCAGCGCAAGGTTTTCGAACGGCGCCCACGGCCGCAGATCGCCGTCACGCAGCCCGGTGCGAACGGCGTCCGGCAGCGTCGGATTGGCATCGTATAGCGCCTTGCCGACATAGGCCTGCAGGTCCCCCGTCACGGGCTGCCCTCCGCGCACATGGACATAGGCCAGCAATTGCGGCGTCGTCGGCCCCTGCCCGCCGCCATTGCCGTTGGACACGCGCTCAGCCTTCGGCGCCGCCTGGTTGAGCAGGCAATAGTCCCCGTCCGAGGGGAATACGACGAGGACGTCGCTGCGATAGCCGGGCTGCATGTAGTTCGATTCGAGCACGCCGCCGACTTGCGAGGCGTGCACGGTGCGCAATTTGGTCCGGGTCAGACCGTCGGATGCGATCTCGAACTGCGGGATCAGTGTGCCCGTCGAGGCGTTACAGGCGGCCAGAAGATCGGCCTTCTGCTGCTGGCGGTTGCCGCTCAGCGCCGAGGTCGCGATCAGGTTCGTTGTGCCGACCGGCGTGGCGCGCACGAGCTGAATGTTGATCGTGTCATGAATGCCGGCATGCACGAAGCGCCAGCGCTGGATCTCGCCCGCCGGCACGGTGAGCGTCGGCTGCACGATGCCATTGACGCTGGTGAAGCGGCCATTGGTGTCCCAGATCGACGATGAGTCCAGTTGCAAGCCAAAGTTCTCGACGACGCCGGGGCTTACCGGATTGCCTGACGTCGCCAGCGGGCACGTCCACGGCGCGTTGGCGATATTTGCCGGACTGTTGGCGTTGTAGAGTCCCTGCGTGGTGTAGATCTGCTGCCACGGGCCGCCGGGCTGGTTCGGCTGGTTGGCGAAGCAGGCATAGGCGATCTGCTGAAACAGGAAGAGCTGCTCCTTGAACGGGGCGCCGTTGACGTCATGCAGGACCGTGTCGATATCGGCAATCGGCTTCGGGTTCTGCGGCGACGGTGGCGTATAGGGACGCTCGCCCTTGACGACCAGCACGCCCGAGGCGCCGCTCGCCACCTGCACTGCCGTCGAGCCATGACGGTGGGCGTGATACCAGAACGTCCCCGCCGGATGGTCGTTGGGGATGTTGATCTCATACGGAAACTTCGTCTGCGGGGCGATGTTGAGCAGCACGTTGTCGCTGTTGCCGGCAGGCGAAACGTGCAGGCCGTGCGTGTGCAGGTTGGTGGTGTTGAAGCACCCGACCAACGCCGGCAAGCCCAGCCCCTCCGGCGGATTGGGCAAACAGCTCGGGTCGTCCTTCGCGAGCTGGTTGATGAGGTCGACGCGCAGCGTATCGCCGGGCTTGACGAAGATCGCCGGGCCCGACTTGCAGCCGCCATAGGAGCGCAGCTCGACGGGGTCGAGGCCATCCGGTTGCGGATCGGTCGGATCCGGGTTGTTGATGAAGAAGCGGCCGCGCACGAAGTTGAGCACCACCGAGACGATCGAGCCGCTGCGCGAGATCGATCCTTGCGGCCGGCAGCCGCCAACGGCCGGCGCCACGCCGGCCTCCAGGGCCACGACATTGCCCTGTCCGGGCAGCGTCGGCGGCGGTTCGAAAGCACGGGGAACCGGCGCCGCGAATGCTGGAAGGCTCGGTCCCAGCGCGGCGATGACAAGACCAATTCGCGCGAAGCTCTTCATCATGTTGTCCGCCCTACTGTTCCAGAAGACTGCTCGAAGGATTGTGTGAAGGTGCGTCGGCATGCCGGCGCCGCCAGAACGGGCGCTCGGGCCAGCGCGAGACACTGCCGTAGTGTTCGCTTTGCGTCGTCGCGTAGGCCGCAGCCTCGCGCGCGATCCACGCGCCGTAGCGATCGAGAGCGGCCGCATCACCGCGCGCGAGGCAATCGCAGGCGGCATAGGCGGCGAACACGCCCGAGCGCATGGCCTTGACCACGCCGTGGCCCGAGATCGGATCAAAAGCGCTTGCGGCATCGCCTGCGCAGAGGAAATGGAAGCCGGCAGTCGTTGCGGCGTACCGACTGCCCGCAGGGATCAAGCGGGGTTGCTCGAGCCGAATGATCTTGCTCGCGAGCGCCGAGACGAATTGCGTCCTGGCGAGAGCTCTGCGCCAGCCGTCCGGCGTGTTCAGCCTGAGGCCACGCGCGAGATCGGCATCGGTCATGCACGCAAAGGCGCGCCTGCCCTGGTCGAGTGCCATCGTGTACCACCAGCCGTCTTCAAAGGCCTCGACGAGCAGTTCCGGTGCGGCCGGTCCCGATGTCGTCGCCTCGGCATAGGCCGCAATCAGGCGGTCCTGCGCTTTCGCCCGCGAACCCTGGCGGTCGGCGAGTGCGCGGGCGCGGCCCGTCGCATCGATGATCAGCCGGGCCGAATGGCTGTCGCCGTCGTCGCAAACGACCGACCAGCCGTCCGCCTCGCGCGCGAGATGACAGACCTTCGCATCGACGCGCTCGGCCGCGCGACAACCCTCCGCCGTCAGCCAGCCATCGAACGCCATTCGATCAACGCGCCATGACGGCCCGCGCGCTTCCAGCAGCAATTCGCTCGACGTCAGGCCGGCCTGGTCCCAGGAGGTGAGCGTGCGGTGCGACGGCGCAAAGCCCTGCGCCAGGAAAGTTGGCCACAGACCCAGCTGCCGCAGCACCGGCTGGACCAACGGTGACAAGACCTCGCCTCGTCCTTGGTCTCGTCCCGGGCCCCGTCCTTCGTCTCGCCCGCGCCGCCCGGACGGCGCGATCACGGCCACCCGAAGCTCTGGCGCGCACATCGCAAGCGCGCGGGAAGCGGCCGTTCCGGCTGGACCTGCGCCAGCAACGATGATGTCGAACGCGGCCAAGGTCAGTCGGCCCGGACTGCGTAGAACGACGCCACAACGCCGGCAGGCGCCACCGTGCCGGGCGAGCCGCCGCTGTGCGGGATGGTCCGGATCACCGAGCCGACGATGGCCGGACGCTGGTCGACGCCATTGGGCCAGGCCGGCACCAGCGAGCCCCAATAATCGTAGATCCATTCCTCGCCGCCGACGACGCCGGTGCCCTGGAAACGTACCTGCATCGGCGATCCGTAGGCGCGCGATCCCTTCAGCGCGAGCGACCAGCCCGGGCCGCCGATCGTTCCGGTCAGCAGCTGCATCGGCCCGTCCACGATCTCGATCGTGCCGCGGCCGAATTCGAGATTGTTGAAGGCCGTGTTGACGTCGGGATCATTGAGCAGGCTCCGATAGGTCCAATGTCCGACGAATGGATTGTCGCTCATGATGCCTCGCTTTTGGGATCGGGCCTCGACCCGGTTGTTCGCTCGACGCTGATGTATTTGGGCCCTTGATAACTGTCGGCGGGCTTGACGGCCGGCTCGTAGGGATTGCGCACGATGAAACCGAGCAGCGACCACTCGGTGACCATCTTGAGGTCGCCGACCGGCGTCTGCGGGACGCCACGGCTCCACGTGGTCCAGACGTAATTGGGCTTTCCGTTCGAGACCGAGGCGATCTCGAACGACTGCAACGGCCGATGCGCCGGCCACCACAATGTGGTCCAGGTCTTCTCGTCGCGCCGCAAGCGATCGTCATTGTCGCTGCCGGGCCAGAGATTGTTCCAGTCGGCGTAGGTGATGTTGATCGGCTGCGTGGTGCACTCGTTGAAATCGGACTGCCAGGGCAGACCCATATATTTGGTGAGGTCCCCCGGCTGAAGACCGGTCTCGAAGTCGTTGTCCTGGCTGAGCGGCGAGTTGACGTTGAAGGTCGGGTCGGCAATCACGGTGCCGTGGTCCTGATTGGCCTGGGCGGCGCTCTGCAGGAAATCCGAGACGCTGCGATCGGCGTTGATGCGATACGGCGCCCAGTAGATCGAAGGGTTGCGCATCACCCAGCCGAGCTCGGCGCCCGGACAAAAGGCGCCGCCGAGCACGTTGCTGAGCACGCCGCGGTCGAGCTCGCGGCCGGTCTTCGGCGGTGTCTTCGGATAAGGCGCGAAGGGTGAATAGCCGTCGGGCAGCCAGCCCTCCTCCTTCTCGTTGATGAACCAGCCGCGCGCCCACTGGCCGAGGATGAAGAGCTGGTACTCGGTGAGATGAAGAAACTTCGACGGCGTCTCGTTGGTCAGCGGATTGTCGCCGCACAGCAATGGCATCAGCGGCAGCGAATGGACGCGCGACGATGCCCGGTCCTGCACCTGGAAGGAATTGGCCTCGCCCGCACGGCGCAACAGATCGAACAGGAAGTGGCGCATCGGTCCGTAGGGATCGTCGGCCTTGGAATAGTGGGTCGGACCTGCGACCGCCGCCACCGCCATGACCGCTTCGCCCTGACTGGCATCGCGCAACGGTGCATCCGACGGTGTCGCCGTCGCCGTCGGCCGCGTCGCGCGTTTCGGGGTCTTTGATAATTTGTCCGGATCGAACGTGCCGCGCTGCGCCTGATCGTGCGGGTAGTTCGATTGCTGAAGGATATCGTTCAGATACCTGAATTCATCCGGCCGGAACAGGATCGGCCAGATGTCGCGATAGAACCACGGCCGGTAGTTGCGATTCCAGGCAAGACGGCCGGCCTGCCAGTGACGCAGCGCCGCCTCGTCGCGGAACGGGATCTGCTGCGGATCGTCATAGGTGCCGAGCGTCCCATAGATGCCGGTATCGGTGGCGAACTGGCGCACATAGAGATCGTACAGCACCTCGTCCATCGTGATCATGTCGAGGATCTCAGGGACGAAGCGCGGGTAGCCGACCACGACCCAGGCAGGAAACTCGACGTCGATGTAGCGGGTCTGGCCGACCTGCTTCGAATACATGATCAGCCGCGCCATCACCGGCCCATCGGAGATGTCGTCGTACCAGCCGTCGGTGTTGGCATAGTCATCGATCTTCGGACCGAAGCTGCCGTTGACGTCCATGCCCGAATTGCCGTGACCGCCGAGCACGACCAGGCGGCCCTTGTTGTCGGTCATCATCTCGCCCAGCGTGTCGATGTCGAACGGCTGGAGGCCCCTGGGCGGGAACGTGGTGGCATAGCCGCCGGGGCCGCCCGAGCGATCGAAATGCGCGCGCCGGTTGGTGGTCGCGTTCACGCTGCGCGGGCCGGGATCGATGATGAGCAGGTCGCGGTCCTGGCCGGTGATGTCGGCGTTGCGGCGCGCGCTGCCGGGGGCGTAACCGTGCTCGCCCTTGAGCTCGGTGAACGGGTACCAGGAGGCTTTCTTGTTGGCGACATAGACGCGCCACTGGATGTCGACGAGCACACCATGATTGCCGCCGCCCTCCACGGCATCGCCGAGCGCCAGCGGCCTGCCTTCCGGGGACTCGTCGTCATAGACGAAGATCTGGAAGCGCGCGGCCTGCCGCTTCACGCGGCCCTGCGCATCCTTGAATGTCTTGACCGGGACCGGTGTGACCCCGTCGGGGCCGTGCAGGGGATTGCCGAAACTGTCGCAAGCCAGCGGCATCGCCGCGGGCGTCTCCGGCGCGAGGTAGAATTCGCTGTCGCTGTTGCCCAGGCGCGCGATGCCGATGCCCGGATGGATTCGATACGTCGCCATGACTTCCCCGCCGCTTTCTCAATCCAGGAAACTGATCGACACGCCTTCCAGCTTCAGAAGCTCCCTCTCCTCCTGGTAGTCGCCGCCGATCACGACCAGCGTGATCTGCAGCGGGCCCTTCTTCTTGAGCGCCTGCCTGGCGGCAGCCGTGACGTCGATGCGATGGACGCGTGGCGTGTTGTGGCTGCGCCCGCGCTGGTCGAAGCGCCGCGGCTGCGGCGGCGGGATATCGCAATGGCCGGGACCGCCGTAGCAGGCCCCATGTCCGAAGATCGAGATGTAGCCGGCGTAGTGCGGGTTGCCCTTGATCGGCGTCGAGGCGTCGGCGCCGGGCTCGTTCAGGAAGGCGCGCACGAAGCAGGAGCGCATCAGTTGCGGCACCTGATGCAGGCGGATCTCCGCGCGTTTGAAGCTGCGCGCGGCCTGCGGCACGTTGATCGGCTGCGACACGAAGCGGCTGACCGGCGCCTCGAGCCCGACCGGCATGAAATGCGAGCTGCGAACGTATTCATAGCCGAACGGCGCGATGTCGAGCGTGTCGCGGATGGTGTAGTTCCACGGCGACAGCACGGAATCGAGATCGGCCGGCAGCGCATTCGGATTGAGCTTCTGCCACTCCCACCAGATCCGATCGATATTGACGTGGATCGGCCAGAACACCGGGTCGTAGGAGGCCGTCAGGTTGCTGAACATGTCGCCGGAGCGCGGCTGCGAATAAAGATCCGGGCGGGCGTGGAAACGGCGCCCGCCGACCTGTACGGCACCGTTGCGGCGCTTGGCGAGCGCGCGCAGACGTGTGGTCTCGGCGTCGGATTGCGACGTAGCCGCCGCGGTCGGCGCATCTTTGCAGACATAGGTCGCCTGCCCTACATCCGGATTCTGCCCACCGGTCCAGATGTGCATGGTGTTGTGCGGATTCTGGTCGAGGAACCCGAACGCCGCGTCGTAGATGCTGCCGCCGCCGAAGTCGCGGAAATTGTTGAGGCTCAGGATCTGGGCGATGTCGTCGGCCGACGGGTAATGATAGTTGATCGCCTGGTTGATAGTCTGTCCCTTGGGATATTCGGCCGGATAGCGCAGCGGATACCAGAGCGAGTTCGACTGAAGCAGCGCGTCGATGAAGCGCTGGCGGTTGGCATTCTCAGGATCCGGCGTGACGGCCGCATAGCCGATCTTGCTGATGACGTAGCAGAAGAAGCCGTGCTGTGAGGTGAAGGTGACGCGGTCATGCGCGAGCGCCAGGATCGCCTTCTTCTGCGCCGCCGTCGGCGCCGGGTCGAGCGCCGCCAACAGCGTCTCGGCCGCCTCCTCGGTGAGATAGGCCTTCATCGAATTCGGAATGATGCGGCCCTTGTCCGGCTCCTCCGGCCGGTACTCCGGCATCGTGAAGTCCCAGTACGGGAGCATCAGCCCGGGCTCGAAGTCCTGAAGGTTCTGCTCGAACTCGTAGAGATAGGCGCGGTGCCAGGGCAGGAAGCGCTCCCAGCCGTGCTGGCAATGGTTCTGGTGGATCAGCGCCTGGTTGTTGTAGTTGCGCCGGTCTTCCGGCCAGTGGTCGAGATCGTAAAGCCGGCGGAAGCCGCGGCGCAGGCGTTCGAGCTGCGGCTCGCTCATGCAGTCGATGTTCATGCGCCGCCTGGGCTCGCCGGCATCCGCGGACGGCGAATAGCCGTCGGCAGCGACCGCAAATTCGGCGATCTCGCTCACCTTCACCGTCGCAGTCTTCGCCGGCTTACCAGGCGCAAGCTCGACTGCGACGCTGGTCGCATCATCCGGGCAGCCGGCATCGATCCAGTCGGCAATGCGGTCGACGTCAGCAGGCGCGACGCGCTTGCCGCCCCATGGAAGCGCCGGAAACCGGCCACCGTCGAACGGTGCGTCACCGCGCAATCCCTTGATCAATCCGGACGCGTCGCTGCGCGCATGCGGCGGGATGCAGCAGGCGTGGCCCTCCGGCACTGGAGCAACCATCTTGATGCCGAAGATCTCGGCCGCCTCCAGCGCCTGTGCGCCCTTGTCCCAAAACCGTCCAGCGCCACCATAATCAGCGGTGCTATCGCCAGCAGCTTCATCCAGGATCGCCTTCACGCGCGCATAAGCAACGGTCAATGCTTCGGTGTCCATTCCAGCCCCCGGACAGCAAGACGAAGAAGGCGGCCGGAGACTAAGCACAACTTTTGGGTGATGTCACGTAAACACGCACCTTCAACGTCGAAGCAAGCGCGAATATTTTTCGGGGTTGCGTGATCTATTTCATACAACCTTTATCGAAACGACAGATCTGGCCAAGCGTCGTGTGGATGAGGCGGATGCGAGCACGAGTGCGTTGCTCAAGCTCAGCGCCGGCCATCGGACGTGTCCGGTCATCAAACGCTGCGTGATTGAGCGCAGCGTGCATTCCAGTCGTCGTGGGACGACGCCGAGCCACACCGTGAGCGAATCCGCGCCGAACGACTGCTCGACGAAGCCGAGCTTCGCCCTTCCCGGCCTGTTTCCCCATCGGACTTGTTTTTCCCCCGCAAGCGCCAACTTCGCGTTGCCTTGCGCGGTCGACTGCGTTAAGCGACAACCATTCTCTGTCCGGAAGGGTGGCCGAGTGGTTTAAGGCACCGGTCTTGAAAACCGGCGTGCCCGCAAGGGTACCGTGGGTTCGAATCCCACCCCTTCCGCCAAACCTCAAGCACAATCAACAAGTTATACCGACAGTCTCGATCCGGTCCCCGGCTTGGCACCGGGCGAGGAAAGTCGCGCGCCAAGTGCTGCATCTGGCGGGCAAGAAGACATGGCAAATGGCGAGCGCCCAGAGATTGGAAGTCGGTGGAAGCCGGCGTCCAGTAAAGAGGTGTGCTGTTTTGCGGCCGAAATTGTTGATGTCCGCTTGTCCCCCGGTAACGACGCAAGAGCAGACGTGCGGGTCCCAGCAGGGCCAGGGCAAATTGCGAAGGGAGGCTACAAGAAGCTGTGACAGGCGGTAAGTCTCGGCACGTGCTAACTGGCCACCGCCATCCGGTTCACACGCAGATGGCAGAATACAATTTGGCCCATAGAGACCTAAGATCGTCTTCCGGTAGCCATGCGCGTGATGAGGGATGCAATGCGCCAGTCCTCGACGCTCGACCGCCGCCTGTTCATCAAGGCCGCCGGTCGTTTCGTTGGCGCGACGGCCGCGGCCGGAGGTCTGCTATCGCTTGGCCCATCGATGCCGGGGGCGCGTTCGCAGTCTAGAGCGCCAACGCCCGAGCCGCTCATCCAGCCGCCCGAGATGCACAGCGTCAACGGCGTGCTCGATATGACGATTGCGGCAGCGCCCGGACCGGTGCAGCTCGGCGATCGCGCGTTTACCGGTCTGCTCTACAATGGCGCCTATGTGCCGCCAACGCTGCGCGCACGCCTGGGCGACACGTTGCGGATCTCTTTCCGCAACAATTTGAGCTCCGGGTTCGATCGCCCTGGCTACCTGGGCCCTATTTGTGCCGGTGTCGGCACCGCGTCGAACCTGCACTTTCACGGCATGAGCGTCTCGCCCCAAGGCAACAGCGATAACGTATTCGTCCACGTTCAACCCGGCGAAACATTCCAATACCAGGTGCGCATTCCGGCGTCCGGCCGGCAAAGTCCGGGCTTGTTCTGGTACCACCCCCATGCGCACGGGTTCGTCAATAATCAAATCATTGGCGGCATGTCGGGTGCTCTGGTCGTCGATGGCATTGACGAACTTTTCCCGCTGCTGCGCGGATTGCCGGAGCGCTTCTTTCTAATCAAGCACTTCAAGTGTGACGACGAAAGCGAAATAGTTTCGATCAATGGTCAGATCAATCCCGCCATCTCCATGCGCGCCGGCGAAATGCAGTTTTGGCGCATTGCGCACATCGGAGCGTCGGATTTCTACAAATTGCGTATTGAGGGCATGCCGCTTTACGTCGTGGCAACCGATGGGCACGCCTTGTCGCAGCCACGCAAGATGACCGAACTTTTCATTGGCCCCGGCGAGCGGATTGACGCCCTTGTCATCGGTCCGCCCGCAGGGGAATACCCGATGCGAACCATTTCTTTTCAGAACGAAACCTGGCGGCCGCCGGAACCGGTGCGGCAACTGGCAGTCATCCATTCCAGCGGTTTGTTGCAGAGTGCGAAGATCGACGATGATATCTTGCGCCAGCGGGTCACTGGGCCACAATGGATAAACGACGTTCGCATCGCGCCGATCGCGCGGCGCCGAACGCTATCTTATTCGCGCACCAGCGACCGCAAGATATTCATGATTGATGGCCGCGTTGTCGACGAGGCGCGCACCGACCAAACCGTCAAATTCGGCGATACCGAAGAGTGGACGGTGATCAACACGGATCAGCAGTATCACAGCTTCCATATTCACCAGACACCCTTCCTGGTGACGGAAGTAGGCGGCGCTTCCTGGCACGATGACAGTCTGCGCGACACTTTTTCGGTACCGCCAGCAACGGACCAGAGACCTGGCACCCTCAAGGTCCTCATTCCGTTCACCGATCCAGCAATCGTCGGTCGATTTGTCTACCATTGTCATGCAGTCGATCACGAAGACAAGGGCATGATGGGCGTCATCGAAGTCGTCGCTTGAAAGCGCGGCACACGGCGATTAGGTGACCAACACATCTTCAGTTTCGGGGCCAACTATCTCGGCCTGACTTTGGAGACTGTATCGCGCGCCTTGTCGTGACTGCATGAGCCCGGCATTCTCGGCTTCGTCGGCAATACCCAGCGTCAGATCGTGCTGCTCAACCGGCGCCAGTTGGCGGGGCTACAGGCTTAAACCTGCAATCCACCTATTGAATAGCGCGCGGAGCGTTGTCCAATATGGACCGCGCGACCTCGGAAACGCCGGTGAGGATGATCTGCACGCCGATGCAGAGCAGCAGGAAAGCTGACAGTTTCGTCACCACGCTGGTGCCCTCCTCGCCGAACAGACGCGCCATTGCGCTCGATTTCCGGTAGGCGTGATAGATCGCGGCAGTCACGGCGAACGCCACCAGAAGCGAAACGATCGATGACTGGAACATCGCATCGAGGCTGCTGGTCCGGCTAATCCCGATCGCGATGGCTGTCGCGATCGTTCCCGGCCCGGTCGTCAGCGGAATTGTGAGGGGAAAGAAGGCCATGCGTTTCATGGTCGCATGATCGGGGAACGAGACCTCGTGAGGTCCGGCCGGGCCCGAGGGTGCGTGGAGCATGGACCAGCCTGTCGCTGCGACCACGAGGCCGCCGGCAATCCGAAGCGCCGGGATTGTCACGCCGAAGAAGTTGAGGATCTGGCTGCCCAGAAACAGCGACACCAGCAGGACCACGAAGGCATATCCGGCAACCCGCAGCGCAAGGCTCGCGCGCTCGTCTTCAGAAAGACCTCTCGTCTTGTCGAGGAAGATGAAGGCCAGTCCGTAGGGATTGATGATCGCGAACAGCGCGCCGAAGCCGAACAGGAAATCGGCAACGGGCCCCGATGTGGCGATATCACGCATGCTGCGCCCGCTCCGCTCTTCGGCTTACGGGCATGTGAAGCCGGGCGCTTTGAAATCGGCCAGATTGTCGAGCGTCTTGCGCAGAACCTCGAACAGCACGGCCACCGACCAGCTGTTGGCGACACGGGCCAGCATGCCGACGAAAAACCGGGGGCATCATCCGATGATACCGGATCTCACTTGTCCTTGCCGGGTGATCGCTCAAGACGCGATCTCTGCGCGCGCATGCGCTTGATCTCCTCCCTGAGCGCCTCGGCTTTTTCGTCTCGTTGCTCGCTCGCCGTTTCCAAGGGTTCGTCGCGAAGCAACTTCTGGAGTGCCTTTTCGACAGAAAGCTTGTTGGTCTCGGCCATACCAGACCTTTCTGACGCTACCGCGTCTGTCAGTACCGTGGTTGCAGTCTCAGCTCTTCGGACTGAACATGCCGCCGGCCGCCTTCATCGCCGCCTCACCCATGGTCTTGGTCTGGTCGGTCAGGGCCCGCATCTGCTCCTGGAAGAAATCGGCTTGAAGCTTGAGCGCGTCCTGGACATCCTTGGCATGGACCAGCTTGTCGCTGAGGTCCAGGGTCGCTGTGACATTGCGCTGCATGAAACTGCAAAACTCCTTCGCCTGGTTCGCGATCGGCAGTGGCGACGAACTGATCCCCTTCTCCAGCATCTCGAAATAGTCGGCGTTGGCCTTACGCAGGCGGCCAAGTGCCTCGGTCAGCGCCGCACGGACGTTATCTGCGGATAGATTGATCTCTGCCATGACGTCTCTCCCTTCAGGTGTTAGCAGTTACGGGGTAAGTCCTCCGAACCAGGCGCCGAAATAGCCGGCGTAGAGCGCGGGTACTTCGAGATTCATCGAGTGCCCGACGCGAGGCACGATCACGAGACGGCAATCCGGCATCGCATCGGCCATGACGTGAAGATCGGCCGGCAGAATCCAACCGTCCCATTCGCCCCATAGCACCAGATGCGGATGCTTCAGCTCCGGCATGCGGCACTCGAGCTCTCTGCTCTCTCTTTCCTTCGTGAGGTTGACAGGCGTTCCGATCCAGATGCCCTCGGAGACGCCAAAGGTCTGCTCGATGATGCGGTCGAACAACGCCTGAATGTCCTTCAATCCCTCCCGAAATCGAGGCACGGCGTTCGGCGCCATGCTCTCGGGCACGAACAGCGAGGACGCCGCGCTCGCCATGATCGTCCGTGTCAGGTCCTTGCTCGCCATCATCGCCCGAAACAAGCCGATCTGGTCGGCATTGAAAGCCATGCCGAGCGGCGTCACCGGATCGAGTGCGAACACGCTCCCGAAACGCTGCGGCTGCATCAAGAGCATGCGGGCGGCGATGATGCCGCCGGTCGAATGCGTCGCGAGATGGCAATAACCGATGTCGAGCATATCGAGTGCAGCCAGCATGTCCTCGGCATGCTGCTGCATGGAGTAGTTCGAATAATCGGCGGCAGGCTTCGGCCGGTCGCTGTCCCCGCAGCCGCGCCAGTCGATGGCGATGACACGCAGGCCCGTTGGAAACAAGGGCGCAGCCAGCTCGATCCAGTCCTTGCTGGCGAGATTGCCATGGATGAAGACGACGGTCACTTCGCCTCGGCCCCACTCCCGCCAGCCAAGCTCGATTTCACCCGCCTGCACCCGTGGCATAGACCGATCCTATTTGTTGAGACCGGCGGTTGGTGCCGCACCGGGAGGTGTTGGCGCCACTGGCAGGGCGGATACCACGGAACCCTTGATCATGCGATCTGTACCAAGGGGGGATGAGGTGTCGACCGTTCCCTTCGTGACGAAGTCCACGACGTCGGCGGAATATTCCACCGGATTGTCCGTGTGGATGAAGTGCCCGGTCTCCGGATAGATCTTGAGCATCGGCCGGTTGCCGGCGTTGGTCATGCGCGTCATGAACGGCGTGATGACGTCGCGTCCGAGATCGGTCAACCCGTTGAAGGCGGGCGTCGGGATGAACGGCTCCTTGTCACCGAAAGCGAGGAAGATCGGCGCCTTGATCTGGGTGACCCGCTCGTAAAGGTTCTTCGGATCATCCTGCTGGAGCTCGGCTCCGATCGTATAGATGTCGAAGATGAAGACGTTGCACCACTGTTCGAGCTCCTTGGGGTTGCCCTTGGTAAGCCCGACGCGCTGCTCGGTATGGAAGCGCGCATATTCGCTATCGCTGAAGAAGTAGCCGCTCTTCGCCGCCGACACCACGCCGGTGTCGGGGTTGCGCTTTTTGAAGTAGAAGAAGTCACGAATGCTCTGCTCGTCGCGGGCCTTCTCCGCCGCCAGGATGCCGGTCTGGTCCCAGATCTGCTTCCACTTGTCGAAGTCGCGACCGAGTCCCGGTTGGAACAGAGGTGCCTTCTTGTCTTTCGCGATCGTAATGTCGCGCGGGTATTCCTCGAGTCCGGATGGTGCTTCGAGCGCGAGGCCCTGCACCGCATCCGGCCAGGTCAGGGCGTACCCCCGTGACGAACTGACCACCCAGCGAGTGGCCGAGATAATAGGCTTTCTTGACGCCAAGCTGGTTTACGACGAGGTCGTAGATGACCTCGCGCATATCCTGCATGGTGCGCGCCGGGCTCTTATCGAGATTACCGGGCCCGGACATGCCGTAGTTCGGCAAGTCCGGCACGATCACACGCAAGCCACTCCGCAGCGCATATTGCATGATGTTGCCGTAGTGCCCGCCGAATGCGCCCTTGCCGTGGATGATGACGAGGACCTTGGGATCCTTGTCGGTGCCGGCATACTCATCCATGTAACCGATCTGCCAGGTGTTGCCGATCTTGTCCTTGGCGTTGGCGTATTTGACCGGATAGGGATAGGTCACGAAGTCCTTCCAGAAGGACTTGCTCGGATCGATGTTTTGGGCGACGCCCGGCACGCGATAATTCTTGTCGACGAACATCCCCGCGCGATCGAGAGCCGCGACGTCGTCCATGAAAGCGACGAACTTCGGATCGTTCTTGCGCTGGTTGATGATCGGGAACACGCCGTAATGGGCGACCGGACTCTCCTGCGCGATCAGGTCCGCGCCCGGCACGCGATCTACAGCTTTTTGGGCCAGCTTGAAGTTCAGCCAGAGATCGTTGGTGATGTGCATCACCAGTGTGCGCGACTGGATGCGGCCGAGATAGGGATTGACGTTATGGGTCTCACCGACCCGGTTGCGCCAGACGAGATCGACGGCGTCATAGAGCTTGGCACGGTTGGTGACACTCAGACCGGCCTTCTCGTTCGGCGGATCCCAGTAGAATATCTCGGGCTGGACCGCGGCCCAGTTCTGGGTCGTGCGGAAGCCGAAGTCGTAGCCCGTCATGCCCAGAATCGACCAACCGAACGCCACACCCGGCATCGGGTGCTTCTCCTTGGGCAGATTGTAGTAGTCGCCCTTGGTCGCCTGCCAGACCGGATCGCCCTCGATCGCGGCCGTCATCATCTGGAAGGTCCAGTTGCCGACGGGGTCTTCACCGTCCGACTGCGTGGTGCCGCCGATCGGCATCAGGGCGCCGATATATTCGGGATGCATGACCCCCCACACATAGGTCTGGGTGCCGCCCATGGAGACGCCCGTGACAAGCGCGACGCGCGCCACCTTCAACTCGTCGCGCAGCAGGCGGTAGTTCGCCTGCACCATGTCGTAGTAGCTGTACTGCGGAAACTTGATGCCGAGGCCGTCGGACGGTTTGCTGGCACCCCACGTGCCCAGCGGGTCGACCATGATGACGTAGTAGCGGTCGGTGTCGATCGGCCGTCCGGGGCCGATGATCGGGACGCCGCCCGACAGGGCCGCGCCCTTGACCCACTGTTCGTACATATCGGTGGAATCGCCGGAATAATAGGAATTGATCACGACCGCGTTGGTGATCTCACCGGCGGCATTGCGCCGCGCGTTGCCGATCGCGATGTATCCGGTACGCAGCTTGCCTGCCCCGAGCGATTCCAGCGTCACGCCGCCCTCGCCGCCATTCTCCCATTTGGAGGGATTGGCCAGGTCGTACTTGCCGCCAAGCCGGAAGTTCGCGATCTCATAGGTCTTTTTGAGCCCGTCATGCTGCATCTGCGACGAGCGCCGCGTGAACGGCTGGGCGACCGCGAGCGCGGTGCCGACCAGCAACAGGATCAGGCTAACGAAGCAACGCTTGAGTGCGCTTCTCCCGTTCATGACGAACTCCCTACTGGCGGTATTTTGCGCGAACGCTAGGCTGGACCTCCTCCTGAGGTTTGATTTAGCTCAATGGAATCCTCAGGCCTGCGTTGAGGATTGTGGTCATCGTCACGCTGACCGGTCCCCGCAATGCCCTTCCTCAGTCATGGCTCATATCGTATCCGCTATGAGCTCGACGGACCGGCGAATGCGCCTGCCTATGTGCTGGTCAACGGTCTGACGCAGTATTCCGAGCTTTGGGGCACGTATCGCGACACGCTGATCGCAAGGCGGTTCCGGGTCGCTACCTTCGACCTGCTCGGCCAGGGCGTCTCCGACAAGCCCGCGCTGTTCATCGATCAGGACGACCACATCGCCGTGCTGCATCGCCTGATCGGCGAACTTGGAGACAGTCCGGTCTTCCTCAGTGGCATCAGTTTCGGTGGCTTGATCGCGCTGCGCTATGCCATCGAGCATGGCGCGCGGCTGTCGGGCCTTGTACCGATGAGCTGCTTCGCCGAGCTTTCGCCACAACTGCTACTGATCGGCAACGCCTTGCGCACCGGCCTCATTCTGGGCGGCACCGGCTACCTCCAGGATCTGTTGCTGCCGATGAACCTGTCTGATCAGTGGTTGAAGCCGCTGCTGGACAAGCTCGACAACGTGAAGCGGCAGGGCTGGCTGGTCAACGACGTGTACGCCCTTCAGAACCTGATGGAGTCTTTCCTCGACTTCAAGCCGCTGACGCCGCAGCTCTCCTCAATATCCGTCCCGACCATGATCCTGAACGGCGAGTTCGACTTCCTCACGCCGCGGGCGCTGCACGAGACGTTGCGTGTGGAAATTCCTGACAGTGCACTCGTCATCATTCCGAGGGCCTATCATGCCTTCACGCTCGAAAAGGCTGCATTAACAGCCGACCTGCTGGCGCGCTTCGCCGAGGACGTGTTGGCTGGCCGCTGGCAGGGCAACAAGCAGGTCTTGATCGCGCCGGAAGATGCCGGCGGAGACTTTTCGCCGTTTCCCGCCGGCTATGACCATCTGCGCGCGATCCCGGTGCAGAGGCCAGCGACATGAGCGCGTTCTTCGGACCGTTGCAAGCCGACGGGCGCGTGCCGCCGCGCCAGCAGACGCGGGTCGCCGCGTTCCTGGTTTCTGCGCATGGTGCGCTGGCACGGCAATTCGCGGTCGCCCTGCCCGCGAGATTCGATGCCGCCTGGCAGACCGAATTGAACGCGCAGTTCTATCGCGAGGGCGAGATCGTCTCGCTTCTCATGCGCGCGACCGCCTGGGTCCCGGACCTCGCGCTGGGCTCCATGGCGGCATCCTGGGAGATGGCCTGGCTCCCCGCCCCGATCGAAGGCATCGCCGATCACACCCGCGCGCAGACCATTCACCTCGCGACGCTCGCGCATGCGGTTCATGCCGGGATCCGGCCGGCGGCCCTGCTGCCGACGGAAGCGAACGCGAACGATCCCTTCGTGATGGCGCTGCGCCGCATCGAATTCGAGAGCGGCCGGCTGTTGCAGGCGCAGATCCTGTTCCTGAAGGGCCCGGACCTCCTACCTTTCAGGGATGCCGTCAGCGCGACGCTCGAACGGCGGCACGCCGAGGTGCGCAGGCTCTGGCACGAGACCCTTGCAGGCGTCGGCGTTGGCCCGCGCGAATGACCTTGCAACCTTGACGCAGATCAAAGCCGAGAGTCTGCCCGCCCCCAACATCGGTCCAGTATCCACCTGCGCCTGCCGACCGGAGTTCCGCCCATGAAGGCCGTTTCCGTCGAAGAAGCCGTTGCGATGATCCCGGCCGGTGCGAGCGTCATGGTCGGCGGCTTTATGGGCGTCGGAACCCCGGAGCGCCTGCTTGACGAACTCGTGCGGCAGAACAAGACCGGCCTGTCTCTGATCTGCAATGACGCCGCCACCCCCGGCAAAGGCGTCGGCAAGCTGTTCGACGCTGCGCTGGTCTCAAGGCTGACGGCAACGCATATCGGCCTCAATCCGAAAGCGCAGCAGCAGATGCTCGCGAACCAGATCGCCGTCGATCTCGTGCCGCAAGGCACCTTCGTCGAACGCATCCGCGCGGGCGGATGTGGCCTCGGCGGGGTGCTGACGCCGACTGGCGTCGGAACGCTGGTTGCCGAAGGCAAGCGTCAGATCGAGGTGGATGGCAAGCCGTTCCTGCTGGAGACGGCATTGCGGGCGCAGTACGCGCTGGTTCACGCGTTTCTCGCCGACTATCTCGGCAATCTCGCTTACGCACTGACCTCCCGCAATTTCAACCCGGTCATGGCGATGGCTGCCGACACGGTCATCGTCACTGCAGAGAACATCGTGCCCGTCGGTGTCATCGCGCCCGATCACGTCGTGACCCCAGCGCCGCTCGTCGATTACCTCATTACCAACGGGTGAGATCATGGACCCGCAGATCATCATCGCCCGACGCGTCGCCAGGGAGTTGAAGAGCGGAAACCTTGTCAATCTCGGCATCGGCATTCCGACCCTGGTTGCGAATTACGTTCCGGCCGATTTGAAAGTCTTCTTTCAGTCGGAGAACGGACTGATCGGCACCGGGCCGATTCCCGAACAAGGCATGGCGCATCCGACACTGACAGACGCCGGCGGCCGCCCCATCAGCGCGCTGCCGGGTGCCGCGACCTTCGACAGCGCGATGTCGTTCGGACTGATCCGCGGCGGCCATGTCGACGTCACCGTGCTCGGCGGCCTCCAGGTCGATGCGCATGGGCTTCTCGCCAACTGGATGATCCCGGGCAAGATGGTACCGGGCATGGGCGGGGCGATGGACCTCGTCAGCGGCGCCAAGCGGGTCATCGTCGCCATGCAACATGCCGCGAAGGGCAAGTCGAAGATCGTCAAGACATGCAACTTGCCTCTGACCTCGGCGCGCCCGGTCCATCTGGTCGTGACCGACATGGCGGTTATCGGTTTTGCGGACGGCAAGGCGACGCTGCTCGAGACCGCCCCAGGTGTCAGCGTTGGCGAGGTTATGGCGGTGACAGAGGCCGAATTGGTCGTTCCTGACAACATCCCTGAAATGACGATCTGACGAGGTCACGACCATGCGGATATTCAGCGACTTCAACGAGATCAAATCCGCGGTCGGCACCGAGATCGGCGCGAGCGACTGGATCGAAGTGACCCAGGATCGGATCAATAAATTCGCCGAAGCAACCTGTGACGAGCAATGGATCCATGTCGACCAGGACCGCGCCAGGAAGGAAGCGCCCGGCGGTACCACCATCGCTCACGGCCTGCTGTCGCTCTCGCTTGCTCCCCTGTTCATTCGATCCGTGATGGGCTTGAAAGGGCTGCGCAATACGCTGAATTATGGCGCGGACCGCATCCGGTATCTGGCGCCGGTGCCGGCCGGCTCAAAGCTCCGCGGCCGGGTCACCGTCGCTGAAACCGAGGACGTGCCGCCGGATGGCTTGCGCGTCAACTATCATCTCGTGATCGAGATCGAGGGCGGCAAGAAGCCCGCTTGCGTCGCCGAGCTGATTGCGCTGCACTATCGCTGAGGGCGGTCAGTCGATGATGTGATACCCGCCATCGATATAGAGAACGCCCCCGGTGATCAGCTTGGCGCCATCTAGCGCCAGGAACGCGGTGGCATTGCCGACGTCGTCGATGCTGACCAGGCTGCGCGCCGGCGCTTTGGATTGCGCCTTGTCCATGAGCTCGTCGAACTCCGGGATACCTGACGCCGCGCGCGTGGCGAGCGGGCCGGGCGAGATCGCGTGCACGCGGATCCCCTTTGGGCCAAGTTCAGCGGCTGCGTAGCGGACGGCCGCTTCAAGCGCCGCTTTCGCCACGCCCATGATATTGTAGTTCTCCACCACCATCTGGCTGCCATAATAGGTCATGGTGAACATCGTGCCGCCGTTCTTCATCAGCGGCTCGGCGAGATGCGCCATGCGCAGGAATGACCAGCAAGAGACGTCCATCGTCTTAAGGAAGCCATCGCGCCCGACGTCCACCACGCGGCCATGGAGCGCCTCCTTCGGCGAGAAGGCGATCGAATGCAGCAGGAAATCGAGCTGCCCCCATTCCTTCGTGATCCGCTCGAACACCGCCTCGGTCTGCCCCTCCGTCATCACGTCCAGCGGCATGAAGATCGGCGCTTCCAGCGCCTGCGCCAGCGGTTCGACGTGTTTCTTGGCGCGATCGTTGAGGTAGGTGACGGCCAGATCGGCCCCAAGCGCACGAAATGCCCTCGCGCACCCCCAGGCGATGGACTGGTCGTTCGCGATGCCGACGACGAGGCCCTTCTTGCCCTTCAGGGCAACCTTTGTATCCGGGAACACGGGGATCATGACACCCTCTCTTGTCTTGGATTGGTCGATTGTCCGTTCATCAACAGCGACAGCGTATGCTGTGCGATCATCAGTTCCTCGTCGGTCGGCACGACGTAGACGGGGATACGGCTGTCGGAACGCGAGATCAGCCTGGAATTGCGCGCGTTCTCGACGGGATCGAGCGTGCCGCCGAGCCATCCAAGCTGCTCGACCACGCGCGCGCGAATGTTCGCCGAATTCTCGCCGATCCCGGCCGTGAAGACGAAGGCGTCGAGGCCCTGCAGGGCGGCCGCGAGCATGCCGGCACTGAGACCGATCCGGTAGACGAAATAGTCGACCGCGAGCTTCGCCTTGGGGTCGGCGCTCGCCTCCAACTCGCGCATGTCATTGCTGACACCGGAGAGCCCCTTCAATCCGCAGTCACGATAAAGGAAGTTCTGCACGTTTGAGGCCGACATCCCCTTCTCGGAGATAAGATAGATCACCACCCCGGGATCAATCTGCCCTGGACGAGTTCCCATCGGGAGGCCATCGAGCGCTGTGAACCCCATGGTGCTCTCGACGCTGCGCCCGTCCTTGAGCGCGCACATCGACGCGCCGCTGCCGAGATGGGCAACGATCACGCGCCGCTTCGCGATATCGGGCGCCACGCCCGGCAGCGTCCGGGCGATGTACTCGTAGGACAGCCCATGAAAGCCATAGCGCCTGACACCCTCGGCATGAAGCTGATGCGGAATGGCATAATGGTCGGCGACGGCATCATGCGTGCGGTGAAATGCGGTGTCGAAGCAGGCAACCTGCGGCAGCGTCGGGAAATTCGCCAGCAGCGAACGGATCGGCGCCAGATTGTGGGGCTGGTGCAGCGGCGCCAGGGGCACAAATCGTTCGAGACGGGACACGACACCGTGGTCGATCAGGACCGGCCGCGAATAGTCCGGCCCACCATGCACGACCCGGTGACCGACCGCGATCGGTGTGACGCGAAGTTCGTCCCGCAGCCAGTCGCCGGCAACGGCCATCGCCGCCGGGACATCAGGCACAGCCTCGATCGGATAAGCCCGATCGGCCATCGGATCGCCGCTCGGGCCACTTGCCCGCAGACGCGGTCGGCTGCCGATACCGTCCATCTGTCCCTTGATCTGACGACGAAGCGCACCGTCCCCTTCGATCGCATAGACCTGAAACTTCACACTGGACGAGCCGGCATTGACGACGAGGATCGTATCCATGGCGATCACGCGGCAACCGTCGGCGCCTTCTGGCGCCGGGCATGAGCATAGAGCGCGGCGACGGCACAGGACGCCATCCGCGCACGTGGCGAATCCGCGCGCGAGGTCAGCACGACGGGCACGCGCGCACCGAGCACGATCCCGGCGCTATCGGCCTTGGCGAAATAGGCGAGATTCTTGGCGAGCATGTTGCCGGACTCGAGGTCCGGAACCATCAGGATCTGAGCGCGCCCGGCGACCTCGGATGTGATGCCCTTGATCCGCGCGGCTTCCAGATCGATGGCATTGTCGAAAGCCAGCGGGCCGTCGAGGATGCCGCCGGTGATCTGGCCGCGATCGGCCATCTTGCACAGGGCAGCGGCTTCGATGGTCGAAGGGATTTTCGAGGTCACCGTCTCGACGGCAGACAGAATCGCCACCCGCGGCGTCTTGCCGAACCCTGCCTGGTTGTAGAGGTCGATCGCGTTCTGAATGATGTCGCGTTTGGCGTCGAGATCGGGGAAAATGTTGATCGCCGCATCCGTCACGAAGATGGTCTCTGTATAGGCAGGCACATCCATCACGAAGACATGGCTGATACGCCGGTCGGTGCGCAAGCCACCGGTCTTGGCGGTGACGGCGCGCATCAATTCGTCGGTGTGCAGGCTGCCCTTCATCAACAGCTCGCCTTTGGCGGCATGGATAAGCTCGACGCCCTTGGTCGCGGATTCGTCGCTGTGCGCGGCATCAACGATCTCGAAGCCGGACACATCGAGATCGCACCGGGCGGCAGTATCCTTGATCTTCCTCTCGGGCCCGACGAGCACTGGCCGGATAATGCCGGCGCTCGCGCTATCGATGGCGCCGCGCAGCGAGGTCTCGTCGCAGGGATGCACCACGATGGTCGGCGTTGGCGGCGCGCCCTTCGCCGCCGCAATTAACCGATCGTACTTGCTACCGGGATGGGTTTGCGTCGTGTCGGCCGACATGATGTCACTCCCGATCCTGCCAATCCGCGTTACGACGCCCTTGCCTTGGGATCGAAAGGGGCGACGTTCGATGTCAACTCCGCCTCTCCGTCCAGACCGAAGAGCGCGGCGACGCGCTTCAGGCGGTTGGCCCGCTCGCCGGTGATGTCCTCACTCGCCGACAGCACCTCGCGCATCGCCGAGAAGGCCGCACGCCGCTGGTTGGTGTCGTCGGGCAACAATTTCGGGATCGCAGCGAGAGCACCTTCGCGATCGAGAAGCAGCATGAAGAACTGCTCACGCACCAGCGTCTTGAATTCCGACAGCGTCATGCGGGCGCCGGCATGGTCACGCCGAACCTGCCGCAACGCCTCGATACTCCTCTCATCCACCATGCCGCGTGCGGAGCCAACATAAAGCAGCGCGCGGAGCGCCGCTTCGCGGAGCCCGCCCTCAGCGATGTGCGATTTTAGCTCGGCGATCCGTGCCGCGAGCATGGCGCGATGCTCCGGCGACATCTCCCGGTGGCGCGAGGGCACGGAATTAGGGTCGACGCCGACCGCGGCCTGGAGCAGCGGCGAGCCGTAGAGGTTGAGGAAGACGGCCTCGCTCAGCGCCTCCTGCGCATCGCGCCAGCTATCCAGCGTGTGCACGATCTGCTTCGACATTTGTTCCTGGAATGCCAGGAATGGATTGTCCTTTGAAACCGGCTTGCGGTCTGTCTCGACACGATCTGCAGCCGATTTGACCGTGGACATCCAGGGGTTCTGGCTGCTGAACGCCTCGTATTGCAGCCGCAGCGGATGCACGTTGCGGGCCCATTCCGCGAGTTGGGGCGTCACCATGCCCTTCACCCACGGCCGCAAGAATTTTTGATAGGCCGCGAGATTGAGCTCCGAGACACGCTTGGCCGCAGCGAAGCGCCGCTCGTCCTCGGGCGAATTTCCGCCCATCGCGCGGATATCATCCAGCGTGCGGGCCTCGCAGCGCATCACCCACTGGCCTACCGCAAGATCCGCATTGAGCGTCTCGTTGCCACGGGCCTCGAACGTGGCCTCGTAGAGTCCTGGCGGCAGCACGTCGATCAGGTCGATGTTGCTGGAGAACTCAGCGTGCTCCTTCTTCGCCACGCCGCCGGATACGAAGATGCCGAGATGGCCGATGCTCTCGTGAACGGTATAGACGATGGTCTGACCGTAAGCTCTGATCTCGTCGACGTCGGCGTAGCAGTCCAGGATCCAGTCCAACGCCTGCTGCGGCGGGGTGACGTTGTCGCCCTTGGAGCAGAACACCACGATCGGCGAGCGAATGTTGCGCAGATCGACCTTCTGGCCATCGGACATCTCGATCTTGCCGGCTGCGAGATTGTTGCCGATGAAGAGCTCGTCGACGATGAACTGGATTTCCTCGGCATTGAGATTGACGTGTCCGCCCCACCAGCGCTCGAAATCGAGATAGCGTTCCGCCTCGGTATCGACCTTGGAGTAGACGTTGTACTGCTTGGTCCAGAGCGTATTCGACGGGTTCTGGTTCTCGAAATTCTGCACCAGCCAGGCGCCGTCGAACTTGCCGGCACCGAGATCGCTCGTGAGCGCCGTGAGCCAGCTTCCGCCCAGCAGGCCGCCGGAATAGCGCATGGGGTATTTGCCGTGCACGCCTGCCCAGTAGGCCAGCGGTGCACCGGCGATGATCAGCGGCCCAAACAATTCCGGCCGCAGTGACGCCAGGATCATGACGGCCCAGCCGGCCTGGCAATTGCCGATCACACAGGGCTTCCCGTCGGCGTCCGGGTGACGGCTGATGACGGTCTCGATGAAGATGGCTTCCGCGCGTGCAATGCGTTCGATGGTCTGCCCGGGCATCGGCTCCGGAAGGAAGCCAATGAAGTAGCAGGGATGCCCCGCCCTCATGGCGACGCCGATCTCGCTATCGGCCTTGAAGCCGCCGATGCCGGGTCCATGGCCGGCGCGCGGATCGACCACGATGAACGGACGCCGGCTCATGTCGATCTCAACATCCTTCGGCGGAATGATGCGCACCAGTGCGTAGTTGACGGGCTCGTCCAGCTTCCGGCCGTCCGTGATCAGTTCGGCGGCATATTGCAGGACGTGCGGCGCGGTCTGGGCGACGTGCTCGCGGTACTGGTCGCCGCGCTGGCGCATGATGTCCAGGAACAGGACGCTGCGCTGTCCCGCATCGACCATGTATTCCACGGCCGAGGCGACCAGCCCCGACATTGGGCCATCAGGCAGCTTTAAGTCTTTGATCGCCATGTTCGACCTCGTCGTCGCGCGAGGTCATTCAATTAAGGTCGGCGGTCGCTGACGTTGATTTAGGTCAACGGTTGGCGACGGTGTTCGCGTCAATCGGGATCGACCAACTGCCCCGCGGGGGCGCGCCGCAATCGGGCCGCGGGAGAGCTCAAGTGCCGGATGCCGCAAATTACAGCCGCCAGGAGAGACTTCGCGACGGACGATTGGTCGATATCCGGGCGCTTCGTCCCGAGGACGAGCCCGACATGCTTGCCGCGCTCGAGGAGACAAGCGCTCAATCGCTCCAACGCCGCTTCTTTGTGACGAAGCGTCATTTTTCCGAACGGGAGCGCGCTTTTTTCATGGAACCCGATTTCAGAAACCACGTGGCACTGGTTGCGTGCACGGAAGAGGCGAGCCGCAGCATGATCATCGGCGGTGGTCGCTACGTCATATTCGAGCCTGGACGGGCCGAAGCAGCTTTCGTCGTGATCGATGCCTGGCAGGGACGCGGCGTTGGCGGGCTGCTGACGCACCATCTGATCGCTATCGCCCGCGAGGCCGGTTTGACGGAGTTGACCGCGGAAGTGCTACCGGAGAATGCAGCGATGCTCCGCGTCTTCGACAAGTTTGGCTTCAAGCCCGCAACGATCCGCGAGCCCGGTGTAATTCACATGGCATTGAAGCTGTCCTAATACGCGGCCGGCACGAGAGCTCCAGCATCGAGAGAAATGGCGGCGGCGCGTCGCGCCACCGTCCGTTGGTACCGGCACCTCCAAGCGCGCGCCCTCACCCCAAGCCTGAATTTTCCGCCGCACGTGATCTGTCAGGCGAGCGTCAGCCTGTTCGACTAGCTTCGCGATATGTCGGCCGCCGACACACGCCGCCCCTCAGCAATCCCGGACACTGGCGACACCGCCCAGGGCGTCGCTGGTTGCGAGGCCCGGTTGGATTCGCGTCCATTTCCGGGCCTCGTTTGCTGGTGCACAAAAGAAAACGGCGCCCCCAGAGGGTGCGCCGCCCGAAACTCTTTGTAGCTGCGTCGGCTCAGTAGCCGCAGGACGCGCAGCCCATCTGCACCGGGGCGTAATAGGAATAGCCGGGCGAAACCATCTCGACGCGCTGGCGCGTGGCGTATTGCGGCGGGACGCGTTCGTACTGGACGCTCGGCGGTGCCACCATCACGGTCTGCGGCACCATCACGGTGCGGTACTGCGCCGGCGTACGGTGCGCGACGGTCGCGCCGGGAGAAACCATCACGGTCTCGTCGACGGTGCGGTATTGCGGCTGCACGTATTGCTGCTGGTAGCAGGTCTGGCACGGCGGCGGCGCGTAGCAATTGTAGCAGCCGGCGGAGGCCGCGCTCGTCATGGAAATCGCGGCGACGACCGTTGAGAAAACGACAGCGAGAGTACGAGACATTGTGGTGGTGCCCCAGTTGCCCAAAATGGATTTGCGAAGGTCGCGAGCATTATACGCTGCAACATCTTGAGCTGCCGAACTTCGTCGAGGCATCCTTAATGCGAACGGCCGGCTTGCGCCGGCCGTTCAGAACTTGTTGACCATCGCGCGAGGCGCGGACGGTGCAGCGCTTATTTCGTACGCCGCTTCACCTCACGCACCGCACCGCGTGCGGCGCTGGTGGTGAGCGCTGCATAAGCCTGAAGCGCGGTCGAGACGTTGCGCTTGCGGCCCGTCGCCTGCCAGGCGGCATCGCCCTTGGCCTCTTCCGCCGCGCGGCGCTTGGCGAGCTCCTCATCGGAGACCTCCAGGCTGATGCTGCGGTTCGGGATGTCGATGGCGATGCGGTCGCCGGTGCGCACCAGACCGATGTTGCCGCCTTCCGCCGCTTCCGGCGACAGATGGCCGATCGAGAGGCCGGACGAGCCGCCGGAGAAGCGTCCGTCGGTAACGAGCGCACAGGCTTTGCCGAGGCCCATCGATTTCAGATAGCTAGTCGGATACAGCATCTCCTGCATGCCGGGGCCGCCGCGCGGACCTTCGTAGATGATGACCACGATCTCGCCGGCAACAACCTTGCCGCCCAGAATGCCTTCCACTGCGGCGTCCTGGCTCTCGAACACGCGCGCGGGGCCGGAGAATTTCAGGATCGAGGCGTCGACGCCCGCGGTCTTCACGATGCAGCCGTCCTGCGCGAGGTTGCCGTAGAGCACGGCGAGACCGCCATCCTTGCTGAAGGCATGCTCGAGGTTGCGGACCACACCCTTCTCGCGATCGCTATCGAGCTCGTCGTAACGGCGCTCCTGGCTGAAGGCGACCTGGGTCGGAATGCCGCCGGGCGACGCGCGGAAGAACGTGCGGACAGACTCGCTCTTGGAGCGCTTGATGTCCCAGCGCTCCAGCGCGTCGCTCATGGTCGGCGCGTGCACGGTCGAGACCGAGGTGTCGATCAGGCCGGCGCGGTCGAGCTCGCCCAGAATGCCCATGATGCCGCCGGCGCGATGCACGTCCTCGACATGGACGTCGGCGACCGATGGCGCGACCTTGCACAGCACGGGTACGCGGCGCGACAGCCGGTCGATGTCCTGCATGGTGAACTCCACCTGCCCTTCATGGGCCGCCGCCAGCAGATGCAGCACGGTGTTGGTCGAGCCGCCCATGGCGATATCCAGCGTCATCGCGTTCTCGAACGCCTTGAAGTTGGCGACGTTGCGCGGCAGCACGGAGGCATCGTCCTGCTCGTAATAGCGGCGCACGATATCGACGATGGTGTGGCCGGCCTCGACGAACAGGCGCTTGCGGTCTGCATGGGTCGCCACCACCGTGCCGTTGCCGGGCAATGCGAGGCCAAGCGCTTCGGTCAGGCAATTCATCGAATTGGCCGTGAACATGCCCGAGCAGGAGCCGCAGGTCGGACACGCCGAGCGCTCGATCACCTTGACGTCCTCGTCGCTGACCTTGGAGTCGGCGGCCGCCACCATGGCGTCGATGAGGTCGACGGCCTTGGTCTTGCCCTGCAACGTGACCTTGCCGGCCTCCATCGGGCCGCCCGAGACGAACACGGCGGGGATGTTGAGCCGCAGCGCGGCCATCAGCATGCCGGGCGTGATCTTGTCGCAGTTGGAGATGCAGACGAGGCCGTCGGCGCAGTGCGCGTTGGCCATATACTCGACGCTGTCGGCGATCAGCTCGCGCGACGGCAGGCTGTAGAGCATGCCGTCATGGCCCATGGCGATGCCGTCATCGACCGCGATGGTGTTGAATTCCTTGGCGACGCCGCCGGCCTGCTCGATCTCGCGCGCCACGAGCTGGCCGAGGTCCTTGAGGTGGACGTGGCCGGGCACGAACTGGGTGAAGGAGTTGACGACCGCGATGATCGGCTTGCCGAAATCGGCATCCTTCATGCCCGTCGCGCGCCAGAGGCCGCGGGCGCCCGCCATGTTGCGGCCGTGGGTGGTGGTGCGGGAGCGATAGGCTGGCATGGCGGTTTCCGTCCTCGGTTGGGTCAGCCGGGCGGAAAAATGGAAGCCGCCTCAGGCCTTTCCGGCCGGATAGCGCACGGGCTGGGCGCGTGCAACGGGAACTTGCCCCGAAACGGCCCGGATCGGCCCCGCGCAGGCCTCCCCTGCTCCCGGCGCGGGTTATTGCAGGGTCGCGCCAGCGCCGGACGGACGCTGCAGCAGCTAGCGCTTCGGCTTGGGCAGCACAATTCTCCCCTGGGAGGCAATGCCGCCCCACTTGGCGGACCACCCGACTTCCGAGGCCGAGAATGGCTCGATGCCTGCATGCCCCCCGGCACCCTGCAGTGCAAACAGGGCGCCCTGGGGATCCACACATCGTGCGATCCAGCAGCCATCAGGCAATTCGATCGGACCCTGGAGGATCCGGCCTCCACCAGCATTCACATGCTTCGTCGCCGCGCCGATGTCGTCGACATTGAAGTAATGCAGCCAACATGGCTGCGCTACGCTCGAAAGTTTCGTCAGCATGCCGCCGACCGTTTGCCCCCCCGCCGAAAACAATTGGTACCAGTCCGCTGGATCGGTTTGAGCGTCGGCTTTCTGCCAACCAAATAGTTCTCTGTAGAAATCGAAGATCACGGTCCGGTCGGCGGCCAATAGCTCATGCCAGCCTACGCGCCCCGGCTCGTCCAGCCGGCCCGGTTTCCATCGGCCATATGTCGATTTCTCGATCAGCCCGAACGTCGCTTTCTGCGGATCGGCAGCGACTGCTATTCGGCCAATATTGGTGTCGGTCGGCGGCACAAAGATCGTGCCTTCGAGACGCCTGATCTGCGCGGCAGCCCCGTCCAGGTCGTCGACAGCGACGTACCCCATCCATCTCGGTGTTGCCCCTGATCTCCGCCCCTCTTCCGGGATATCCATAAGGCCGCCCAGCGGGATGCCGCCGCTACGAAGCACCGTGTAAGGCAGTTCCGGAGTCGATTCATCCGTCACACCCCAGCCGACGACCTTGCGATAGAATGCGCCCGCCGCCGCGACGTCCGTGGTCAGCAGTTCGTACCAAGCGAAACGTCCGAGTTGATCCGCCACGCCGATCTCTCCGTTCAAACCTGGATGCGATTGCGGCACTGCACCAAGTTGCACTCGCACCGAGAGCGTGGATCGTTGACGCGTTGTGTCAACCGGCCGTGCCGATTGCCGTTCATGAAGATGAATACATCCCGAACGTGCAGCGCCGCGCTTTTGTGCGCGTAATTGTTGCCCGCGTTATTTCCTGGGCGTAGACTTACCGCGGCTGGGATACTTCTTGCAATGCTCGGAGGTTCGACCATGCGGCAGGCGAAGAAGACTTCTAAAGGGAAGAAGCGAGTAAGCAAAGTCGCCGTGCCGGCGTTCGGAGCCGCAGGGTTGACGTTCTCGCTGGCGGGAGGCGCATCGGCGTCCGCCGTGCCGACACCCGACGTACAACAATTGCCGCACCTTGGAACGGGCCAGGCAATCACGCTCGATGAAGAGGAAATGGCTGACGTCAGCCTGGCCACCTTCCATCTCTTCGACAAGGAAAACGCCGGTAGCCGCGTGCAGCTGGCATGGCGCGGATGCGGCGGTTGCCGCGGCTGCGGAGGCTGTCGGGCTTGCCGTGGTTGCCGATGTGGCGTCGGTTGCCGATGTGCGGGTTGTGCCGTTGGCTGTGCTGTCGGCTGTGGCGTTGGTGTGGTGGGATGCGCCGTATCATGCGCGGGTTGCTGCGCATCGTGGGGCCGCTGCCGCGTGTGCTAGACCCCGGCGCATTCCGAATGTCAAATTCACGGGTTGATAGGTCATTGGCCGGCCTCAAGAAAGGGTCCGGCCAATTGCTTGATTTCGCTACGACGCCTGCATCGGCGGCTTGCGGGTGACAGCTGAATTCGCTTCAATTCTCTGGGAAAATGCCGGCGCGCGGTCACGACGATCCATCTTGCGCCGGGGATCTAGCGTGACGGCAACAGGATCAGCGTGCTGACTCAATGACTGCAACTCGCAAGACCCGCGTTGCGCGGCAGACCCGCAAAGACATTCTCCGATTTGCACCGAACTTCACCGCTTACGTACTGCCTCCCGATGCGGTTTGTCTCTATTCCGAGAACCGCAAATTCTTCCTGCACGGCGAGCTCTACTGCGCCCTCGCCACTGCGATCGGGCAACACGGCAAGGCCGGGTCGGAGATCATTCGCCAGCTTTCGAAGCGCTTCCCGGCCGACAAGATCGAGGAAGCAATCAAGCGGCTGCTCGATCGCCGATATGTCGTTGCGCGGACCCCGAAAGCGTTCGACGACGCCGTCGGCGGTTTCCTGGCAAGCCTCGGCATGCCCCTGGAGATCGCGGAACAAAATCTTCGCAATTGCCCCGTTCAGGTCGACTCGATTGACGTCAAAGGCGCCAAGGAGCTGACCGCGGCCTTGGGTAAGCTCGGCGTTCAAATCGCCAAGCGCTCGCCGAAGCTCACGATCACGCTGGTGAACGATTATCTTGACGGGCGACTTGCTGAACTGAACCAGGAACGTGTGGCCGGCAAGACGTCCTGGTTGCTGGTACAGCCATCCGGCGCGTTTCCGCTGGTCGGGCCCATGTTCAAACCGGGCGAGAGCGCCTGCTGGACCTGCCTGTTCGATCGCATGATCCGCAACCGGGAGATCAAGGGGTTTCTTGACCGGGGACCGGCGCGTGCGGTTGCCATGTCGCCTCTCGTCAGAGAAAGCGTCGGCAAGACTGGAATCCATTTTGCGGCAGTCGAGATCGCCAAGGCAATTGCCTCGGATTTTCGCACCGATTTGTGCGATCACATCGCAAGCTTCGACCTGACCGGCGCCGCCATCGCCAAGCACTACGTGACGCGACGTCCGCAATGTCCGACCTGCGGCAGCAGGAAGCTGAACAACCCGCGCCGATCTCCGGCCCTGGTCGAGATTGCCGAGGGCAAGAGACTCGTCATGACCAGCGGTGGATATCGCACCGTGACGTCGCGGTCGACGGTGTCGCGCTTCCGCAAGCATGTGAGTCCACTGACAGGGGTGGTGACCCGGCTCGAGCGGATCGACGTTGATCTGCCGATGAACACCAACTACTTCGCCCAGCACAATTTCTCCGCGCCGGCCCACAGCATCGACCAGCTCAGGTCCGGATTGAGCGGCGGCAGTTTTGGCAAGGGCTCGACCGCCGAGCAGGGTGAAGCCAGCGCGCTGATGGAATCGATCGAACGCTATTCGGGCATTTTCCAGGGCGATGAGATCAGGACGACGCGCCGCTTTGTCGATTTCGCGCCTGGCGACGCGCTTCTTCCCAACGACGTCCAGCTCTTCAGCGAAACGCAGTTCAAGACCAGGTTTCTGCAGCAGCCGGACGATCCCCATCCGGTGCCCGAGCCGTTCGATCCCTCGACGAGGACCGAGTGGTCGCCGGTCTCGTCGTTGCGCGACAAACGCTTCAAATATCTGCCGACCGGCCTCCTTTACTTCTTCTATGGCGGCTTTCATACGGATTCCAACGGCTGTGCGGCCGGCAACACCCGCGACGAAGCCATCGTTCAGGGCTTCCTCGAACTGATCGAGCGCGATGCCTACGCGATCTGGTGGTACAACCGGGTGCAGCGCGCCGAGGTCGATCTCGGGCAATTCGACGATTTCTATGTTCGGGATCTCCAGGCTCAATTTGCGGAAGCCGGGCGCAAGCTATGGGTGCTCGACATCACCACGGACCTCGGCATTCCGACTTACGTGGCGATCATGCACTGGATGCAGAATGGACATGAGAATATCGAGTTCGGTTCCGGCGCGCATTTCGACCGCCATATAGCGCTGCTGCGATCCCTCACCGAACTGACCCAATTTATGTCCGTCGGCATGATGGGCGGCGCAAGCGGCGAGAAGCCGACCCTCGACGGTGTCACGCCGCTGCGCCTGGAAGACTACCCGTTCCTGACACCGAGCGACCACCCGATCGCCCCCCCAGCGCCGAGCCTCAAGCTTCACGACAATACGCGTGACCAGGTCATTGCCTGCGTCGAGATCGCCGCCCGTGCAGGCTACGATTTCCTCGTCCTCGACCAGACACGTCCCGACGTCGAGGTTCCGGTCGTCAGAGTGCTCGTTCCCGGCCTGCGTCATTTCTATCGCCGTTTCGCACCGGGTCGCCTTTACGATGTGCCGGTGAAGCTCGGATTGTTGGACCGGCCGCGACCGGAAAGCGATCTGACTTCATTCCTTCCACACACCTGAAGGGCTGCTCTTTCGTGCGCGCTCCCCGGAAAAAGCCGACCAGGAAGATCGCGCCAGACATTGCCGCCCGGTTGAGCCATCATTTCTCCCTCCAGATGCAGCCTGACGGAAACATCGCCGCCTCTCTGGGCGACTATTCCGTCAACCTCGGACAATTCAGCGCGGCCGCGATGGACTGCGCGCGACATCTGAGCACCGGCCTTCCGCTCGCGTCCTTTGCGGGCAAGAGCGCCCTCGCGAGAGACGTCGACGCCCTGGTACGTCGCCTGGCCCGGCAGGGGCTTCTGGAATACCGCCTCTCCTCTTCGCGTAACACGCAGGACTTCGTGGTCATCGAGCCCCAAGTCCCCGAATACTGGCCGCGGCGCGCGAAGCTGGGCAGTCGTGACACCATTGTGCTATCGCGCTTTGCCTTTCTGCGCCGGCGCGGCAACGAGCTGGTGCTGGAATCGCCTCGCGCCGGCGCGTTGTTCCGGATTGGCGATCCTGCCATCGCCGCCACCCTTGGTGCGCTGTCGCAGCCTCGGAAGATCGGCAAGCTCAACCAGAAGATAGCTTCCTCCACCCTCCATCTGCTCGAACTGTTGCTGGACAGCCAGATCCTGCTCAAGCTCGATGCGAACGACGGACAAGGCCTGCGGGTGAATGAAGGCGATGGCAATCTCGTTCTCTGGGATTTCCATGATCTGGTATTTCACACGCGGAGCACGGAGGGCCGGCAAGCCAATCCGGTCGGCGCCGCTTTCACATATGCCGGCGTCGTTCCGCCGTCGCCGGCGGTGCGTCCGACCTGGGCCGGCAGCAAGATTGACCTGCGCAAATTCTCCTCCCCGGAGTCGAGCTCCCGTTTCCCGAAGCTGTTGCGCGAACGCCATTCAACACGGGATTTCGACGACAAGAATCCGGTCACGCTCGGCGAACTCGCGCAGTTCCTCGACACCAGCGCGCGCGTTTTGTCCGAATGGAAGAGCGAGCCGTATTTCGAAGGCGGTTCCGACGTCACCTACAGCACAAGGCCTTATCCGTCGGCGGGCAGCGCGTACGAGCTGGAATTATACCTTACCGTCGCGAACTGCGACGGGCTTGCGAGTGGACTCTACCACTACGATGCAGGGAGCCACGCGCTCGTCGCGATCAGCGCCTCCCCCCAACAACTCCAGGCGCAGTTGGCGGCTGCCCAGTTCGCCATGGACGCGCCGGGTCAGCCGCAAATCCTCATCACGATCGCGGCGCGTTTTGGGCGGATCTCCTGGAAATACAGCTCAATCGCATATTCGCTGATCCTGAAGGATGTCGGCAGCCTGATTCAGACGCTTTACCTGGCGGCAACCGATATGGGTCTCGGCGGCTGCGCCGTTGGCAGCACCAACATCGATCTGTTCGCGAAAATGACGGAGTTGGAATTCCATATCGAGGGCCCGGTCGGTCAATTCGCGCTCGGGCGCGGCAGGACGCCGGAGGTCCAAGGCTAGAAGCGGGTGTCCGACGGCGTCAGGCCAGTCGCCCTATTGCAAGGTCGGATCGAGCCGGTCGCGCAGCCAGTCGCCGATCACGGAGACGGCCAGCGTGGTGATCACGATGGTGGTCGCCGGCGCCAGCATGATCCAGGGCGCCCGGGTCAGGTACTCCCGGCCATAGCCGACCATGTTGCCGAGGCTGGTCATCGGCGGCTGCACGCCGAGGCCGAGGAAGGACAGGCCGGATTCCATCAGGATCACCTCGGGGAAGACGAGCGTGGTCGAGACGATCAGGGTCGAGGCGATGTTGGGCAGGATGTGGCGCAAGTAAATCCGCGACGGCGTCGCGCCGAGCTGGCGGACGGCGGCGGCATAGCCTTGCGCATTGGCGGAGATGGCGAGGCCTCGCGCGATGCGGGCATAGCGCTCCCAGCCGAACAGGCCCATCAGGCCGATCAGCAGCGGCAGCGAGTTGCCGAAGAAGGCGAGCACTGCGAGCGCCATGATCAGGAAGGGCATGCTGGCCTGGAAGTCGGTCAGCATCAGCACGAACTGCTCGACGGCTCCGCGGAAATGCGCGGCGAGAAAACCGAGCGTGGTGCCGACGACCGCCGAGATCGCGGTCGCGCCGAAGGCGATCAGGAGCGAGATGCGGATCGAGACGAGGAGCCGCGACAGCACGTCGCGGCCGAGCTCGTCGGTGCCGAGCCAGTGCGCGACATTGCCGGGCGCAGCCAGCCGGTTGCGGAGGTCGAGCTGGGTGAAGCTGTAAGGCGCGATTTTCTCGGCGAACGCCGCGATCACCAGCATGGCGACGATCCAGCTGATCGCGAGCGCAACCGAGACCGGGATCGCGGGAAGGCTGATGCGGCGGCGGACAGCCGTGTCCTTCAGCGTTGCGTCGGTCATGCATGCGCCCCTTTGGCGCGCAGGCGCGGATCGAGGAAGCCGTAGAGGAAATCGACGATCAGATTGGACGTGACCATGGTCATCGCGACCAGCAACAGGATGCACTGCACGACGGCGAGGTCGCGGTTGGCGACGGCGACGACCAGCAGGCGCCCTACTCCGGGCCAGGCAAATACGCTCTCGACCACGACCGCGCCCGCGATCAGCGTGCCCACCATGAAGCCGAGAATGGTGACGGTCGGGATCGCCGCGTTCGGCAGCGCATGCGACGTCACCACCTTGCGCCACGGCACGCCCTTGGCCGAGGCGGTGCGGATATAGGGCTGGCCCAGCACCTCCAGCATGGCGCTGCGGGTGAAGCGCGCCAGCACCGCGGCGCCGCCGAGGCTGAGTGTCACGATTGGCAGGATGGCGTGACGCCAGCTGTCCTGCCCGCCCGACGGCAACCAGCCGAGCTGCACGGCGAACACGAGCACGAGCAGCAGCGCAAGGACGAAACTCGGCACGGTGAAGCCGGCGACCGCCGTCATCATCACGGCGCGATCGATTCCCGAGCCGCGGTGCAGCGCCGCGTAGATGCCGGCGGGAATGCCGAGGGCCACCTTGAAGAAGAAGGCCGGCAGCGTCAGCGCCAGCGTTGCCGGAATCCGCTCCAGCACGAGCTCGATCGCCGGCCGCCCGTCGCGCATGGAGCGGCCGAGCTCGCCCTTGGCAATGGCGCCGAAGTAGTCGAGGTACTGGAACCAGATGGGATCATCGAGCCCCCAGGCCTTGCGGAAAGCAGCGAGCACTTCCGGCGGCGCCTCCGGTCCCAGGATCATCAGCGCAGGATCGCCGGAGAGCCGCAGCACCACGAAGGCGAAGGTGACGACGAGCACGATCGTCAGCGCCGCGCGCCCGATCCGAATGGCGAGATAGCGTCCCATCAGGCCGCGTCCCGCGTCTCGGCCTGCGGCCCCGTCACGAGATGGCAGGCGACTTGCCTGTTGCCGCCGACGCCCGACAGCGCCGGCACCTCGCTCGCGCAGCGCGCGATAGCGCGCGGGCAGCGCGGATGGAAGGCACAGCCTTGGGGCCGCGCCGCCGGGTTCGGCGGATCGCCTGCCAGCACGATGCGGCCCGCGCTGCGGCGGCCCGGTGCCGGCGACGCCGAGACCAGCGCCTGCGTATAGGGGTGTTCGGGACGCGCGAAGAGATCATCGGCGCTGCCGATCTCGACGATGCGGCCGAGATACATCACGGCGACGACATTGCTGATCTGCCGCACGACGCGCAGATCGTGGCTGATGAACAACAGCGTCAGCCCGAGTTGCGCCTGGAGATCGCAAAGCAGGTTCACCACTTGCGCCTGGATCGAGACGTCGAGCGCGCTGACCGGCTCGTCGCAGACGAGGAAATCGGGCTTTGTCGCCAGTGCCCGCGCCAGCACGATACGCTGACGCTGGCCGCCGGAGAGCGCGCCCGGATAGCGCGCGCCATGCGCCGGCGTCAGCTCGACCGCGCGCAGCAATTCGCGCACACGCTCCTCGCGTTCGGCCGGCGTGCCGAGACCGTGAATGTCCAGGGGTTCGCGGATTTGGGCTGCGACCGGCAACCGCCGGTCCAGCGCCCCCAGCGGATCCTGGAAGATCATCTGCATGCGCGCCCGCTGCGCGCGCCACGCCTTCGTGCCTGGCGCGGCCATCGCCTTGCCGTCGAACCGCACCTCGCCGCGATCGGGCGGCTCGAGACCGAGCACGATACGACCCGTGGTCGACTTGCCCGAGCCGGACTCGCCGACGAGGCCGAGCGTCTCGCCTTTGCGGATCGCAAGTGACAAGCCGTCGACCGCGTGAACCGCTGTGCTGCGGCCGAACATCCCGGAGCGCATCGCGTAGCTGCGCGAGATCGAGGACACCTCGACGAGCGGCGCGCTCATTCGGCGGCGATCCCGAGCAGCGCACGGCGCGAAGCTTCAGCCCGGATGCAGGCAACCACGCGATCGTTCGCGATCGGCGCCAGGCTCGGCACGGCAAGTCCGCACGGCTCGGCCGCAAGCGCGCAGCGCGGCGCGAAGGCACAGCCGCTTGGCATGTGCGCGGGATCGGGAACGGTCCCCGGAATGGCCGTGAGACGCCGACGCGGTCCGTCGAGCGGCGGCAGTGCGCCGATCAGGCCCTGCGCGTAGGGATGCACCGGATCGGCAAAGAGCTGATTGGCGAGCGCCTGCTCGACGATGCGGCCGGCATACATCACGGCGACGCGGTCGCAGTTTTCCGCGACGACGCCGAGATCATGGCTGATCAGCACCATCGCCATGCTCATCTCGCGGCGGATGGTCGAGAGCAGCTCCAAGATCTGCGCCTGGATGGTGGCGTCGAGCGCCGTGGTCGGCTCGTCCGCGACGAGGAGATCGGGATTTCCGGCCAGCGCCATCGCGATCATGATGCGCTGGACCTGGCCGCCCGAGAATTCGTGCGGATAGGCTTCGAGCCGCCGCGCCGCATCGGGAATGCCGACGAGATCGAGCAGCCGCCGCGCTTCGGCCTTCACCGCCTCGCCCGAGAGATCGCGATGCAGTGCCAAAGCCTCGCAGAGCTGCTTGCGAATGGTGAGCACCGGATTGAGCGCGCTTGCGGGATCCTGAAAAATCATGGCGACCCGCCCGCCCCGCACCCGGTCAAGCTCAGCCGCGGCTGCGCCGAGGATTTCGCGTCCGTCGAGCCGCACGGAGCCCGAGACTTTTGCATGCCGCGGCAAGAGGCCGAGCGCCGCAAGCCACGTCACCGACTTGCCGGAGCCGGACTCGCCGACGAGGCCGAGGGCCTCGCCCTTCTGCAAGGTGAGATCGACGCCGCGCAGGACCGCTACACCGTTGAAGGCGACGCTGAGGCCCTGGATGCTGACCAGCGGCGTCGCCATTTACGCCTCGAAATTGCCGGCGCGGAAATCCATCGCGAATGCCGGCGACGCCTTCCACTTGATCGACTTCGGCTTCGCGGTGAAGGTCGCGTTCTGGTGCAGCACCGTATAGGCGGGATCCTCGCGCTCGGCGATCTCCAGCATGCGGTGGAACGCCTTCTTGCGCGCGGCCCGGTCGGTCGAGGTCTCCAGGAACTCCGAAAGCTTGTTCAGTTCGGCGTTGGTCCACTCGCCGATCTGCTGCTGCTGGCCGTTCGGGCCGTGCTGGGCGACCAGCGACGAGACGGGATCGTTGAAGGCAGCCGAATTCGACCAGTCGCGTACCGCGCGGGTCGGCGCGCGTTCCATGATCTGCGACCAGTTCTCCTTGGTTTCGATCTGGACGTTGAGGCCGACCGACTTCCACATCTCGACCAGCACCTGCGCGGTCGCGACCTGGTTGGTGTAGTAGTTGTTGAGCAGGCGATAGGGAATCGGATCGCCCTTGTAGTTGGCCTGCTTCAACAGATCCTGCGCGAGCTTCGGATCATAGGCCGGCACGCTCCAGTCGGCGTTGAACATGTCGCCGTAGAATTCCCACTGAAGGCCTTTCGGCACGCGGGTACGGCCCGCCCACAGGCTGTCGACGATCGCCTGGCGGTCGATCGCGTGGGTGAAGGCGCGCCGCACCAGCGGATTGGCGAGCACGGCGTGGTTCTTGTCGAATACGGTCAGGCGGTGATTGAGAATGGTGCCGCCCTGCACTTCGAACGCCGCGTTCTTCTCGATGCCGGCAATCTGGTCCGGCGGGATGTCGCAGGCGAACTGGTATTCGCCCGAGAGCAGTCCGTTGACGCGGCTCGCGACCTCGGGCACTTCGAGGAAACGGATGCGCTTGAGCGGCGGCCGGCCGCCCCAATATTCGTCATGCGCCTCGAGGGTCAGCGACACGTCGGGCTTGAGCTCGACGACCTTGTACGGGCCCGTCGTGATCGGCTTGCGCGCCCAGTCGAGATAGCTCGCGGATTGCTCCCAGGCGCGGCGGTTCATGATGTCGGAGCCGTAGCGCGACAGCCGGCCCTCGATCGTGACGTCGGGCGTCGCATTGTAGAAGCGCACCGTGTACTTGTCGACGACATCGACGCGCACGAGGTCCGGCCAGATGCGGCGGGCGACCGCCGGCACGTCCGGAGGCAGTTCCTTGCCCGGGCGCGGCGTCGGGATCTTCTCGAAGGCCTGGATGGTGGAGCGGCTCTTGGCCTCGGTCTCGCCGAACATGCGCTCCCGGCTGAAGGTGAAGACGACGTCTTCGGCCGTCAGCTCGTCGCCATTGTGGAACTTCACGCCCTGGCGCAGCTTCACCTCGACCGTCTGGTCGTCGATGCGGCGCCATTCGGTAGCGAGGCCCGGCACGGCCTCCAGGCTGCCGCGCCAGTTCTTGGAGATCAGGCCCTCCCAGATCGAGGAGAAGAACACGCGTTCGCCGACGTTCGATTGCTCGCGCAGCACGTCGAGCACGTTCGAATTCGTCACCTTCTGCACGGCGATGGTCACCGACGGACGGTTGTCGGCCTGCCCGATCGCGAAGCGCGGCAGGAGAAGCGTGCCCGCGGCAGCGCCGCCGGACTTCAGGATGGTGCGACGGGTGAGTTTGCTCATGACGATAAGCCTGACCTTTGTGATGCCGGTTATTCAGCGAGACCGAGCGCGGCCAGATGGGCTGCGCCGGCGCGAACGTCGTCGTGATTGCGGAGTTCGAGGATCAGCCGCGGGTTGGAGGTCAGCCGGCCCAGTGCGCGGAACACGGCCACCCACGGGATGTTGCCTTCGCCCGGCGCCCAGTGCCGGTCGGCAAAGCCGTCGGTGTCCTGGAGGTGCACATGCGTCAGCATGTCGCCGGCGGTTTCGACGTAGTAATCGACCGGCGGAGCGCCGGTGGAAATGTGGGCATAGTTGGCGTGGCCAGTGTCGAGGGAGACGCGGACCTTGTTGCTTTCGAGCGCCTTGGCGAGGCGCACGCGGTCGCGCGGATCCTTGTCCTCGATGTTCTCGATGACGACCTCGCATCCGATCGTCTCGGCGCGCGCGATCACCTCGGCAAGCGTCGTCTTGACGCGTTCGACGAGATTGCCGCGGTTATCGGGATAGAGGTCGAGATTGTTGTGGTCCCAGGTCGTGAACGGCGAATGGATCACCATCTGCGTCGCGCCGAGGAATTCCGCGGCATCGAGGCCCTGAAGCAGGCGCTTCGTCACCGCCTTGCGGATCAAGGGATCATGGCTGTCGATCTTGAAGCCCCAGAACGGGCCGTGAATGCCGAGCCGGCCGGTATGGCCCGAGAGCATCTGCTTGATCTCGCTGGCTGCACTCCGCCAATCGCCGTCGAGCAAATCCGCGCGGAAAAAATCCTGGATTTCGAGATCGCGCTGCCGTTCCAGAAGCCAGTCGCGGTGGGCAGGGATCGATTTGATGGACAATGCTGCGCCCAGCACCGGCTTCGACATGGCTTGCTCCTTGACCGTCAGCGATGACGGGAGCAGCGCTAGACCAGTTAAGTGACAGGCCCGTGAAATGCAGGTGCCGCGGCGATGCGCTGATGTGGACATCCCCGCCGATCGCCTGCATCGAATTCAGGCAGCAGTGATCGCAGCAGATGCGGACGAATGCACCAGCGTGCAGCATCAAGCGCGTTCGTGTCCGTAGTGATCCGGAATGGAATCCTAACCATACTTCGCGTACATCGCGCGCATCGATCGGCGGCCTTCCAGGGGCATCACCTTCTGATCGCGCTACATGGGGTTGGGGGACCGCATGGGGCGGGGGGATCAAAGGCTGGGGCAAGGTGACGAGGTCCGGACTCCTAGGCACTCCGGACCTCGGCACTTTCTAGATTGAACGCAATTTCGCGCCGCCGGCTTTATGAGCCGCGCGGCGCGAAGTCGTTCTGGAGCTACCCTGCCCGATCAGCAGTCCTGCTCAATCACTTCGGAACGTTCCGCTCGAGATCCTCAAGCCATGCCGCCGCGCTGGAATCCGACGGCGCGCGCCAGTCGCCGCGCGGCGACAACGAGCCGCCGGCCGAAACCTTCGGCCCGTTCGGCATCGCCGAGCGCTTGAACTGGCTGAAGGCGAAGAAGCGGCGCAGGAACACTTCCAGCCAGCGCCGGATCTCCGGCAGATCATAAGCCTTGCGCTTATCGGTCGGGAACGCCGGCGGCCATTCGCCCCTGGCGACATCATTCCAGGCGTACTGCGCCATGAAGGCGATCTTGGACGGCCGCATACCGAACCGCAGCGTGTAGAACAGGTTGAAATCCTGCAGCTCGTAGGGCCCGACGGAAGCTTCCGTGCTCTGCGGCTTCTCGCCGGGCTTGACCGGAACCAGCTCGGGCGAGATTTCGGCCGACAGGATCGACGCCAGCGTCCGGTTGACGTCGTCGCTGAACTGTTTTGAGGCGATCACCCAGCGGATCAGGTGCTGGATCAACGTCTTCGGCACCCCGGCGTTGACATTATAATGCGCCATCTGATCGCCGACGCCGTAGGTGCACCAGCCGAGCGCGAGTTCCGAGAGATCGCCGGTTCCGATGACGATGCCGCCATGATGGTTGGCGAGCCGGAACAGATAGTCCGTGCGCAGGCCCGCCTGCACGTTCTCGAAGGTGATGTCGTAGACCTTCTCGCCCTTGCCGAAGGGATGGCCGATGTCCTTCAGCATTTGCGTCGCCGTCGGACGGATGTCGAGTTCCTGCCACTCCGTCTGCAACGCCTTCATCGGCGCCAGTGCATTGGTCTTGCTCTCGCTGCCGGTGGCAAAGCCCGGCATCGTGTAGGCCAGGATGTTGCTGCGCGGCAGTCCGAGCAGGTCGACCGCCTTGGCGGCGACGATCAGGGCGTGGGTGGAATCGAGCCCGCCCGAGACGCCGATCACCACGCGCTTGGTTCCGGTCGCGCGCATGCGCTGCACGAGGCCGGCGACCTGGATGTTGTAGGCCTCGTAGCAATCCTGCTCGAGCAGGGCTTCGTCGCTCGGCACGAACGGGAAGCGCTCGATCTTGCGCAGGAAGCCGATGTCGGTGGCCGGCGGCTTCAGGGCAAAGGTGATCCTCCGGAAAAAGGCTTCGCGTTGCCGGCGATTGTCGTCGAACGTGCCCATCAGTGCGCGTTCCTGCCTGAGCAGATCGAGATCGACATCGGCCAGCGTGATCTGGCCGTCCTGGCGGAACCGCTCGCCCTCGGCCAGCAGCACGCCGTTCTCATAGATCGAGGTCTGGCCGTCCCAGGCTAGGTCCGTGGTCGATTCCCCTGCCCCCGCGGCGGAATAGACGTAGGCCGCAAGACAACGCGCCGACGTCGATTGGCACAGCAGTGCGCGCGAGCGCGCCCGGCCGATCGTGATCGGACTGCCGGATAGATTGATCAGCACGCTGGCGCCGGCAAGCGCGAGTTCGGAAGCTGGCGTCACCGGAATCCACATGTCCTCGCAGATCTCGACGCCGATGATCAGGCCAGGAACATCCTCGGCCGCGAACAGGAGGTCAACGCCGAACGGTGCGTGCAGCCCGCCAAAAGCGATCGTCTCCCCGGCGATGCCGGCGCCGGAGGCGAAATGCCGTCCCTCGTAGAATTCGCGATAGGTCGGCAGATAAGATTTGGGCACGACGCCAAGGACGTTGCCGCGATGAATGACGACGGCGCAATTGTAGATGCGATGACCAAAGCGCAGCGGCGCGCCGACGATCAGGACGGTCATCAGCGCCGAGGAGGCCTCGACGATTGAGGCGAGCCCGCGCTCGACCGCATCGAGCAGCGGGTCCTGCTTGACGAGATCCTCGATCGCGTAGCCGGACAGGCACAGCTCCGGAAACACGGCGACCGCCACCGACTGCTGCTGACAGGCATTGGCCGCCGCCAGAATCGCCTTCGCATTGGCCGTGGGATCGGCCACATGGGAGGTGGTGACGCAGGCCGCCACGCGCGCAAATCCGTGGGCGTAGATCGAGTGGAAGCTCATCGAGCGCGGTACCCTTAATCTTGTCGCGGCCGCAGCCGCCAGTTCCGGATGATATGTAACCCATCGACCGGGCCCCGTGCAGGCCATCCGCCGTCATGCATAACGGATTTGCGTGTTCGCCGGCCCGGCCGGGCCAAGGCACCTGACAAGGTCAGGCGCTGCGGGCCAGCACTCCGGAGAGGTCGTTGCGCAGCCACTCGGCGATCCGGGGCCAGGCATGGGCGTGGGTGCGCGCCCCCATGAACAGGCCGAGATGATTGCTGGGCTCGGAGGCCGCGGCAATGAAGGCCGGCGGCGTTCCGAGCAGACCGGCGGTCGCAAGCGCCTGTCTGGCCGGCACGACGTCGTCATCGAGCCCGGCGAGCAGGAAGACCGGCGCCTTGACGTCCCTCAGATCAACCTCGCGGCCGAGCGCCGTGAAGTTGCCGCCGGCAATCCGATTCTCCCGGAAGATTCGGTTGACGATCTCCAGATAATAGGTGCCGGGCAGGTTGAGCGTCTCGGTATTCCAGCGATCGAAACGCGCGAGCAGTGCCGCGCCCTCCTCGTCCGAGAGATCCCTCTGCAATGCCGCCGCAATGTCGTCGCGGCTCGGCGCCTTCGTCCAGAAGCGCAGCATCTCGTCGCCGCTGACATTGCCGCCGCCGCGCGCCACGAGTTGGTCGTAGAGCGCCTCAGGCGCATTGCGAGCTAGCTGGGACAGCGCGGAATCGATCGAGAGATCGACGGGCGCCCCCACCAGCACCAGCCGCCGCACCTTGGCGGGAAAGCGCGCCGCATAGAGCAGCGACAGCCAGCCGCCCTGGCACAGGCCGACGAGATCGACCGGCGCGCCGATTTCGTCAACGGCGACGTTGAGATCGCCGAGATAGCTGTCGATCGAGAGATAGCGCATGTCCGGCGAGGCCGAGCGCCAGTCGGTGAGGTACACCCGATCGATGCCGCCATTCTGCAGCGACTGCACCACGCTGTGGCCCGGTGCGAAGTCGGCGATCAGGGCCCGATGCAGCGCATAGGGCGCGCAGACCAGTGCCGGCTGGCCGGATTGCGTCCGCGTGCAATCGCGCAGACGCATGGTCGCAAGCTCCAGGGCGACCGTGTTGGGTGTCGTCCACGGCAGATTGCTCGCGTCCTGTTCCGGCGGATCGCGCTCCAGCCACCAGAAGCAGGCGTCCATCGCGAGCCGCGCCGCCGCAAATGGCCATAGCAGCGGATCATTCGGAGGACGATCCGATCCACCCAGCGGTTTGCCGCCCTTCTCCACCATGACTATCTCAAGGTCCTCACAGCAAGGCATCCAGGCTGACGATCGAAATACCGCGCTCGCGAAAACTCCGGTGGGTCGCGGCCACCGAGCCGTCGAGATCGATGCCGCGGCATGCATCCTCGATGACGGCGACCTCGAACCCCGCCTTGCGGGCATCTTCCGCCGAGAAACGAACACAGAAATCCAGCGCCAGACCGGCGATGAAGACGGTCTTCAGCTCGCGCTCGCGCAAATAGCCGAGCAGCCCGGTCGGCGTCCGGTGGTCGTTCTCGAACAGCGCCGAATAGGAATCGATGCCGCGACGAAAGCCTTTGCGCACCACGAGGTTTGCCCTGGTAATTTCGAGCTCCCCATGGAATTCAGCGCCCACCGTGCCTTGCACGCAGTGCGTCGGCCACAGCACCTGGGTGCCGTAGTCGAGCTCGATGGTCTGGAACGGCTGCTTGCCCGCATGGTTCGGTGCGAACGAGACGTGATCGCCCGGATGCCAGTCCTGGGTCAGCACCACATTGGTGAATTTTGCGGCAATTCGGTTGATCGCCGGAACAACCTTCTCGCCGCCGGGAACGGCGAGCGCTCCGCCGGTGCAAAAGTCGTTCTGCACGTCGATCACCAGCAGCACGTCGCGGTCGGAAATCTGCATCGCAAGGTCTCGTTCCAGCCGTCCGGCGCGACGGGCGCCGAACGATCCGTCCAATGTCGATCTTCCCGCGCGGCTTCGCAACCATCGACACATGCGGCGATATCGCGCCCGTCGCACCTGGGATGCAACGGTTTGGCGTTGTCCGAGTTGACTAGGCTCACCCAAGGACGGATTCTAGAACGTTCGCAAATTGCGGATCGGATGGAGCGGAGGCAACGGTTCCCGCGAGCCTGCAGGGCGCGGCAGCCACAAGGTCATGAGTATCGGCAAGACAGGACAGATTCTTCTCGCCGATATCGGCGGCACCAATGCGCGCTTTGCGCTGAGCGAAAGCGCATCGGACAGCGGCGACCAGGCCGGGCCCATCGACTATGTGAAGGTCGCTGACTTCCCGACCGTCCGGGAAGCCATCGCCGACGTCCTTGCGCGCCGGTCCGGCGGCAAGCAGCCCAAACGAGCCGTGCTGGCCGTCGCGGGTCCCGTGACCAATAACCGCTGCGTCATGACCAACAGTCCGTGGGTCATCGACGGCAACGAGCTCCAGCCGGCCCTCGGCTTCGAGAGCGTGCATGTGCTCAATGATTTCGAGGTCGTAGCCTGGTCCCTGCCCGCCCTGAAGCCTGCCGATTTGATCCCGCTCGGCGGCCAGGACGGCCTCCCGGGAGAGCCGCTGCTGGTGGTTGGGCCTGGAACCGGTTTTGGCGTCTCTTGTCTGGTCGAACGCCACGGCGCCCGGCTGGCGGTCGTCACCGAGGCAGGCCACGCCACTTTGCCGGCGGAAACCGAGCGCGAGGAGCGCGTGATCGCGGCCATGCGCCGACGTCTCGGTCATGTCTCCATCGAGCGCGGCGCGCTTTCGGGCTCCGGCCTGCAAAACCTTTACGAGGCGCTGGCGGAGGTCGACGGCGCCCAGGTGCCGCACCGCGACGCCGCCGCCATCACCAAGGCCGCCCTGGAGGGCAGTTGCGAACTGAGCCGCGCGACGCTGGAGATGTTTTGCGCCATCCTCGGCTCAGTCACGGGCAATCTCGCGGTGACCTTCGGCGCCCGCGGCGGCGTCTACATCGCCGGCGGGATCGTGCCGCGCTTTCCGGAGTTCCTTGCCGCTTCCGCGTTCCGGGCGCGCTTCGAAGCCAAGGGACGCTTCCAGGACTATTTGCGCAATATCCCGACCAGGCTGGTGACGAAACCCGACGCGAGCTTCGTCGGCCTGAAGATGTTCGCCGACCACAATCCGGATTGATGAGCCGCGATCGGCTCCGACGCCGTCCAGTCCGTTAACTATACACAGCTGATTGCAGCCAAGGCACGGTTCCACGCAGGATCGTGCTTGCCCGACTGTGTCCGATGGGAAACAATTCCCGTAGTTGCGGGGGCGTGACATGCGTAAGCAGGACTTCGGTTTCGACTATCACCGCTATCACCGCCTGCTGACCGAGGCGGACGACGATGACAAGCGGCTGGCCCTGATCGAGCTCCTGATCGCGGAAAAGGCCCGCGACCGGCTGGCCGCGCAGCGCGCCTCTGATCGCGCCGCCATGACGGCCCATACCATCGCCACCGTGCTGAAGAACGGCCGCAACTGAGACTTGCGGGACCGCTCGCTGCTCGCGAAAACACGCGAGCGATTGCGCTTCCGTTAACGATCCCTCGCAAGCTCGCGTCAAACTTTTTGCTCTAAGAGCTTCCCTTACCTGATGCAATTCAGGGGTCAACAAAGGGGGGAATGAACATGAGCATGATTTCGCTTGCCGCGATCCCGGTCGCCGTCGAAACCCGTTTTGCCGATTCTTCGTTCAAGATCATCTTGCTGTTCTGCTGCATGGGCCTGGTCGCCTCGTTCGGCGTGATGGCGCGCGGCATCGACCTCAGCACCGGCCTGATCTGAGACGACGAGACATTCTTTCGCCAAATGGCCGCCCCTCACGGGCGGCCATTTTCGTTGGCGATCTCGGTACGGCGCCTTCTCGGTGAGCAGCCTTCTCAGTGAGGAACTTTGGCGACCGCGTCCGGAAACAGCGAATCGATCATCACCTTGAGCTGGTCGAGGGAAATCGGCTTGCGCAGGATCGGCCGCCGCCGGAGCAAGGACGGCAGCAGCTCCGGCCCGTAGCCGGTGGCGAACAGAAACGGCTTGCCGCGGCGCTCGATCAGGTCGGCGACCGGATCGACGTAGAGGCCCTTCAGGTTGATGTCGAGGATGGCGAAATCGTATTGCGCAGTCATCGCAAAGGCGCTCGCGTCCCGGACATTGTCCGCCTCTGCGACGACATGGTGGCCGAGTTCCTCCACCATGTCGGCGATCATCATCCGGATCAACGCCTCGTCTTCGACCAGGAAAACGGAGAGTCCGTCCGCCATATCAACCCCGCAGTCAGCTTACGAAGCTAACCATACCCGAAATGCGGAGAGGATTCACGAATTCGTGGCGGGCGCCGTTAATTCAGGCGCCCGCAATCGGATTCAACTTGATTAATCCAGCCCGCGCTCGTGACTGAGGCGCACCATCTCCTGGATGAAGACCTGCTTCTGCTTGTCGTCGAGGCTCGAATAAAGCGGCTCGGCGGCATCGGCGACGTTGCGCTGGTCGGCGGCGCGGTCGATCAAGAATTGCGATTCGTTGCGCATCTGCTCGATGATGTCGTCAGGCGGATCCCGCTTGGCGCGAGCGATCCGCAGGTTGAGCCGCTCCGCGCCATTATGCCCCAGGTAGTGCATAGCGCTCGAGAAGCCGAACCAGTGCTTCTCCTGATCGGGCGTCAGGTTCAACTCGGTCTTGATCCGCTCGATATAGGAATCGCTGTTGGCGACGATCTGCTCGGCGCTCTGTTGCGGCGCGCCGGGCTGGGTGAGGACGGTGACGTCCTTATTGTCCTTGTTGTCCTGCGGCGCATTCCTGGCTTCCTTGCTCGCCTTGGCGCCCTTGGCCGCCTTGGCGGTCTCCTTGGCGCCCTTGTCCTTGCCGGCGCCCGGCTGCTTGGAATCCTTGCTCGCGTCCTTGCTGGCATCCTTGCTCGCGTCCTTGGCAGCCGGAGCCGGCTGGTTGTTGACGCCGAGCACGCCGGTGAAGACACCGACCACGCCGCCGATCGCACCGCCCAGCACGCCGCCAACGGGCCCGGCCGCCTTGTTGCCGGCCGCGGCTCCATCCTGAACGCCCTTGACCAGGCCTTGCGCCTGCGCAACCGCAGCGGCGCCGAGCAGCACCGCGAGCACGGAGCCCAGCGCGAACCATCGCCGCAGGTGAAGCCGCGCAGGCGGCGCCGGGTTGATCATTCTGGTCTCCATCGTCGATCCGATTGTCCTGTCCGGGTCGGGGCCACCCGCCGGTTGCAACTCTATCGTTTTCGCCGCTTCGCGGTCCAGCCGCAGCCAATTGCTGTCCACGCCCGAAAACTGTTTGGCGCGAAGCGGTTATGAAGGCTTATTCGAAACTGCGGCGTAATTGCGCACGAGATGTCCCGCTCTCCTTGCCCCGAAGTGTGCGTCGCAAAATGCGCCTCCGAGGTTCACCTCCGGGTGTGCTTCGCGAGACGGCGCCGCCGCGTTCCCGGACGCAACGTTAGTTCTAGACGGCGAGCCGTTCGGCTTCCTCGACAGACGGGATCAATCATGATCTGATCGCGCTACCAATTTGCTGCGCTTCGCGCGATTTCACGGCGAGGCGGTAGCACCAAGAAACGCGAACCAAAAATCAAAAACAAAACTCGGAATGCCAGAGGAAACGCGAAAACAATAAAACATCCAGGTGAGGAAACGAGATGTCACGCAAGACACTGACGCGACGTCAATTTGTAGCCGCCACTGCAATGTCCTCCGCAGCGCTGATCACAGCGCCCTATGTCCGCGGCGCTTACGCCGCCGGCAAACTCTCGATCGGCTTCTGGGACCACTGGGTGCCCGGTGCCAACGACGCCTCCACCGCCATGGTCAAGGAATGGGCTGAAAAGGAGAAGGTCGAAGTCTCCATCGACTACATCACCAGCAACAACAAGAAGATCGAGTTGACGGTCGCGGCCGAAGCGCAGGCCAAATCCGGTCACGACATTCTTCAGATGTACACCTGGTGGCCGCATGCGTATGCCGAGCAGTTTGAACCGGTGAACGACGTGGTCGAGGAGGCGATCAAGCAGAACGGTGAGGTCAACGACACGGTCAAATATCTCGGCAAGGCCAACGGCAAATGGCTTGCGGTCCCGGCAACCCCGGGGAGCCAGATCAAGGGGCCCTGCTCGCGCATCGACCTCATGAAGAAGCATGCGGGGATCGACGTCCAGGAACTGTACCCCGTCGGCGCGCCGCCCAAGGCCGATAGCTGGAATATGGATACATTCCTGAAGGCGGCGGAAGCCTGCCAGAAGGCAGGTTTCCCATTCGGAATCGGTCTCGGCGAGACCACCGACAGCGTCGATACCGCGGGCGCCATCTTCCAGTCGTTCGGCGCCGAACTCGTCAACGCCAAGGGCGATGTCACGGTGAAGACCGATGAGGTTCGCCAGGCGCTCGAATACTACAAGAAGCTGATCGCCTTCCTGCCGCCGGACGCACCGTCCTGGGACGATGCCTCGAACAACAAATGGCTGATCTCCGGCCGCGGCGCCCTCATCATGAATCCGCCGAGCGCCTGGGCGGTCGCCAAGCGCGACGCGCCGCAGGTCGCCGAGCAATGCTGGACGCACGGCTTCCCCTCCGGTCCTAAAGGCCGGTATGCGCCGTTCCTGCCCTATTTCTGGGGTCTCTGGAATTTCTCCAAGAACAAGGCATCGGCCAAGAGCCTTCTGGCATTTCTGTCACAGCCGTCATCGATCGAAAAGTTCGTCGCGGCGAGCGGCGGCTACGATTTGCCGGCCTATGCGAAGATGACGACGCTGAAGACCTGGGCCGAGGTAGGCCCGCCGAAGGGCACGCTCTATCACTATCCAAATCCCTACAATCATCAGACACTGTCGATTGCGGCCTCTCCGGCGCCGCCGAAGATCGCCCAGCAGATCTACGCGCAGGCCACGCTGACCAAGATGGCGCTGCGCTTTGCGCAGGGCGAAAAGTTGGAGACCGCAATCGCCTGGGGCGAAGGCGAGTGTGAAGGCTTCATGCGAACCTAAGCCCGGGTGTGCCACGGCGGTTCACGCATCCCCGCGTGAGCCGCCAGGGCACCCCACCGTTCGATGGAATGAGCAGATCGAGCCGACACGCGGGTGCCGGCTCCGCCGTTGGACATTCCGCAAGGAAGCTTGACCCAAGGACACTGACATGGCCGATGTCGTCGTTGAGGACGGTCGCGTCGCCCGCACGGCGAGCGCGCGCAAACGGACGGGCCTGCACAATGCGTTGAAGCGGAAATCGACCGTGGCGTTCTTCCTGACGCTGCCGCTGATCCTGCTGATCGCGCTGTTCGTGCTTTACCCTGCCCTGTTCTCGATCCACCTCGCGACGCTGAACAAGTCGATGCAAAAATTCGTCGGCTTCGGCAACTTCACCTTCCTGTTCAAGCGCGAGACGTTCTGGATGGTGGTGGAGCAGTCCTGCATCTTCGCGATCACCGCCGTGTTCTTCAAGGCGCTGATCGGCTTCATCGTCGCGCATTTCGTGCACAACATACCGGCCAAGGGCCAGCGCAAATGGCGCGGCATGCTGCTGGTGCCCTGGGTGATCCCGCCGGCGATGAGCACGCTCGCCTGGCTGTGGCTGTTCGACCCCTCCTACAGCGCCTTCAACTACACGCTCTCCTTCTTCGGCATCGGTCCCATCAACTGGCTCGGCAATGCCGCCTGGGCGCGCTTTTCAGTCATCCTCGTCAACGTCTGGTACGGCGCGCCGTTCTTCCTGATCATGTACCTGGCGGCGCTGAAATCGGTGCCGGACCAGCTCTACGAGGCCGCCGCAATCGACGGCGCCAATTGGTGGCAGAAGATGTGGTACGTGACGCTGCCGATGATGCGCAACATCATCGCGATCACGACGCTGTTCTCGCTGATCGTCACCTTCGCTAATTTCGACATCGTCCGCATCCTGACCTCAGGCGGGCCTCTCGACCAGACCCAGATCTTTGCCACCTATGCGTTCCGGGTCGGCATCGAGAGCAACGACATTCCGCTCGGCGCCAGCGTCTCGCTGTTCATGGTCCCGATCCTCGCCGTCGCAGCGATCTTCATCCTGCGCGACGTCAATAAACGCGGGAACGAATCCTGATGAGCACAATAGCGATCGACAAGGCCGGCCCCCGGCGCAAGGTTAAATATGGCAGCATGAGCCGCGACCGTACCTGGGCGCTGCGCTGGTCCTATTTCTTCCTGGTGCTGTTTGCGATCTTCTTTCTGACGCCGCCGCTCTACATGGTGATCACCTCGCTCAAGAGCAGCGCGGAGATCTCGGCTGCGACCAATCCGTGGTGGGTGTTCCACCCGACGCTGGCGAACTATGTCGAACTACTGACGTCGAACCAATTCCTCCGGTTCTTCTGGAATTCGACCATCGTGTCGCTGGTGGTTGTGCTCGTCACGATGCTGATCAGCATCCCTGCCGCCTTCGCGCTCGCGCGGATGAAGTTCTGGGGCTCGACGACGCTCGCCACCGGCGTGTTCCTGACCTACCTGGTTCCGGACAGCCTCCTCTTCATCCCGCTGTTCAAGATGCTGGCGCTGGTTCAGGACATCACCGGCATCACGCTCCTGAACCGATGGTACGTGCTGCTATTCGTCTATCCGACGCTGACGGTGCCGTTCTGCACCTGGATCATGATCGGCTATTTCGCCTCGATCCCGAAGGAGCTCGACGAGGCCGCGATCATCGACGGCGCCTCATGGCTTCAGACCCTGACGCGGATCTTTATTCCGGTCGCGCTGCCGGGCCTGATTGCCGCGACCATCTTCGCCTTCACGGTGTCCTGGGCGCAGTTCCTCTATCCCCTGGTGTTCACGACGTCCATCGACCAGCTCGTGCTCCCGGTCGGCATCACCACCACCCTGATCAAGGGCGACGTCTTCAACTGGGGCCAGATCATGACCGGCGCGCTGCTCGGCGCAGCTCCGCCGCTGGTTATCTACGCCTTCCTGATGGACTACTACATCGCCGGCCTGACCGCCGGCGCGACAAAGGGTTGATGTCTCATGGCTGACGTTGCATTGCGGAAGGTGGTCAAGCGTTACGATGATGTCGAAGCCGTGCGCGGCATCGACTTGGACATCGCCGACCATGAGTTCATCGTGCTGGTTGGGCCTTCGGGCTGCGGCAAGTCGACGACGCTGCGCATGATCGCGGGCCTCGAGGACATCAGCGACGGCGACATCATGATCGGCGGCGACGTCGTCAATGACGTACCGCCGAAGGATCGCGATATCGCCATGGTGTTCCAGAACTACGCGCTCTACCCGCACATGACGGTCGCGGAGAACATGTCGTTCGGGCTGCGCCTGAAGCACTTTCCCAAGGCCCAGATCAAGGCGCGGGTCACGGAAGCCGCCCGCCTCCTCGACATCACCGACCTGATCGACCGCAAGCCGAAGCAGCTCTCCGGCGGCCAGCGCCAGCGTGTCGCGATGGGCCGCGCCATCGTGCGGAATCCGAAAGTGTTCCTGTTCGACGAGCCGCTGTCCAATCTCGACGCCAAGCTGCGCGTGCAGATGCGGATCGAGATCAAGAAGGTGCATCAGAAGGTGCGCACCACCACGGTCTACGTCACCCACGACCAGGTCGAGGCGATGACGTTGGCTGACCGCGTCGTTGTGATGAACAAGGGCCGCATCGAGCAGATCGGCACGCCCAACGAGCTCTACCACAAGCCGGCGACGCGCTTCGTCGCCGGCTTCATTGGCTCGCCCGCGATGAATTTCATCCCGTGCCGGCTGGAGGACGTCGGCGGCGCGCTTCAGATCCGTCTGACCGACCGCATCGCCTTTGCGCTGCCACCGGCCCGCGCCACGCGCTACAACGCGCTGCCGCGCACCGACAAGCTGCTGCTCGGCCTCCGGCCCGAGCACCTCACCGAGTCGCATGCGCATCTGGGGCCCGGCGTAGAGACCTTCGACACCGTGCTCGACGTCACCGAGCCGATGGGGATGGAGACCCTGGTCTATTTCGGGCTCGACGGCACGCCGGTCTGCGGCCGCGTCGATCCCAACGCCGGCGCCAAGGACGGGGCACCCATGCGTTTGGCGATGGACCTCAACAATATGCACCTGCTAAACGAAGACACCGGCGTCGTGCTGTGACGCCGTCTCAAGAAACGCAAGCAGGCGGGGAGCGATGGCGACCAACAAGAAGAAGATTTTCGTTACACAAACTTTGTCGCAAGGGGCCCGCGCCCTCCTCACCCAGCGGGACGATATCGAGCTCGTCGAGTTTCCGAACCTGATCTCGGCCAAGGATTTCGAAGCCTTGCTGAAGAACCACGCGCCGGTTCACGGCGTGGCGCTGGGTGCCACCGCCTTCGGTGAGACCGAGCTCGAGGCCTCGAAGGACATGAAGGTGGTGACCCGCATCGGCGTCGGTTACGACGCCGTCGACGTGCCCGCCCTCTCCCGCCGCAAGGTGCCGCTGATGGTGGCGGGCAGCGCCAACTCGCCCTCGGTCGCCGAGCAGGCACTGTTCATGATGCTGACGCTGGCCAAGCGCGCCAATGAGATGCACGCCTGCGTCAAGGATGGCCAATGGGCCAACCGGCTCGGCATGCTGCCGTTCGACCTCTACGGCAAGAACGTGCTCGTCATCGGCTTCGGCCGCATCGGCACACGCACCGCCAAGCGCTGCCTGGCGATGGAAATGAAGGTGCAGGTCTACGATCCCTACAAGCCTGCGGCCGAGATCAAGGCCGCTGGCTGCGAGCCCATCGCCGATCTCGACGCCGCGCTGCCCAACGCCGACTTCGTCACCATCCATTGCCCGAAGACGCCGGAAACCGTCGGCCTGTTCGATGCGGCGCGGATCGGCCGGATGAAGCCGAAATCCTATCTCATCAACACCGCACGCGGCGGCATCGTGAAGGAGGCCGCGCTATACGACGCCCTGGTCTCCGGCAGGATTGCCGGTGCCGGGGTCGACGTGTTCGAGGTGGAGCCGCCGCCGGTCAGCAACGCGCTGTTCGCGCTGCCCAACGTCATCATGGCCCCGCACGTCGCCGGCGTCACCGTCGAGGCGGTGAGCCGCATGAGCGAGCAGACCGCTCGCAATATCCTGAGTGTGCTGGACGGCGATCCCATCCGGCAGAACATCATCAATCAGGACGTGCTCGGCTGAGCCGACCTCCGGGCGGGCGGTTATCCGCCCGCCTCCGGAACGCCAGAATGCGTCCCATTTTGGTGCAGATCGAGCCCCAACTCAGCCTTAATCAAACCCGCGTAATAAGTCCGGCCGCGGCGGCAGTGGGACAGACTTGCCGGCCGCGTCGAGCTGGAGGATGAACCCTTGTCAGAGATCGACCCGACCGACCACGCGCTGGCAACCATCGCCAGCATTTTGGAGCACCCCGAGCCCGTCCGCGAGACCGAGACCGAAATGGTGGTCGACGGTGAGCAGGTCGTCGCCGACGAGCATCCGATCGCCGACGAGCATGTGGTGGTCGACGAGCATGTGGTGGTCGACGAGCATGTGGTGGTCGACGAGCATGCGATGGTCGACGAGCACGAGCATCCTGTGGTCGAGGAGCAGCCGCTGGTGCCGGAGCACACCGATGCCGATGGCTACAGCAAGGTCGGTCCGGGGCCGATGGTGGCGATCCGTCTGAAATGGACGGTCTATCGCGGCGATGACGGCCAGTTCTACGTCCACGAGACCATCGGCGAGCAGTCCGCGCCCGTGGTCAGCGGCCCGATGACGAGCGAAGCCGCAGTGCATTTCGTCGACGCGCACGAGGACGAGGCACATCGGCGCTTCGAGGAGCTGCGCAGCGAGATCGCCGGCCGCAGCTCGCTCGCCGATTACGAGCGCAAGGGCGAAGCCTAGCGCTCGCGGGGGCCGAGAAAATCCCGCTTCACGAGCTCGACGCCGGCATGCCGGAGCAAGTCGTAGGACGTCGTGACGTGGAAGAAGAATTGCGGGACGCTGAACGTCAGCAGCAGCGTCCGCCCGGTGAAGGGCAGCTCGGTCCCGTTTTTCAGCCTGAAGAAGACATTCCGCTCCGCCGCACTATCGATCTCGGCGCGCGACAGGCTTTCGATGAACTCGATTGACGTCGCAATGCGCGCCTGAAGCCCGGCGATGTCGTGCTCCAGCGCCGGCAGCGCCACCGGCTCCTGGTCGGCCAGCAAGGCTGGCGCGACCGTGGCATGGCGGCACGCCTCCCCTATCTGCTGCGCCAGATCGTACATGTTCGGCGCCATGCGCATGCCGAGCAGGACGGCCGGATTGAACTTCCGGCTTTCCGCATAGGCGACGCCCTTGTCCAGCAGTGCCGACAGGTTGCGCAGATACGGCACGAAGACGCCGACCGAGGCGTCATACATCGAGATCGTCACCCTAAATTCCCTTCAATTCCGCCTCGCCAGCGACGGGCATCTGGTCTAAATCCAAGTTTCAAGAGCTGCACAATGACAGCTCGGGCATGGGTGGAAAAGAGATGATCGTTCGAATCGTGGCGGCTTTGGTCGCGGTCCTGCTGGCGAACTTTTCGGCATATGCGCAGCAGCCGGCGCCGTCGCGCCTCGACGAGATCGTCAAGCGCGGCACTTTGCGCGTCGGCATGACCGGCGACTACAAGCCTTTCACCTACCTGGACAAGGCGACGCAGCAGTTCAGCGGCTTCGACGTCGACATGGCGGAGGCACTCGGCAAGGCGCTCGGCGTCAAGGTCGAATTCGTGCCGACGGCCTGGCCGAAGCTCATGAAGGACTTCGAGGCCGACCAGTTCGACATCGCCATGGGCGGCGTCTCGGTCACGCTCGACCGGCAGAAGAAGGGCTTCTTCTCGACGTCGATCATGCGCGAAGGCAAGACGCCGATCGCACGCTGCGCCGACGTCGGCAAGTACCAGAGCATCGCCGACATCGACAAGAAGGGCACCCGCGTCATCGTCAATCCCGGCGGCACCAACGAGCGGTTCGCGCGCGCCAACATCAAGGACGCCGAGATCAACGTCTTCCCCGACAACACCGTGATCTTCGACGAGATCGCCAAGGGCAACGCCGATTTGATGATGACGGACGCTTCCGAGACCCGCTACCAGCAGAAGCAGCATTCCGGCGTGCTCTGCGCGGTGCATCCCGAAAAGCCGTTCGACTTCTCGGAGAAGGCCTACTGGCTCCAGCGCGACATGGCGCTGAAGGCTTTCGTCGACCAGTGGCTGCACATCTCGATGGAGGACGGCAGCTACAGGAAGATCTACGCCGCCTGGTTCGACTAGCGACCGATCTTGTCCGTCACTCCAGATGCTTGCGGAAGAAGCTCACGGCCGCGTCGTTGAAGGCGCTGTGAAACGCTTCCCTGTCGAACCCGGGCGGATCAGTGCACAGGATCGGCGCGGCTTCGGCCAGCTTGGGTGGACATGGCGCAAGAAAGGAAAAGTGCGACGAGTTCGGCACGATCCGGAAGTCAGGGCGCGCGGGAAGCATTTGTTCCAGCGTATCGACTGAAGCGGGCACGACACCGTCGCCGCCGAACGCCGAACGCCATAAGAGAAGCGGGATCGTCACATTGGCGAGGCGCTCCCGGTTGAAAAGGCCTTCATAAAGCGGCGGATCCGCCAGCACGGCGGCTCTGATGCGGGGGTCGTGTACGGCCGCCTCTGTTGGCACAAGGCCATCGCGAATGGCCTGGCATTTTGGCGTCGTGGCTCCATCTCTATCGCAGAGCGGAGCGAGCGCGCCAAAATCGGGGTTGCCGCCGATCACGACGAGACCGGTATAGGCGCCGCGCGAGAACCCGAACAAACCAACCCGCTTGGGGTCCAGGACCGCCGCTTCCTTCCAGGCGCCGAGCATGAAATCCGTAAGCCGCTTCATGTCGGCGGGACGCTCGACCAGGACGGAGAACTCATCGGTCCGGCTGCTGTCGCTGGCAGTGTCGCCTGGGTGATTGATCGCAGCGACCACGAAGCCGGCATCGGCCAACGCGGTCGCCGTGTCGACGTGGCCCAAAAACGAGCCGCGCCGTCCGTGCGACACGACGATCAGCGGCAGTCGACTGCCCGCTACCGGACAATCCTTCACACCCGGCAGGACGACACCGCCGCCCAGAACGACCTCGGAGGGCGGCGCCGCACAAGGTGTCCACACCATGCCCGTGAGCGCGGGGCCGCCGGCGTCCGCCGGCACTTCGATAAACCCGAGCCCGGCCGCGTGCGCCAGTGTCGCAGCAAGGCAAGCGACTACGATCAGAACAAGTTCGCCAAGGCGCAGCTGTAGCATTTGCGTGTGCTTTCGGAAGCTTCAACCACAACGGTTTTACTTGCCCATCCCATACCCCGTCCAGAGCTGCGCCGCGCCGCCGTCCAACTCTGGACGGAGTTCAACGTTATTGAACCCGAACCAGCCGGACCACGACTCATACGGTGACAGTGATCTAGATCACTTTTTGCGATCGAACCGACGCGTAAGCGTTGGTACGGGGACCAGCTGTTCAGGAGACGGAAATGAGGAAGCTGTTGGCCACGGCCGCATTCCTTTTGGCGAGCACCGCTGCGCAGGCGCAGTACACTTTCGAATATGGCGGGCGCACCATCCGCATCGATCCGGACCGCGGCACGGTGCAGATCCCCGGCGTCTACGATAACACCGGCCATGGCAAGGCGAAGAAAGCCAAGAAGAACGAGACGACCCCGGGCCAGCAGGCGCCGCAACAGGCCAAGGTTGATCCGCAACCTCAGGCCGCTCCGGCGCCAGCTCCCGCCCCTGTCGCCGCGCCGCCTGCAACCGAACAGGCGCCGGCCGCTGCAGCGCCGCCGCCAGTTCCGCCCCCGCCCGCTCCACCGCCGTCTGCAACCGCCAGCAACGCGCCGGCTGAGGCGGCCGTGTTGCCGCCACCAGCACCGCCTCCGGCGCCCGCTCCGGTCGAGCAGCAGGCAGCGCCCGCCGTGGCGCCGCCGCCGGCCCCGACCGTGGCTGCTGCCCCCCCGGCGCCGCCTCCAGCGCCTGCCCCGTCACCCGCACCTGTTCAGGCCGCCGCCGTCGCTCCCCCGGCTCCCGCAGCCGCGCCCGCGCGCGATCTCAATTCACCGCTCGGCATCTGGCTCACCGAGGAAAAGGAAGGCAAGGTCCGCATCGAGCAATGCGGCAGCAATCTCTGCGGCTATTCGGTCGACAGCAAATCGAACCAGAACGGCGAACAGGTCCTCATCAACATGAAACCCGCCAAGGACCAGAACAAGGATCAGAAATGGTCCGGCCGCATCCTCGATCCCAACTCCGGCTCGACCTACGATTCCACGATCGCGATGAAGGGCACCGACCGCCTGCGCGTGCAGGGCTGCGCCTTCGGCGGCATGTTCTGCGGCGGCCAGACCTGGACGCGCGTGAACTGAGTCCGACTTCGACGTTCGAACCGAGACGAGGGGCCCGCGATCCGGGCCCCTTTGCTTTTGTCCGCGATCTCTTTGCGGAGTGCGCCACCTCAAGGAGCCCCTTGCGCACGTGACAGCCCTCACATCGCGGGTTCCGCGCTCGTGCCACGATCCCCCCATGATCAACCAACGGGGCGTGTCATGAACGGATTTCGCAAAGGTCTCTTCGCCAGCATTGTCGCCATCGCCGTCCCGCTGACGCAGGCGGGCGCGGCGACCTCTACCTTCGACGGCGCATGGAATGTCCGCATCTCATCATCGAGCGAGACTTGCGGTAACGGTGCAACGGTCTCGATCGGCATCAGCAACGGTCAGATCGCATCGAGCAGCGCTGTGGTTTCAGCATCCGGCCGCGTGGCCGATGCCGGCAGCATCAACGTCACCTTGAGCACCGGGATCAAACGCGCCGTCGGCTTCGGCCGGCTCAGCGGCACTTCAGGCTCCGGCACATGGCGCGGCCGCCTGTGCACGGGCACGTGGACGGCGGAGCGGATGTGATTTGCCGCGTCCCGGACGCGCTGCAACGCGCAGCGTTGCTGCGCTGAGCCGGGACCTAAGGGCACTTGCTTTGAGGAAGCTTGTGGGCCCCGGATCGGCAACGCAGCGCTGACGCGCTGCATTGCATCCGGGGCACGAGAGATTAGCCCAGCGCCGCGCCGTACTCCGTGTCGGTCACCGGCTCCAGCCAGGTCGAATAGACGCCGTCGAGCGCCTCCTGCATGGCGATGTGGCACATGCTGTTGTTTGGCGAGGCGCCGTGCCAGTGCAGTTCACCCGGCGGAATCCAGACGGTGTCACCGGGACGGATCTCCTTGACAGGGCCACCCTTGGTCTGGACGCGGCCGACGCCCGAAATCACGTAGAGCGTCTGCCCAAGCGGATGGTGGTGCCAGTTGGTACGCGCGCCCGGCTCAAAGGTGACGCGCGAGCAGTTCAGCCGCGCCGGCGCCGGCGCCATGATCACGGGGTCCTGCAACACGGTGCCCGTAAAATTTTCCTTCGGCGCGCGGCGGGTCGGCCGCGTGCCTGCGACAGTGATTTCCATGGGATACCTCGTTTCCTGTTACTTCTTGCTGGCGGCGTAGCGCGCCTTGGTTTCGGCGTTCATGGGATAGAGGCCCGGCAGCACCGCGCCGTTATTCACCTCGTTGACGATCCAGGCTTCCATCCGCTCCTGCTCGACGCTCTCATTGAGCACGTGATCGAGCATCGCCTGCGGGATCAGCACGCAGCCGTCCTGGTCGGCGACCACGATGTCGTTCGGGAACACCGCAACGCCGCCGCAGCCGATCGGCTCGCCCCAGCCGACGAAGGTGAGGCCTGCAACCGACGGCGGCGCGGCATAGCCGTCGCACCACACCGGAAGATTGGTGCCGAGCACGCCCTCGACGTCACGTACCACGCCGTCGGTGACGAGTGCGGTCACGCCGCGCTTCATCATGCGCGCGCAAAGAATGTCGCCGAAGATGCCGGCATCGGTGATGCCCATGGCATCGACCACGGCAATACAGCCGTCCGGCATCGCCTCGATCGCGGTGCGGGTCGAGATCGGCGACGACCAGGATTCCGGCGTCGCCAGATCCTCGCGCGCCGGCACGAAGCGCAGCGTGAAGGCCGGCCCGACCAGGCGCGGCAGGCCCGGACGCAGCGGACGCGCGCCGCGCATCCACACGTTGCGCAGGCCCTTCTTCAGCAGGACCGTGGTGATGGTGGCAGTGGTGATGCCGGCGAGGGTCTTGCGGGCTTCGGGGGACAGCGACATGGACGAGAACGAGCTCCGGATGGGCGGGAAAGAACGCGCGCATCTTGCGAGCCGCAGCCCTTGCGTCAAGGGCCAAAGAGCCAGCAAGAACGCAGGGCCGCTGGGCTGTTATGCGACGCGATAACAACGCTTTATCGTTTCCCCTTGCATTAATTTATTGGACTTGCGGGCGCATTTACGCGAAGCAGGGAAAAGCGGAACTCAAGGCTGAGCCCGCATTTCCTGAGAAGCCCGATTTCGACAGCCCTTCGACAGCTCATGGCCGCGACGCTTCCCCCGCCCCGCCTTCTGCCCAGTGGCGACAGCGCCGTCACGGTTGAATTCAGCCGCACCATCGATGACGCCGCCAACGAGCGCGTGCTCGCGCTGGACAAGGCGCTCGCAGCAAGCCCCATCGACGGCATCACCGAGACCGTTCCGACCTATCGCTCGCTGCTGGTGCATTACGATCCCGGCAAGATCGGCTTCGACGCGCTCGGCGAAAAGCTGCTTGCGCTCGCCAGCCAGCCGCTGCCGCCGGCCGCGAAGGCGCGGCGCTGGCGCATTCCCGTCGCCTATGGCGGCGAACACGGCATCGACCTCGAGGATGTCGCCAAGGCGCTGAACACCACGCCCGACGACATCGTCGCCCGTCACGTCGCCGGCGACTACCGCGTTGCCATGATCGGTTTCACCCCGGGCTGGTCCTATCTCAGCGGCCTCGACAAATCCCTGCACATGTCGCGGCGGCAGAGCCCGCGGCTTTTCACACCCGCCGGCACGATCTCGATCGGCGGCATCCAGGCCGGCATCCAGTGCCTGGCCGCGCCAAGCGGCTGGCACCTGCTCGGTCGCACGCCGGTCAGAACCTATCAACTCCACCGGAATCCGACCTTTCTCACCGAACCCGGTGATCGCGTGACGTTTTTCGCCATCGACCACAAGACCTTCGAGGAACAGGATCGCGCCGCCGAGGCCGGCGAGATCATCGCCGAGCAGGTGGTCGCATGAGCCGGCTCGTGATCGCCAGCATCGGTCCCGCAAGCTCCGTTCAGGACGGCGGCCGCCACGGCGCGCAGCGCTACGGCCTGACGGTCAGCGGTGCGATGGACCGTCTGTCACTGGCGGCCGCGAACACGCTGGTCGGCAACGAGCCGTTCGCGGCCGTGGTCGAGATCGGCCCGTTCGGCGCCACATTCACCGCCAAAGACGGCGCCGTGCGCGTCGCGATATCAGGCGCGCCGCGCAATGCGGACGTCGCCGGTAAGCCGGTGGCTATGGACACGTCAGTGACTCTCAAGGACGACGAGACGCTGACGCTGGGCTTTGCCCGCGGCGGCGCGTTCACTTATCTGGCGATCGAAGGCGGGATCAAAGGCGAACTGGTGTTCGGCAGCCTTGCGGTGAACGCCCGCGCGGGCCTCGGCAGCCCCTACCCGCGCCCGCTGCAGGCCGGCGATGAATTCACAGTTGATGCCGCAAGCGGCGCGCCCGAGCTGCGCATCGAGCTGCCGAAGCCTGCAACAGGCCCGATCCGCGTCCTGCTCGGACCGCAGGACGACGAGTTCGACGACGCCAACAAGGCGCTGTTCCTAGACAGCGAGTGGAAGATCTCGGCGACCTCCGACCGCATGGGCTACCGGCTCGAGGGCCCGGCGATCAAGCATCTGCATGGCCACAACATCGTCTCCGACGGCACCGTCAACGGCAGTATCCAGGTGCCCGGCAACGGCTCGCCGATCGCGCTGATGATGGATCGCGGCACGTCCGGCGGCTATCCGAAGATCGCAACCGTGATCACGGCCGACGTCGGCCGCCTCGCGCAGACCTCGGCGGGAACCGCGTTCCGCTTCCTCGAGGTCACCATGGCCGAGGCGCAGGAGGAGGCGCGCAAGTTCGGGCAACTCATCCGCAACCTGCCCGATCGCCTGCGCTCTTCCGACACCGTCGAGCTGAACATCGAGGCGCTCAGCGATGCTAATGTCGCGGGCTATGCGGTGAGCGCCATGGATGCCGGGACCTGGCAGGTCACGGCGGAGCCGTAAGCGACAAGACGACCAGAGGCGGAGAGCACCCCATGAAGACGATCGATCTCAATTGCGACCTCGGCGAAGGTTTTGGCGCGTGGGAGATGGGCAACGACGCCGCGATGATCGACCTTGCCAGCTCGGTCAACGTCGCCTGCGGCTTCCATGCCGGCGACCCCGACATCATGCGCCGGACGGTCGAGCTGGCGAAGGCGCGCGGCGTCTCGGTCGGCGCCCATCCCGGCTATCGCGATCTGCACGGTTTCGGCCGGCATCCGATCGCGGGCCTGAAAGCCTCCGAGATCGAGAACCTCGTCGCCTACCAGATCGGCGCGTTGCAGGCGATCGCGACCGCAGCCGGCCACAAGGTGACGCATGTAAAGGCGCACGGCGCGCTCTCCAACGTCGCCTGCGAGGATGACATGACGGCCAAGGCGATCGCCGCCGGCATTAGGGCGGTCGACCCGAGCCTGATCTTCGTCGTGCTCGCCAATTCGAAGCTGGTGAAGGCCGGCGAAGACGCCAATCTGCCGATGGTGCACGAGGTATTTGCTGACCGCGCCTATGAGGACGACGGCAACCTCGTCTCGCGCAAGAAGCCCGGCGCGGTGCTGCACGATGCCAAGGCGATCGCCGACCGTGTAGTGCGCATGGTGCAGGACGGCGCGGTGGTGTCGGTGACGGGCAAGGTGATCAAGATGCGCACGGACACCGTCTGCATCCACGGTGACACGCACGGCGCCGTCGAGATCGCGCGCACGCTACGTCAGGCGTTGAAGGATGCGGGGATCGAGGTCGCGCCGTTCAAGCGCGGGGCGTAATCAGAACGGGTGCACCGAAAGCGTGCCGAACACGATGGCGGCGATGACCGCGAAGGCGCTGTAGAGCCCAACGTGGTGCATGCTCGCCCCGGTCCGACGCGAGAGCGAGCGCGCGTAGAAGTGCAGCCTGGCTTCCGCCGATAGTTCGCGCATGGTCGATCTCCAACGCCCCATTTGCGGGAGTATGAAGGATCAACCCTGGCGGGAGGCAAGACGGCGGCGAAAATAGCGATGGAGGTTCTCTGAAGGCGCCCCGTCGCAGGCGCAAATTCTCTTCACACGAGCGTTCCGAGAATCTTATTCGTTAAGATCCGAGCCAGCTGGAACCGGCCCGGATGACGGTGGGATGACAGCCGGGCGGAGGCCTTCAGCCCCCTCCAAACAAAATTATCGAAAACAACCCCATGCACAGTAGAAACGGCCCAGCGGCGCGACGTCCGGCGGTTGCGCCGCCGGGACGATTTGCGCTGATCGGCTCGCGCCTTAGTAGACGTCAGCCTGGAAGCGGCCCGTCTTCTTGAGCTCGGCGACAAAACTGACGGCTTCATCCGTCGAACGTGCCCCGAACTGCGCGACGATGTCGACCAGTGCGCGCTCGACGTCCTTGGCCATGCGCTTGGCATCGCCGCAGATGTAGAGATGCGCGCCTTCGGCGAGCCAGGTCCACACCTCGCGGCCGACCTCGCGCATGCGGTCCTGCACGTAGAACTTCTTCTCGCCGTCGCGCGACCAGGCCAGCGACATGCGCGTCAGCAGCCCTGAGGTCTTCATCGCGTTGAGCTCTTCCTGGTAGAAGAAATCGCAATCGCTGCGCTGATGGCCGAAGAACAGCCAGTTCTTGCCGGGCGCGCCGGTCGCCTTGCGATCGAGCAGGAAGGCGCGGAACGGCGCGATGCCGGTGCCGGGGCCGATCATGATGACAGGTGTCTTCGGATCCTGCGGCAGGCCGAAACCGTGCGCCTTCTGCACATAGACCTTCAGCTTCTCGCCCTCGGCGATGCGTTCTCCGAGGAAGGTCGAGGCCACGCCGATCCGCTTGCGCTTGCCGATGACGTAACGCACGGAGTCCACCGTTAGCGACAGTTTTCCCGGCGTCGCATTGTGCGAGGACGAGATCGAATAGAGCCGCGGCTGGAGCGGCTCCAGCGCCTCGACGAAGGCTTCGGGATGCGGCCGCGTGCCCGAAAACTTCTGGAGCGCCGCCATGACGTCGAGCGTGGCGGCGTCGCCATCGGGATCCTCGCCCTGCGCCAGCGCCCGCGCCTTCTCGCGCTGCGCGCCGCCGGTGATGAAGGAGAGCAGCTCGAACAGCGTGTCGGGCGCCGGCGACAGCGAGACGTCGTCGATCAGCACCTCGCGCAGCGTCTTGCCGTTGACCTTGGTGGTGTGGGAGGCGCCGAGCAGCGCGATGATCTGATCGACGAGGCCGACCTCATTGCGTGCGAACACGCCGAAGCTGTCGCCGACGACATAGTCGAGCTTGCTCTCCGCGAGATCGAACTCGACGTGATAGGTCTCTTTCTCCGACTTCCCCTTGTTGAGCAGGCGCCGCGACAGGAATGTCGCCGCGATCGGATTGTCGCGCGAGCGGCCGGGCTCGGCGATCGTCACCGTCACGGCCGGCGCCGCCACCGCATCCACCTTGTCGGCCGCCTTGGCCGCCGGCGCCTTGTCCAGCTCCTCGTACAGCGACTTCAGCATCCGCGCGGTTTCCTTGCCGCCGGGGACGCAGAGATTGAGCCGTGCTTCGCTACGGGTGGCGATCGCCTCCGAATAATCGTGGCAATTGTAGCCGCACTGCCCGCAATCCTGCTGCGCCATCGCGGCCATCATCTTGCGGCGCACGGGACGGCCTTCGGCGAGCTTCATCCGGTCCGCAATCGGCATGGTCTGGTCGTGCCACGGCGCTTCACCGTCGTCGCCGTCGCCGGCTTGCATGACGGCGGCGCCTTGCTCCGCCGACAGCGGCGTGGCCACATCAGGCGACAGCAGCCCGGCGAAGAAGCCGTTGAGCCACGAGCGCTGCGCGTCGGAGAACGGGGCGCTGGCGGGAATGATGTCGAGTTTCGGCGGAGGCGTGATCTGGTTCATGCGGACACCTGTGCATCGGCAAGCTTGCGCAGCGTTTCGCCATCATGGCGGCGCGCAAATGACAGGAAGGTCTCGTCGGGCGACGAGCGGTGGGCGATATAGGCCTTGAGCAGTCCCTCGACCGTCTTCGGCGCGTCTTCGGCCTTGAGGTCGTGATAGACCTCCTGCCCGACATCCGCATCGGGACCGAACCCGCCGCCGGTGAAGAGGTGATAGCCGTCCACCGTGTCTTCGTCGTTGATCGGCACGCGCGCTCCGATCAGGCCGATGTCGCTGATGTAATGCTGCGCGCAGGAATGATGGCAGCCGGTGACGTGGATGTTGACCGGCTTGTCCATGGCGACGCGCGGCTCGCACCAGTCGCCGATCTCGGCGGCATTGCGCTTGGTGTTGGAAGCCGCGAAACGGCAGCCGGCACTGCCGGTGCAGGCGATCAGGCCGGCGCGGATGTGCGAGGCCTCGACCGCGAGCCCGATCTGCTTGATCGCTGCAATGGCGAGTTCGATATTCTCGTCGCGCACGCCTGATATCAGCAGGTTCTGCCAGACGGTCAGGCGGATCTCGCCGTCGCCGAGGTCCTGCGCCACTTTGGCCAAACCCCGCATCTGATCGCAGCTGATCTTGCCGAGCGTCAGCGAGACGCCGATCCAGTTCAAGCCGTCCTGCTTCTGCTTGTGCACGCCGATATGCGCCATGCGGTCCGCGGCTGGCCGCGGCGCAAACGCCTCTTCCGGCACGCGCGTGAACGGCGTCTTCAGCCGCTCCTCGACGAGTTTAAGGAAACCGTCGTGGCCCATGGCATCGAGCACGTATTTCAAACGCGCCTTGTTGCGGTTGGTGCGGTCACCGTGATCGATGAACACGCGCACGATGGCGTCGGCGACGGCGGTGGCCTCCTCCGGCTTGACGATGATGCCGGAGTACTTTGCGAAATCCTTGTGTCCGGTGATGCCGCCGAGGCCGAGGCGGAACCAGATTCCGGGCTCGACGCCAAAACCGTCCTTCACCTCGAACGCGGTGAAGGCGATGTCGTTGGTTTCCTCCAGCACCGCGATCCTGCCGGCGCCGTCGAAGGCGACGTTGAACTTGCGCGGCAGGCCGTAGAGCGAGCGGTCGTTGAGGATGTGGTAGTGCCACTCACGCGCATAGGGCCGCGTGTCGATCAGTTCCTGCGGGTCGATGCCGGCCGTCGGCGTCCCCGTCACGTTGCGGATGTTGTCGGCGCCGGAGCCGCGTGAGCACAGGCCGAGGTCCTGGATGCCCTCGATCAGCTTGATCGCGTTCTTCGGCGGGATCTCGCGGAGCTGGAGATTGGCCCGCGTCGTGACGTGACTGTACGGGCCGCAGAGATCGTCGGCGAGATCGGCAAGGCCGGACAGCTGCCAGTGCTTCATGATGCCGTTCGGGATGCGCAGCCGGCACATGTAGGAGTCCTGCGTCGGCGCGACGTAGAAGATGCCGTAATAGCGCCAGCGGAAATTGTCCGCCGGGCTCGGCGGCGCGTTGTCGAGCGCCTGCTGCCGCAGTCGCGGATAGGCATCGAAGGGATGCTCGTCGCGCTTGAACTTCTCCTGGTCGGCGAGCTTCTTGCCGGCTGCGATGACCTTGTCCTGCGCCTTGATGTGGACGGCGTCGGGGCCCGTGGCCTCGGTATTGGCCTTGCTGGCGCTGCCGCCGAGACCGCGACCGACCCGGCTGATCTGCAAACCGGTCGTGAAGCCTTCGAGATAGCGTTTCTGCTCGTCGGAGAAGTCGACTGAGAGCGTATCGATTTTCATGGTCGGTAACGAAGCTCCTGCGGCCACCGGGTGGCATCGACGGAAAATTGCGCGACCCGCGAGGAACTCGGCTGGCTCAAGAAGCCGGCTGCGCACCCAACGGTCCGGTCAGCTTCGTTGCTGCGGGACTTGGCTCAGCAGGCGTCTGTGACAAGCTGGCCGCACTGCAACATACAAGTTGCGTGCCAGCTTCGATGAAATGAAAATTTCTTTGATTTCATATGGATACAGACGAGCCCGGAAAATCGCGGTCCGGAACTCTCATGAAATTCGAGCAGGCGGCCCAAAATTTAGCCGATAATCTCGTCCGCCCAAAATTGATGCAGGACCGAATCAGGCCTTCCAGCGTCCGACCTCGAAGGCCTCCAGGTGCCCCCGGATGTTGCCGGGATCGAAGGCCGGGCCCGCAAATGCCCCGAACGCCGCGGGGGCTTCAGCGGGCGATTGCTGACCGAGGGCTGCGTCGTAGAGGTCGGGCCTGAACACGGCCATCGCCGTCTTGACGCCGTCAGGCGTCAACGCCGTTTGCCCCCAGCGCACCATCTGCGCATAGAGCCAGGCCGCCTGGACCGGATCGGGGCGCCCTGCCCCTTCGCGTCCGACCAGGAGATAGCGACCGCTCTCGCGGAGGGTGCCGTCGGGAGAAATCTTCAGGCGCCCGGTGAGGGTTCGCTGGATGACTTCGGCATCGACGCCGATCCGTTCCGGCTGCGCCAGGATCCGCGCCGCCTCAGACAGGTTCGCGGGGTTCTCGATGAACTCGGCGCCCCTCACGGCCGCGCGCACCAGCGCTGCCACCACATCCGGATGCTTGTCGGCCCAGACCTGACGAACCGCCAGCACCTTCTCTGCCGCGCGCACGAGAATGTCGGAGACGAAATGCAGGATGTGGCCGATGCCGAGATCGACCGCGACCGAGTTCCAGGGCGCCCCGACGCAGAACGCATCGACATGGCCATTGGCGAGGCTATCGACCATGTAGGGCGGCGGCAGTACCACGAGGCGCACATCCTCATCCGGATCGACGCCGGCCGCCGCCATCCAGAACCGGAGCTGGTAATTGTGGGTCGAGAACGGGAAGGTCATGCCGAAGGTCAGCGGATCGGCACCTAGCTTGCGACGCTTCGCGACGACCTTCGCCAGCGCTTTCGCCGTGACAAGCGGATCGAAGCGGTCACCGTCGATCTCCTCCATCAGCGCGGCATGGAGCGCCGGCGAGACCGTGATCGCGTTGCCGTTGATACCGAGGTTGAAGGGCGCCGCGATCGGCACCTTGACGTGGCCGAGCCCGAGCGAGGACGCGATCGCGACCGGCGCCAGCAGATGCGCGGCGTCGAACAGGCCGATATTGAGCTTGTCGCGCACGTTGGACCAGGAGACCTCGCGCAACAGCTCGACCTCGAGCCCTTCGGCGGCAGCAAAGCCCTTGTCGACGGCGACGATCAGGGCGGCGGCGTCGACCAGCGGGATGAACCCGATGCGGAGGGGACCGGTCATTTCAGCATCTCCGACGCGGTGATGATCGATTGCGCGATCTCGCCGATTTTCTTCTTCTCGCGCATCGCCGTGGAGCGCAGCAGCACGTAGGCCTCGTCCTCGGTGAGGCCCTTGACCTTCATCAAAATTCCCTTGGCCTTCTCGATGATCTTGCGGTCCTCGAGCTGCGACTTGGTGCGCTCCAGCTCCTCCTGGAGTTTTGCGAAGGCGTTGAAGCGGGACACGCAGAGGTCGAGGATCGGCTTGATGCGCTCCTTCTTCAACCCGTCGACGATGTAGGCGGATACTCCCGCCTCCACGGACGCCTGGATCGAGGCTGAATCGCTCTGGTCCACGAACATCGCGATCGGCCGCTTCACGGCGCGGCTGACCTGGAACATCGCCTCAAGCACGTCGCGGCTGGGGTTTTCCAGATCGATCAGGATGATGTCGGGATCCACCGCATAAATACGGGCGAGCAGGCTCTGCATCTCGCGGATATGGACGACCTGCGTGAATCCGGCCTCCCGCAACCCTTCCTCGAGGATCGCAGCCCGGATCGGGCTTTCGTCGACAATCACGATTTTAGGCGACTGTTCGGCGCTCATAGCTCACTCACCACCCGGCGATTCATCCATAGCATGCCGGAGGGCGATGCAAAGGGTTGTAATTATGGGCAATTGGGACTAGCTCAGGCCTGTCAATCAGGCAGATTTGGATATGGATCAGACGGCTGCGCCCAAGGTCAGCTTCGTGTCGCTCGGGTGTCCCAAGGCATTGGTGGATTCCGAGCGCATCATCACGCGCCTGCGCGCCGAGGGCTACGAGCTCGCCCGCAAGCATGACGGGGCGGACATCGTCATCGTCAATACGTGCGGCTTCCTCGACAGCGCCAAGCAGGAATCGCTCTCTGCGATCGGCGAGGCCATGGCCGAGAACGGCAAGGTGATCGTGACCGGTTGCATGGGCGCGGAACCCGAGCAGATCGAGCAAGCCTATCCCGGCGTGCTCTCCATCACCGGCCCGCAGCAATATGAGAGCGTGCTGGACGCCGTGCATCGCGCGCTGCCGCCCGCCCACAATCCGCATCTCGATCTGGTGCCGCCGCAGGGCATCAAGCTGACGCCACGCCACTACGCGTACTTGAAGATCTCCGAGGGCTGCAACAACCGCTGCACCTTCTGCATCATCCCGAAGCTGCGCGGCGATCTCGTCTCGCGTCCGGCCAATGACGTGCTGCGCGAGGCCGAGCGCCTCGTCGGCGCCGGCGTCAAGGAGCTGCTGGTGATCTCGCAGGACACCTCGGCCTACGGCGTCGATCTCAAATATGCCGAGAGCCCGTGGAAGGATCGCCAGGTCCGCGCCAGATTCCTCGACCTCGCGCGCGAGCTCGGCGAGCTCGGCGCCTGGGTCCGGCTGCAATATGTCTACCCCTACCCGCATGTCGACGAGGTCATCGCGCTGATGAACGAGGGCAAGGTGCTGCCCTATCTCGACATCCCGTTCCAGCATGCAAGCCCCGAGGTGCTGAAGGCGATGAAGCGCCCTGCAGCGCAGGACAAGACGCTGGCGCGGATCAAGCGCTGGCGCGAGGAATGTCCCGATCTCGCTTTGCGTTCGACCTTCATCGTCGGCTTCCCCGGTGAGACCGATGCCGATTTCGCCTATCTGCTCGACTGGCTGGATGAGGCCGAGATCGATCGCCTCGGCTGCTTCAAATACGAGCCGGTTGCCGGTGCGACGTCGAATGCGATCGAGAACCCCGTGCCCGAAGAGATCAAGCAGGAGCGCTACAACGCGCTGATGGCCCGCCAGCAGAAGATCTCCGCGCGCCGGCTGAAGCGCAAGGTCGGCACGCGCCAGCAGATCATCATCGACGAGGTCGGCCCGACGGTTTCAAAAGGCCGCTCCAAGGCCGACGCGCCGGAGATTGACGGCGCGGTTTATCTCTCCAGCCGCCGCCCGTTACGCGTCGGCGAGATCGTCACCGCGAAGATCGAGCGCGCCGACCAATACGACCTGCACGGCAGCGTCGCGGGGTTCTGACGGCGCCAACGATCGCGTCACCTCTCTTGCGGGTCGCTGCAACCGGATATGAAGAAGGTCGTCATGCCCGGGCTTGTCCCGGGCATCCACGTTCTTCGTGCCACTGGGCAATGCGTGGATGGCCGGGACAAGCCCGGCCATGACGCTGTGGAAGCCTCTGTGCCTCAAGCTTGCAGGGAGCAGACCGTCGCTGGGCTACAGCTCCGTCAAACCAGCCATTTCGGCACCCAGCGCTCCGGGCGTCGGGAGCGGGCGAGATCGGCCTGGGCTTCGGTCAGCTTGGCGGGCTCGCCGTCGATGGTCGGGCGCACATCGTATTCGAAGTTCGTCACGTCGCTTCCCCCGACGCCTGCCGTCCGTCATGCGCGGAAAACACCTCCTTGGCTGCGAACAGCCCGTTCACCGCCGCCGGGAAGCCCGCATAGACGGCCATCTGCATGATGATCTCCACGATCTCGTCGCGAGACAGCCCGACGTTCAGACCCGCCTCGATATGCACTTTGAGCTGAGGCGCGGCATTTCCGAGCGCCGTCAGCGCGGCGATCGTCGCGATCTCTCGATCGCGCAGGCCGAGGTCCGGGCGGCTGTAAATGTCGCCGAAGGGAAACTCGATCACGTATCGTGCGAAATCCGGAGCGATGTCGGCGAGTGAGGCGACGACCTTTTCGCCGGCTCTGCCGTCAATGCGTGACAGGGCCCGCTGGCCGCGATCGAAGCGGCTTTCGGCTTGTGTTTGGGCGTGCGTCATTTTCCTTCGTCCTCTGTTCATCGCCGGCATAACCGGAGATCTTGGTATCAAGGACGAGTAGGCATTCCTGGAGTTCGGCAATCTGCGTGCGAACCTGTTCCCGGTGGATTTCCAGCATCTGCCGCCGGGCTGGCCCGGTGGCATCGCCTTCATCACGAAGCGCCGCATAACGCAACATGTCCCGGATCGGCATTCCCGTGGTCTTGAGCCGACCGAGGAATGCGATCCATGTGAGGATCGATGCGTCGAAGTCACGCTGGCCGGAACGATCCCGGTCTGCGTATGGCAGCAGCCCGACGCGCTCATAATAACGCAACGTGTGCGTCGACAAGCCGGTTCGTTTTGCGAGGTCGCCGATCTTCATGTGTGCCCGTTCTCGTACTGACGCACGTACAGATACCCCTTCGAGCGCACTCTAAGTCAAGGGGGATCGCAAGGGGGATCGAAGGTGCCGTTCCCGCGAGGTCAAGACGGCGCGACAGCAGAAGAACACCGGTTCGACGCGACTAGTCGCCGGCAAAAAAGATTCCCTCGATGTCTTCCGCTTGCTGACCTCCGGCCAGACTGACCCAACCAGTCAGTCCATTCTTGTTCCGAACGAGGAAATGGTAGCGCTCGGACGAGTCCTCCTCACGTCGGTCGCTTGCGACGAGCACCTCAACGAACTCACCCTTCGGAATGGTGCCGACCGCATTCGTCGCAGCCTTATCGAAATAGAACGTCAAGTCATGCAGCGTCTTTGACTTGAGGCCGACGTAATGAAACGGCTGGTTAACCTCCTTCAACCGGTCGTCGTCAAGGCAGTACTTGCGTCGATGGTCGAACATCGTATTGACGTGACCGGAGGCGTAGACGCAACCGTCGCCGGGTATCTCGAATCGGAGGCCTTCGATCTGGTCTTGATAGAGATCGCCCGCGCCTCCAATCAGGTTAAATACGCAATTGTAGTCGGCACTACCGCCGGAGCTGCAGACAACCAGGAAGTACCTCTCCGACCGAAGGCGAAGCTTCGTTTCAAAAACGTAGGTGAGAATAACGCCGCCAGCATCGGCCTCATCGCTGTTTTTCTTTTCGTCCGGTGTGATCACGTGAGGCCGCGTGAGCGCGGGATCGGTAGCCAGCACGATCGGAAGGTCGGCAACGGCGCTTTCCACGAGCTCGGTTTGCGCGTCTGCGGCCGAGGCCGCTGACATCAGCAGGATCGCGACAATCAACCGGTGACAAAGGCCGCGCATCAGCGAACTACCCCGACGAGAAGCTAATTCAATCAGCAACCTGATTGCACGGCTCCGTGACGGGATTCTGACGGTGTTCCGTCACGCCAGCCATTTCGGCACCCACCGCTCCGGGCGCGGGGCGCGGGCGAGATCGGCCTTTGCTTCGGAGAGCTGCGCCGGCTCGCCGCCGATGATCGGACGCACATCGTATTCGAAGTTCGGCATGACGCGGCCGTCGACATAGAGGCCGAATTTCATCGCGTGCCACAGCCCGAGCTCGGGCTGTGCCTTGCGCATCTCCTCGCGCAGATCGCGCAGCAGCGATTCGATCGAGGCGGCCTCCTCGAACGGCTGCGGGCCGAGGGTCAGGACGCGGGCCTCGTACTGCTTGCCGACGATCGCGACCTCGAAGCGGGTCTTGTCCCAGGGCTTCTTGCCCTTGGGCAGATGCGCGGCGAGCCGCCAGCCGAGCTCGGCCATCAAGCGATGATTGGCCCAATAGTCTTCGCGATCCCGGCTCCATTTTTCCACGAAGCCGCGGAAATCGGGAAGCTCTGCAGCACCGTCGTCACACGCGGCCTTGTCGCCGATCGGCTGTCCCGCAAGCCATTTCGCGAGCTCGTCGGTCTGGCACTCGACCTCGTCATGCGGCTTGAGATCGCTCCAGGCCTTGTCAAATTGCTGTGACGTCAGCTTCGCCAGCAAGCCGTCGAGGCTCGGCGCGAGCAGCTCGTAGTCGCCCTCGGAGCCCAGCCCCACGATCGGCGGGTTGTCGCGATCAAGACCTGCGCCATACCAGCCGCCGACGGCCGAGCCATCCGGCAGCCGCATGAACAGTGAAAACCTGTCGCGCAAGGGACTGCCGTCGAAGATCGGCGCCTGATCGGAGAACTGGCCTTGCAGCGAGAAACGGCCGACGCTGCCCCACGGGCGCCCGTTCAGCCAATCGGCAAAGTCGACCAGCAGGGACGGCGCCTCGATGCCCGGCGGAAACGCGCCGCGAATGCTGTCGAGGTCGATCGGGTAAGGCGTATCGGACAAGGTCTTCAAACTATCTGGTTGGTCCCGCCTTCTTGGTCTGATCCGTGATGCATTCGGTTCGAACCAAGTCGCGTCCTTCGATCACAAACGCGCTAGAGGCGCAATGGTTTCGATGTGGAAAACAATGAAACACACTGAAACGTCAAGGATTCTCTTCAAGCTGTCTGCGATCGGCATCGCAATGGCCGTGTTCGCCCTGTCCGCCCCCGCCACCGCGCGATCGCCGTCAGCCGCGCAGGCACGCCAATGGTGCTATGGCGACGACGACGGGGGAAACGAGGATCAGCGCATCGCCGGCTGCTCGGCCGTGCTCAAGGCCGATCCCTCGAATGTGCGGGCGCTGGCCAATCGCGGCGAGATGTTTCGGCGAAAAGGCGACACGGAGCGTGCCCTGGCGGACTTCAACCGTGCCATCGATCTCGATCCGAAAGACGCCGACCTCTGGTACAATCGCGGCATCGCCCATGACGATCTCGGCGACACCGACCACGCCATTGCCGACTACACGCGCGCCATTCGGCTGAATTCCCGCGATGCGCTCTACTACAACAACCGCGGCAATTCCCACATCCACAAGAACGACTACGAGCATGCGATGGCCGACTACGATCAGGCCATCAAGCTCGACCCTAAATTTGCGCTGGCCTATTTCAATCGCGGCACTGCCTATCGCAACCATGGCGACGACGCTCGCGCACTGGCGGATTTCGATCTCTCGATCAAGCTCGACCCGAATTACGGCCCGGCCTACGGCAACCGCGCACGCGTCTTCCGCGACCGCGGCGACCGTACGCGTGCGCCGGTCGACTTCGCAAAATCGCTTCAGCTCAGTCCGAACAACGATCGCGATTTCTTTGCGCGCGCGAACATGTATTTCGACACCCACGACTATCCGCAGGCGCTGGAGGATTACGATCGCTCGATCAAGGCCAATGCGAGCTATCCGGGCGTGTTCAATTCGCGGTGCATGACGCGTGCGATCCTTGGCCGCCTGCAGGAGGCGCTGGCCGATTGCGAGCAGTCGCTGCGGATGGCTCCCAACGACCCCTATACGCTGGACAGCCGCGCCCTCACGTATCTGAAGCTCGGCAATCTCGACGCGGCGATTGCGGATTACGACGCGGCGCTGAGCGCAAAGCCTGAGCTCGACGGCTCCCTCTACGGCCGCGGACTGGCGAAGCGAAAGAAGGGCGACAGCGAAGGCGCTGAGCAAGACATCGCGGCCGCCAAGGCAATCAACGCCGGCATCGCGGACAGTTTTGCGCGCTACGGCGTTCAGTGACGTGCTCCCATCTCGCCGATGCACCCCGGACGGGTGTTCTTCAAAACGCCCGCTTGACAAGCCCTGCCCTTCGGCTGTAGGGACCCGCCCCATGATCAACGCTCGGACCCATCAGCGCACCGAAATGCTCCGCCGTCGCTTCCGCGACGACGAGAGGGTGCGCCATGTCCGACGACGCCGCTGAACCACTGAATTCAGCCGAGTTTTCGCAAAGGCCGCACCCGCAAGGTGCGGCCTTTCTGCTTTTTGCGCTCCATTTCCACCCGCCTCCAGAGGAGTTCGACATGACCACGCATCCGTTTGACGCGCTGATGGACATCACCGCACGGCCCAAGGCCGTGTTCGTCCGCGGCGCGGGCTCCTACCTCTGGGACGACAGCCGCAAGCGCTATCTCGATTTCGTGCAGGGCTGGGCCGTCAACTGCCTCGGTCACTCCCCGCCCGCGATCGCCGATGCGCTTTCCGCGCAGGCGAAGCGGCTGCTGACGCCGAGCCCGGCTTTCTACAACGAGCCGAGCCTGAAACTTGCCGAGCGGCTTGTCGCAAACAGCGCGTTCGACCAGGTGTTCTTTGCCAACTCGGGCGCGGAAGCCAACGAGGGCGCGATCAAGCTCGCGCGCAAATACGGCAGCCTGCACAGGAACGGCGCGTTCGAGATCATCAGCTTCGCAGGCGGCTTCCACGGCCGGACGCTGGCGACGATGTCAGCCTCGGGCAAGAAGGCGTTCGAACCGCTGTTCGAGCCGAAGGTCGCCGGCTTCAAGAAGGCGAAGCTGAACGACATCGCCTCGGTCGAAGAGCTGATCAACGACAACGCCGTCGCGGTGATGCTGGAGCCGATCCAGGGCGAGTCCGGCGTGTGGCCCGCGACCGATCAGTTCCTGAAGGAACTGCGCGCGCTCACCGACGCGCACGGCCTGCTGCTCATTTTTGACGAGATCCAGACCGGCATGGGCCGGACCGGAAAACTCTTCCACTACGAGCACACTGGCATCGCGCCCGACATCATGACGCTCGGCAAGGGCATCGGCGGTGGCGTGCCGCTGGCGGCCCTGCTGGCAACCGAACGTGCCTCCTGCTTCGAGCACGGCGATCAGGGCGGCACGTTCAACGGCAACCCGATCATGTGCGCGGCTGGGTTGGCAGTGCTCGAGGAGGTCTGCAAACCCGACTTCCTGAAGTCGGTCACCGAGACCGGCCTGCTGCTCGAAAGCGAGTTGCAGAAGGTCTCGGCCCGGCACGGCCTCGGCGGCGTGCGGGGACGCGGCCTCCTGCTCGCGCTCGACCTCAAGCTGCCGATCGCGCCAGGCATCGTCGCGCAGGCGTTCGAGGCCGGCGTGCTCCTGAACGCGCCGCAGCTCGACACGCTGCGCTTCATGCCGGCGCTGAACGTCACGCGGGCCGAGATCGTCGAGATGATTGATTGTCTCGACGGGATTTTGACCAGGGCCGGCGCGGCACGGCGGGTGGCGTAAACGCCCTCGCCGTCATGGCCGGGCTTGTCCCGGCCATCCACGCCTTGAAGCGCGGCACAAAGAACGTGGATGCCCGGGACAAGCCCGGGCATGACGACTTTGATGGAGCAACTTGCTACGGCTTCAGGATCGACGCGCCGGTGGTCTTGCGGCTTTCGAGATCGATATGCGCCTTGGCGGCGTCCTTGAGCGCGTAGGCGTGGTTGATCGGCACGTGCAGCTTGCCGTTGATGACGGCGGCGAACAGCGTGTCGGCGCCTTCCAGCAGCTCCTTGCGCGTTCCGACGTAGTCATTGAGCTTCGGCCGCGTCGCAAACAGCGAGCCGTGATTGTTGAGCTCGGCGATCGAGAACGGCGGCACGGGCCCCGAGGCATTGCCGAACGAGACGAACATGCCGCGCGGCTTCAGGCAGGACAGCGAGCCCGGGAAGGTCGCCTTGCCGACGCCGTCATAGACGACGTCGCAGCCCTCGTTGCGGCTGATCTGCTTCACGCGCGCGACGAAATCTTCCTCGTTGTAGAGGATGACGTGGTCGCAGCCATTGGCCTCCGCAAGCTCCGCCTTCTCGCGCGAGCCGACGGTGCCGATGACGTGCGCGCCGAGCGCCCTCGCCCATTGGCAGGCGAGCAAGCCGATGCCTCCGGCCGCGGCATGGATCAGCACGCGGTGATGCGGCTCGACCTTGAAGGTCTTGTGCAGGAGATACCAGACCGTCAGCCCCTTCAGCATCAGCACGGCGCCCTGCTCGTGCGTGATGTGGTCGGGCAGCTTGACCAGCTTCTCCCAGGGGATGTTGCGCTCGCCGGTATAGGCACCGAGATTGTGGTAGTAGGCCACGCGGTCGCCGGGATGAAAATGCGTCACGCCGGGCCCGACGGCGATGACCTCGCCCGACGCCTCGTTGCCGGCGATGAAGGGCAGCCCCGGCGCCTTGTAGAGGCCGGTGCGATAATAGACGTCGATGAAGTTCAACCCGACCGCATGCTGGCGGATGCGCACCTCGCCGGAAGCCGGCGCCGGGACATCGACGCTCTCATAGACCAGGGCTTCGGGGCCTCCGACCTTGTGCACACGGACGGCTTTGGTCATCACCTGACCTCCTCTCGGTCTTCTCGCCGCTGAGCGAAAGACATCGCGCCCGCCTTGTCAACTCGACCCAGATTGGAACGGCTAAACGGACGACTTGCGGACTTTCCTGCGGTTGCGCTTCGCCAGCACGTTGAAGAATTCCACCGCCGCCGAGAACGCAATTGCGAAGTAGATGTAGCCGCGCGGAATGTGGAATTGGAATCCGTCCGCGACCAGGGCGACGCCGATCAGCACCAGGAACGCCAGCGCCAACATCTTGGTGGTCGGATGCTCGGCGACGAATCGCGACACCGGCCCCGACGAAATGTACATGATCAGGCAGGCGATCACGACCGCCGCGATCATGATCTCGATGTCCTGCGCCATGCCGATCGCGGTGATGATCGAGTCCAGCGAGAACACGATGTCGATGACGATGATCTGGACGATCACCCAGAAGAACGCGCTGCCGCCGGACTCCCGATCGCCCTCGCCGTCATCGGCTTCGACCTCGGCGTGGATCTCGTGCGTCGCCTTGGCGATCAGGAACAGGCCGCCGCCGATCAGGATGAGATCGCGCCAGGAGAAGCCGTAACCCGAAAACGAAAACACCGGCGCGGTCAGGCCGATCAGCCAGACCAGCAGGCTGAGCAGGATGATGCGGAAGATCAGCGCCAGCGCGAGCCCGATCTGGCGGGCGCGGTGGGCCTGCTTCTCGGGGATGCGCGACACGATCACCGACAGGAAGATGACGTTGTCGATGCCGAGCACGATCTCGAGCGCGGTCAAGGTGAGCAGCGCGGCCCAGGCTTCAGGACTAGTGAGGAGGTGCATCATGCGAAGGATCTTGCCAGGCGGATCAAGGCGTCGCTGAAGCTGATCCAGAGCGCGATGGCGCAGAGCACGATGGTCACGCCGGTGCCGACGCGAAAATCCATCTCCAGCACATAGAGGCCGAGCACGGCCCAGATCGCGATCAGCGACATCGTCAGCCAGCGCAGCCGAACCACCCGCACCGGATGCAGCACGTGGAACGGCACGAAGGTCAGCACGACAAGCGCCGCGACCAGCAGCGTCGATACCAGCGGCGGCCAGTGCAGCAGGAACAGATAGAACGCCGCCGCATTCCACAGCGCCGGAAAGCCGCGGAAATGATTGTCGTCCGCCTTCATGCGCAGATCGGCGAAATATAGTGCGCTGGTGACGATGATGGCGATGCCGAGCAGCGGCGCGGCCACCGGCAGCAACAGCCCGCTCGCCACGATCGCATAGGCCGGCACGAACACATAGGTGACGAAGTCGACCACGAGATCGAGCACGTCTCCCGACCAGTTCGGCTGCACATCCTTGACCTTCAGCAGGCGGGCGATCGGCCCGTCGATCGCATCGATGATCAGGGCGACGCCCAGCCACTGAAACATCGCCGCCCAATGCTCGCGCACGGCCTCCAGCATCGCCAGCAGCGCGATGGCCGCGCCGAATGCGGTGAAGATGTGCACCGAGAAGGCCGCGGCGCGGATCGCCGGTCTCGGCTTCAGGGAATCCTCTTGGGTATCCATGGCTTCTGCTATCAGAATGAGACCGGTTTGCACATCCGCCATTGCGGCGCGCGGTCGCACAATTCGCCACAAAATCAAGGAAATATAGCCGGGCTTGAATTTGCCGCGCAGCATGTCAATTGTCGTTCCATGACAGATGCATCGACACTCCATGACGCGGCCGTGATCGGCGGCGGACCGGCGGGACTGGCGGCCGCCATCGCACTGGCGCAGGCCGGCGCGCGGACCGCGCTGGTGGCGCGGCGCATGCCCTACGCCGACAACCGCACCACCGCCCTGCTCGGCGCCTCCATCGATCTCCTGGAGAGCCTCGACGTCTGGCCGCGCTGCAAGGGCAAGGCGGCCGCGCTCGAAATCATGCGCCTCGTCGACGACACCGGCCGGCTGTTCCGGGCGCCGGAGGTCCGGTTCTCCTGCCACGAAATCGCGCTCGACGCCTTCGGCTACAATATCGACAACCGCTCGCTGATGCTGGCGATGGAAGAACGCGCGGCCGAGTTGCCTAACCTCGTCCGTTGCGATGACGAGGCCGAAAGCGTCGTCATCGAAGCCGACGACGTCGCGGTCCGCACGGCGTCCGGTCAATTCCTCTCGGCCCGGCTCGTGGTCGGCGCCGACGGCCGGCACTCGCTGTGTCGGGAAGCCGCCGGCATCGCGGTGACGCGGCGCGACCTGACGCAGACCGCGCTGACCTTCAACGTCGGCCACGCGCGCCCGCATCGCAACGTCTCGACCGAGTTCCACACGCCGCATGGCCCTTGTGTGTTCGTGCCCCTGCCCGGCGACCGCTCCAGCATCGTCTGGGTCTCGGCCCCCGCCAACGCCGAGCGGCTTCGCGGCTTGAGCGACGCGGAGCTGTCCGCCGCGATCGAGAAGCAGTCGCATTCCATTTTGGGACGCATGACGGTCGAGCCGGGCCGCAACCTATTCCCGCTGGCGATCGAACGTCCAAAATCCTTCGGGCGCGACCGCATCGCGCTGGTCGGCGAAGCCGCCCATGTGGTCCCGCCGATCGGCGCCCAGGGCCTCAACCTTGGCCTGCGCGATGCCGCTGACATCGCCAGGCTCGCGGGCGAAGCCATCGCTGCGGGCCAGGATCCCGGCGCGCCCGACGTGCTCAAGCGCTACGACCGGGCGCGGCGTCCGGATATCTTGAGCCGCACTTTCGCGATCGACATCGCCAACCGTTCCCTGCTCAACGATTTCCTGCCGCTCCAGCCGGTCCGCGCGGTCGGCATGCACCTGCTCGGCGCCATCGGCCCGCTGCGGCGCTTCGCCATGCGCGAGGGCCTGACCCCGACGTGGCGGCGGTAGGCTCGCTTACGGAAACGCCAGCCGGCCGGTCTGGATCGCCCACATCACGCTGGTCAGCGTGACCACCGACGCGAAGGTCCCGAGCAGCACCGCGACAGAGGCGGATTCGATCCAGGCGTCGTTCTGCCGGGCGATCACGAACACATTGAGCGCCGGCGGCAGCGAGGCCATCAGTACGGCGGTCGCGGCCCAGGGCTGCGCGAACGGTCCGAACGCCAGCATCAGGCCGAACGCGGCGAGCGGGTGGATCAACAGCTTCACTGCGATCACGCCCGGCACCTCCCACGGCACCCGGTTGAACGGGCGGAGCGCCACGGTCACGCCGAGCACGAACAGCGCGGTCGGTGCGGCTGCGTTCTGAAGGAACGTGATAGTGCGATCGAGTGCGACCGGCAACTCGATATGAAGCGCCGCTACGGCGGCGCCAAAGCAGGCCGACATGATCAGCGGGTTGAGCACGATCTGCTTCAGCACCACGCCGAAGGCATGGACCAGCGAGGGATGGTCGCGGTCGGAGAGCTCGATCAGCAGCGGCACGATCGTGAACAGGAAGATGCTGTCGCAGCAGAAGATCAGCGCGGTCGGCGCCGAGGCCTTCGGCCCAAGCACGGCGAGCGCCAGCCCCGGCCCCATATAGCCGATATTGCCATAGCCGCCGGAGAGGCCCGCAAGCGTCGCCTCGCGCAGCGTCAGCCGTCCCAGAACCTTGCCCACGACAAGCGCCAGGGTGAATGCCGCAACCGTGGACAGCGTGGTCGCGACCAGGAACGGCGGGTTGTTCAATTCCGCAAACGGCGTCTTCGACATGATCGCGAACAGCAGCGCCGGCAGCGACACGTAGAGCAGGAAGAAGTTCATCCAGGCGAGGCCTGATTCCGGCAGCGACTTGGCCTTGCCGCAAGCGAATCCAACAAAGATCAAGCCGAAATAAGGTAGCGCCAGATTGAGGATATCGATCATTGATGAAGTGTTTTCTGAAGATTTTGGGGCTATCCACCCCTTAGTCGAAGGTCAATTCCAGATCAGGGCACTAGCATCGGCCACAATCCTGGTCTATCGACGGGGAATGATTAAAGCGAGGACCGCCAAATTCCAGATCGGACAGGTCGTTCGCCACCGGATCTTCTCGTTCCGGGGGGTGATTTTCGACATCGATCCGGAATTCAACAACACCGAGGAGTGGTGGCTGTCGATTCCCGAAGAGGTGCGGCCTCACAAGGACCAGCCGTTCTACCACCTGCTCGCGGAGAACGCGGAGTCGGAATACGTCGCCTATGTCTCTGAGCAGAATCTGGTGCCTGACGATTCCGGCGAGCCGATCCGCCATTCCCAGGTCGCCGAGATCTTCATCAAGGACAAAACCGGCGGCTATCGCCCGCGCAATCCGTCGCTGAACTGAGCCAGCGCGCTTGAACTGAGTTTTGCCGCCATCAAGCGGCCAGCAAAAAAGGCGCTCGAACCGAGCGCCTTTTTCATGTCCGGGATTTTAGCCCGCTTACTTCTGACCGGCCGGAGCCGCGCCGGGCGCGCCACCGTTCTGCTCGAGCTTCTTGCGCTGCTCGTCGGCCTTCTTCTGAAGCTCTTCCTGAAGCTTCTTCTGGGTTTCCTCGAACACCTTCGGATCGGTCGGCGGACCGTCATAGGCCTTCTGGAATTCGCCGGCGAGCGGCAGCGGCAACGTCAAGGGCGCACCGTTCGCATTGATCGCCTGGACAACGAGGTTCTGGCCCTTCTTCATGTTGCCGATGAGCTCGGGCGTGGCCTCGTAGTCGGACATGCAGCCATTCTGGAAGCAGATCACGTAGGGGCTCTGCAACGGCGCATTGTTGTCCACGATGATGCGGGTGCCGTGCACGAGTTGCATGCCGAGCGGCAGCGTCACGCGCAGGATCTTCTTGGGTTCGCCTTCCGGCTCGATGATCACGGCCGCGATGACCGGCTGGCCCGACTCGATGCGGCCGTCCTTGCCGGTGAAGCAGACCTGCTTGGCGTTGGCGTCCTGGCCCTTGAGGCAGAACTTGGTCCAGGGGGCGTAGATCAGCTGGATCTGCTGATCGGCCGGCTGGGCCGCGGCGCCCTGCTGCGCCGGAGCGCCCTGCGCGGGAGCCGGCTGGGCGGGAGCCTGGGCAGCCGGCGCCGGAGCCTTGGGGGCAGCCTTCGGAGCAGCTTTCGGGGCCGCCTTGGGCGCGGCGGGGGCACCGGGGGCCGGCGCCGGGGTCTGGGCCTCAGCGGCAAACGGAACGGCCAATGCCGTCGCCGTCAACAAGGCGAGAAGTCGCCCGCGCGGCCGGACGGACGCGGCCAAGTAACGGAAATTCATTGCGGAAAACCCTTTCTGAACGGGAAGTGCCCGAACCGCTCCGAAGCGACGAACCTGGCCGCGTTGGGCGCGGCTCTCTCCCCGTCAATTGAGGCGGATAAGTGACGGGCTCGACGCTCTTGCGCGATTGCGTGCCTTCTTAACGTGGCCGACGAAAAGATCAATGCCGACAAGCGTCTTTGGCCACGCCTTGAACCGCTCCTGGGCCTGCTATCCGTGAAATTCCTTGTGATAGGATTCAGGCCCGCAGGTCCTCGAATCAACGTGTGCCGATGTCCATGTTCCAGCGCCTTCTCGAGGGCCTTCTTGAGGGCCTTGGCATCCGCCTCGGTCTTCTCGCCTTCGTCCTCGCCTCCGCGCTCTCCGCAAGCGGCGCAGGGGCTGAGGAAGCCCATGCCATCGCGATGCACGGCAAGCCGGCGATGCCGGCCGATTTCACCCACATGCCCTACGCCAACCCTGATGCCCCCAAGGGCGGCCGGCTGACCTGGGGCATTCTCGGCACCTTCGACAGCCTCAATCCCTTCATCGTCAGGGGATTGGCCGTGCAGCCGGTGCGGAACTACGTGGTCGAGAGCCTGCTCGCACGCGGCAATGACGAGCCGTTCACGCTCTACAGCCTGCTCGCCAGATCGGTCGAGACCGATGACGCGCGGAGCTTTGTCACGTTCCGCCTCGATCCCCGCGCCCGCTTCTCCGACGGCAAGCCGGTCCTGGCGGAGGATGTGCTGTTCTCCTGGCAGCTGCTGCGCGATCACGGCCGCCCCAACCATCGGCAATATTACGCCAAGGTCGCCAAGGCCGAGGCGCCCGACCCTCTCACCGTCCGCTTCGACCTGGCTGGCGCCAACGACCGGGAATTGCCGCTGATCCTCGGCCTGATGCCGATCCTGCCGAAGCATGCAGTGGATGTCGCGACCTTTGAGGAGACGACGCTGACCGGCCCGATCGGCTCGGGCCCGTATCGGATCATGGCGGTGAAGCCCGGCGCCAGCGTGACCTTGACCCGCAATCCCGACTATTGGGGTCGCGGCCTGCCCATCAATCGCGGGCTCTACAATTTCGACGAGATCAGGCTCGACTATTTTCGCGAGGCCAACGGCCAGTTCGAAGCCTTCAAGCGCGGCCTCTATGATTTCCGCGTCGAGCACGAGCCGCTGCGCTGGCACGACGGTTACGACTTTCCAGCCGCCAAAAGCGGCGAAGTGATCCGCGACACCATCAAGCCCGGCGTGCCGCAGCCTTCCGAATTCCTGGTGTTCAACACGCGCCGTCCGATCTTCGGCGACATCCGCGTGCGCCGGGCACTGACGCTGCTGTTCGATTTCGAGCTGGTCAACCGCAACTACTTCTTCGGACTCTATTCGCGCGTTGCCGGCTATTTCGCCGGCTCCGACCTGTCGGCCTATGGCCGGCCCGCGGATGCGCGCGAACGCGAGCTGCTGACGCCCTTCGCCGCGCAGATCCCGCCCGACGTCATGGACGGCAGCTACCGCCTGCCCGTCACCGACGGCTCGGGGCGCGACCGGACGACGCTGCGCGCCGCACTCAAGCTCCTGTCGGACGCCGGCTACGATCTCGACGGCACCGTCCTGCGCAACCGCGCGACAAAAGCCCCCTTCACCTTCGAGATGCTGGTGACGACCCGCGACCAGGAGCGCATCGCGCTCGCGTTCCAGCGCGACCTCAAGCGCGCCGGCATCGAGCCGAGCGTTCGCGCGGTCGATCCCGTGCAGTTCGACCAGCGCCGGCTCGGCTACGAGTTCGACATGATCCAGAACCGCTGGGACCAGTCGCTGTCGCCCGGCAACGAGCAGTATTTCTATTGGGGCAGCGCTGCCGCCGACAATCCGGGCACCCGCAACTACATGGGCGCCAAAGATCCCGCCGTCGATACCATGATCAACGCTCTCCTCGAGGCCCGTGATCACACGGCCTTCGTCTCGGCTGTGCGGGCGCTCGACCGCGCCCTGATCTCCGGTTTCTATACAATCCCCCTGTTTAACGTATCCGAGCAATGGATCGCGCGCTGGAATCGGATAGAACGGCCAAAGGCCACTTCGCTGTCCGGCTACCTGCCGGAGACCTGGTGGTCGAAGGGGCAGCCGCAAGCGAAGTGACGCCGTGAATCAGCCAGCCGTATCGCCGACGCTCGACACGCTGTTTCAGCGCACGCTGATGCGGCAACCGCACGCGCCCGCCCTGCTCGATCCCCTCAACAAGGCCCGCGTGACCGGCCACCAGCCGCGGCGGATGACCTACGCCGAGGCCGACACCGCCATCGAGGCCCTGTCGGCGCATTTCGTCGAATCGGGCCTGCCGGCCAATTCCGTCATCGCGATCCAGCTGCCTGCTACGGTCGAGTTCGTGCTGACAGTGCTCGCCGCGCATCGCGCCGGGCTCGTCGTCGCGGTGCTGCCGCTGCTCTGGCGCCATGCGGAACTGAGCGCCGCGCTGAACCGCACCGCGGCGCGCGCCATCGTCACCATGAGCAAGGTCGACGGCGTCAGCTATTCCGACCTCGCAATGCACGCCGCCGCGGAGGCCTTCTCGATCCGCTACGTCTGCGGTTTCGGCGCCGACCTGCCCGAGGGCATGGCCTCGCTCGACGACGTGCTGGCCCGCCCGCCGGGCACCACGCGCGCCGTGATCCAGGACGGCCGCAAGGCGGCGATGATCTCCTTCGACGTCACCGCGGAAGGCTTTCGCCCGGTGCCGCGGCCGCATTTCAGCCTGATCGCCGGCGGGCTCGCGATGTCGCTGGAAGCCGACATCAAGCAGGGCGCGACCGTGATGGCGGCGTTCACGCCGATGTCGTTCGCGGGCCTCGCCTCCTCGCTCGCGGTGTGGCTGCTCTGCGGCGGCACGCTGGCGCTGCATCATCCCTTCGAGAACGACGTGCTGGAACAGCAAATCAACGAGCACGAATGCGAGGTGCTGATCGCCCCCGCGCAGCTCGCGCTGCGGCTCGGCGATGCCGATCTCGCGGCGCGGATGCCGAGCTTGCGCAACGTCATCGGCCTCTGGCGCGCGCCCGAGCAGGTGGCGGCGAGCGATGCCTGGATCGCGCCGCATGCACCGCTGACCGACGTCTATCTGTTCGGCGAGGCCGGGCTGTTCGGCGCCCGCCGCGGCGAGGACGGCATGCCTGTTGCGGTGATGCCCGGGCCGCACGGCGCCCCGCGCGAGCAGTCCGGTTCCTCCATCGCCGGCGAGATCCTGCTGACGCCCAGGGGCACGCTCGGCCTGCGCGGAGCGATGGTGCCGATCGCGGCCTACGCGCCGCCGCAGCCGGTCGGCGACACGCTGACGGCGCAGCCGCCGCGCGATTATGTCGACACCGGCTATGCCGCGCGGCTCGACCGTCCGAGCGGCGCGATCTGCATCACCGCACCGCCCTCCGGCATCATGGCCGTCGGCGGCTACCGCTTCCTGTCCAACGACCTCCAGGAATGGGCGCGCCGGCTCGGCCAGGGCGCCCTGCTCACCGCACTGCCCGACCGGCTCTCGGGTCACCGGCTCGCAGGACGGGCGCAAGACAATGCCCGCGCCCGCGAAGCGCTCAATGAACTCGGGCTTAACCCCCTGATGGTCGAGGCTTTTCGCGACCGCTCCGGGCCGGTTTAAGCGCAGTTTCGACCCATCCATTGACGCCGCATTAAGGCAACCGGACTAGATTGCGCAGCATCTGTTGCGTGATCAGAGTTTGCGATGTCCCAGGCGGGCCCGATCCTGTTTGTGTCCAACGCCCAGCGGCCGCCTTTCATTGCGGCACTGGACGAGGCCCGTCTGTTTCCCGTCGTCGACGCCGACTGGGCCAGCGCGGCGCGCGCGGTCGAGCAGGTGCAGCCGGCCGCGGTTCTCGCCGCGATGCATGTCGGGCACGAGCCCCATTTGGCGACGCTCGCCAGGAAGATCGCGGACCAATCGCCCTACCTGCCGTTCGTGGCGCTCGATGCTGCGGGCACGCTGCCGCAGAACGCCCTGCCCTTTTCCTCGCGCGGCGGCAATTCCGACCGCCTCGTCGCGCGGCTCCGCGCGGCGCTGCGCGTACGGACTCTCCATGCGACGGTTCTGCGCCGGCTGCCGGACGCGAAAGTCGGGTTGCCGGAGGGGGATCCGGCCCGCGATGCAACGGTGCTCCTGATCGGCCGCGGCGCAGCCTATCCTGCGCTCTCGGTCGCGCTCGGCGAACGCGTCGGGGTCGTCGGCGCGCTCTCGATCGAGGCCGCGGCCAAGCATCTCAACACCCGCGACATCGATGGCGTCGTACTCGCCGAAGGTTTTACCGCGCGCGTCACCGACGCCTTCCTCACGGTGCTCGCCGAAGACACCCGATTCCGCAGCCTGCCCGTGGTTGTCACCGCGCACCAGCTCGCGCAGACTTACGACCTGCCCAATCTCGAGCTGATCCCCGGCATGCCGGCGATGGTCGCCGCCAACGCGCTGCCGCTGATCCGCCAGCACGCGATGGAAGCGCAACTGAGCCGCACGCTGCGCTCGATCGATGCCGGCGGCTGGCTCGACCCGCGCAGCGGCCTGCTCACGGTGGAAGCTTTTGCCCGCGATTTCGCCAAGGCGGTCGAGCAGGCTCTTGCCCGCGGCGGCGGCCTCTCCGTGGCGCGCTTCGCCTTCGAGCCCGGCAATTCCCGCGCCCAGCTCGACGCCGCGCGGATCCTGAGCCGCCTGATGCGGCAGATGGATTTTGGCGTGGCGCAGAAAGACGGCTCCGTCATCGTCGTGTTCGCGGAGACCGACTTCCGTACCGCCCACATGATCGCCCGCCGCCTGTCGGCGGTGATGCGGCACACCTCCAATGGCAAGCACGAGATGCGCAGCGATCCCGTCGTCAGCGTGGACTCGCTGTCGCCGTCGGATACGGCGCGGTCACTGCTCGGGCGTCTCTCAGCCGACGCGTCGCGCGCGGCGTCGTAGTCGCGCGTCAGCAATCCCTGATCACGAGCGCGCCCCTTGTACGGGGATCGTCGCGCTAAGCGCCACCATTCGCGCCCGATTTCGGGGCGGCCGCCAGAGCGGGAGTGGCCAGGAGAAAGCCGACAGTCTCTTTCAGGAGCTCGTGGGCCCGGTCGACGATGTCGTCCAGCGACATCGTCTTTGCGAACATGCGCTGCGCTTCAGCCAGCAACTGGTCGCGAGTCGGCATGGTGGACAGACGCAAATCGGCACGCTGCTGCAACAGAATGATCGCGTCCCGGACCGACAATTCGGTCTCATGGATCGACGTCTTGATCGCCTGTGCGATGTGTTCAGGATTGAAGCGAGCGGCGAGCTGCTCGGCCGCCTGCTTGATCACGCGTGATCCCAACCGGTGCTCATTGCGCAGGACCTGCTTGGGCGGCATCTTCAGATCCCGGACAATCCCGAGCCAGGACAATGCCACCAGGATATAATAGGTGAGATCAATCTCGTACCAGTGGAAGCCCTGTCGAGCACTGGCCTGATAGGCGTGGTGATTGTTGTGCCACCCCTCGCCCATCGTGACGAGAGCGAGCAGCCAGTTGTTGCGGGAATCATCACCGGTCACATACCGCCTGCGGCCGTGAACATGTGCGAGGGAGTTGATGCAGAACGTGCCGTGATACACGAGCACCGTGCTCCAGAGGAAGCCGACCACGAGTCCTGACCACCCCGCAATGAGGAAGCAGAGGCCCGCGAGCACGAATGCCGGCAGAAGCTCCAGTTTGTGCAGCCACATCAACTCGGGATACGACGCCAGATCCGATACTTTCACCAGATCGGTTGCATCGTGCTGCCGGTAGAAGATCCAGCCGAGATGACTGTAGAGGAAGCCCTTGTGCCGGGGCGAATGCACATCCTGCGCCGTATCCGAGTGAAGATGATGATGGCGATGTTTGGCAGCCCACCAGAGGACGCTTTTCTGAGCGCTACTCTGGGCCAGGAAGGCCAGGATGAACTGAAACACCCGGCTGGTCGCGTAAGCCCGATGCGAGAAATACCGGTGATAGCCGGCGGTGATCGCAAACATGCGCAACCAGTACAGAACCGCGCAAATGGTAACGGCTTGCCACGAGACGCCCGACCAGATCGCCGCGACGCATCCCGCGTGGACCAATATGAACGGCAGGACCTGCGGATACATGACGTCGTCGTGTTCGTCACCGTGTTCCTGGCCTGAATCAATATTGATAGACACGCTCGCGACCTCAGAAGTTTCAATGGGCGGGGCAGCCCCGCTTTGCGGTACAAAAAACCCGCGGCCGGTAAACCAGTCGCGGGTCACACGAATCAGGTCATCAGTCGGGCACGCTATCAGCGGCGAGGCCAAATCGTCGGCCGAACTCGACGAATCGAACATGGCTGTCGTTCGATCATTCCGCAAGTGGCCATATGCCGCTGTCTTGTATCCGAGTACCGCTCCGGTGGCGCTCGGAACAATTACGCCGCCTTCTTGCTCTGCGCCAGCTGTGCCAGCTGCCGCATGATCTCGGTGGTGCCGGCGAGACGCTCTTCCGGTGTCTCCCAGTCCTGCAGGAACACCACCTTCATGTCCGGCCGCACCTTGGCGGCCTGGCCGTAGCTGCGGATGAACGACACCAGGCGATCGGGGTGGGCGAACGAATTGTCGCGGAAGGCGATGACCGCGCCCTTCGGTCCGGCATCGATCTTCCCGACATTGGCCGTGCGGCAGAACGCCTTGATCGCGGCGACCTTGAACAGATAGCGCACCTCGTCGGGCAGCACGCCGAAACGGTCGCGCATCTCGGCGCCAAAGTTCTCGATCTCCTCCTCGGTGTCGAGATCGGCGAGCCGCCGGTACAGCGACAGCCGCACCGAGAGGTCGCCGACATAGTCTTCCGGAATGAGCACGGGCATGCCGATGGTGATCGAGGGCGACCAGTGGTCGGCGGCGGGCTCGGACACGCCGGCCTTGAGGTTGACGATCGCCTCCTCCAGCATCGACTGGTAGAGCTCGAAGCCGACTTCCTTGATGTGGCCGGACTGCTCCTCGCCGAGCAGGTTGCCGGCGCCGCGGATGTCGAGGTCGTGCGAGGCGAGCTGGAAGCCCGCGCCCAGCGTCTCCAGCGATTGCAACACGGTGAGCCGGCGCTCGGCCTGCGCGGTGATCTTCTGCTGCGCCGGCAGCGTGAACAGCGCATAGGCCCGCAGCTTGGAGCGGCCGACGCGGCCGCGGAGCTGATACAGCTGCGCCAGGCCGAACATGTCGGCACGATGCACGATCAGAGTGTTGGCGTTGGGAATGTCGAGGCCGGATTCCACGATGGTGGTCGACAGCAGGATGTCGAACTTGCCGTCGTAGAAGGCGGTCATGATGTCTTCGATCACCGCGGGCGGCATCTGGCCGTGCGCGACCGCGACCTTCATCTCCGGCACGTTCTTGTCGAGGAAGTCCTTGACCTCGGCGAGGTCGTCGATGCGCGGCACCACGTAGAACGCCTGGCCGCCGCGATAGCGTTCGCGCAGCAGCGCCTCGCGGATCATCAACGGATCGTGCGGGGCGACGAAGGTGCGCACCGCGAGGCGGTCGACCGGCGGCGATGCGATGATCGAGAGCTCGCGGACGCCGGTCAACGCCAGTTGCAGCGTGCGCGGGATCGGCGTCGCCGACAGCGTCAGCACGTGCACCTCGGAGCGAAGCGCCTTCAGCCGTTCCTTGTGGGTGACGCCAAAATGCTGCTCCTCGTCGACGATGACGAGGCCGAGATCGCGGAACTTGATCGCCTTGCCGAGCAGCGCGTGGGTGCCGACGACGATATCGACCGAGCCGTCGGCAATGCCCTTCTTAACCAGGTTCAGCTCTTTGGTCGGGACCAAGCGCGAGGCCTGCGCCACGTTCACCGGAAAGCCCTTGAAGCGGTCGGTGAAGGTCTTGTGGTGCTGGCGGGCGAGCAGCGTGGTCGGCACCACGACCGCGACCTGCTTGCCCTCGAGCGCGACGGCAAAGGCCGCGCGCAAGGCCACCTCGGTCTTGCCGAAGCCGACGTCGCCGCAGATCAGCCGGTCCATCGGACGGCCGAGCTCGAGGTCCTTCAAGGTCGATTCGATGGCGCCGAGCTGGTCTTCGGTCTCGTCGTAGGGGAAGCGCGCACAGAACTCGTCGTAGAGGCCCGGCTGCACCGGCAGCTTTGGTGCCTCGTGCAAATGGCGCGCGGCGGCGATCTTGATCAGCTCGCCCGCGATCTCGCGAATGCGGTTCTTGAGCTTCGCCTTGCGGGTCTGCCAGCCGCTTCCGCCCAGACGATCCAGCTCGACCGTGGTCTGGTCGGAGCCGTAGCGCGACAGCAGCTCGATGTTCTCGACCGGCAGAAACAGTTTTGCGTCGGCGGCGTAATGCAGCTCAAGACAGTCATGCGGCGCGCCGGCGACGTCGAGGGTTTGCAAGCCGATGAAGCGGCCGATGCCGTGGTCGGCATGGACGACGATGTCGCCGGCGGTGAGGCTCGTCACCTCCGAGATGAAATTGTCGAGCTTGCGGCTGGCCTTGCGCGGCCGCACCAGGCGGTCGCCGAGGATGTCCTGTTCGCTGATCAGCGCGATCTCATCGGTCTCGAACCCGGCCTCCAGGCCGAGCACGGCGAGCATGGTCTCGTTGCGCGGGGTCGCCTGCACCGTCCGCCAGGCGTTGACGCTGGTGGTGTGGGTCAGCTTGTGGTCGCGCAGCATCGAGGTCATGCGGTCGCGCGATCCCTCGCTCCAGAGCGCGATCACGACCTTCTTGCGCTGGGCATGCAGCGCCATCACGTGGCTGACGACGGACTCGAACACGTTGACGGTGGCGTCATTGCGTTCGGGTGCGAAGTCGCGGCCCTTGCGCGCGCCGGCATCGACGATCGTCACACCATCGGCCGGAACCGAAAACTGCGTCAGCCGCACCAGCGACATCTCGCTTTCGCGCCTGGTCCATTCCTCGTCGGTGAGATAGAGCCTGTCGGGCGGCAGCGGCTTGTAGATGGCACCGCCGCCGGGATGCTCCATCGCATCGCGGCGGGCTTCGTAGTAATCTTGGATCTGCTTGAAACGCTCGCGAACGGCGTCCTCGGCCTGAGGCTCGATCGCGATGGCTGCGCCTTGCAGATAGTCGAACAGCGTGTCCATCCGGTCCTGGAACAGCGGCAGCCAGTGCTCCATGCCGGGATGGCGGCGGCCCTCGCTGACGGCCTCGTACAGCGCATCGTCGCGCTCGGGCGCGCCGAACTCGGCGACATAGCCCATGCGGAAGCGGCGGATGGTGTCGGTGACGAGCTGGAATTCCGAGATCGGCACGAGGTCGAGCGAGCGCATGTCGAGCATCGTGCGCTGGGTCTCGGCGTCGAAGGAGCGGATCGATTCCAGGCTGTCGCCGAAGAAGTCGAAGCGGACCGGCTGGTCGAGGCCGGCCGGAAACAGATCCAGGATACCGCCGCGCACGGCATATTCGCCGGGCTCGCGCACGGTCGAGGAGCGGTTGTAGCCGTTGTGCTCGAGCCAGGCGACGATGGTGTCCATCGGCACCACGTTGCCCGGCGCAACCGACAGCGCCTGCGCGGCAACGAGTTCGCGCGCAGGGACGCGCTGCAGGATTGCGTTCACCGTGGTCAGCACGATCAGCGGCTTGTCGCTGCCGGTCAGCGGCGCAAGCCGCGCCAGTGTGGTCAGGCGCTGCGCCAGGATGCCGCCATGCGGCGAGACGCGGTCATAGGGCTGGCAGTCCCAGGCCGGAAAGGTCAGCACCGGCAAATCGGGCGCGAAGAATTGCAGCGCGCGCTCGAGCTGCTGCATTCGCCCGCCGTCGCGGCAGACCACGGCAAGGCTGACGGCCGGTTTCTTCGGCCGCGCGGCGATGGCGCGGGCGAGATCGGAGATGACGAGGCCCTCGGCGCCCTCGGCAACATTGGCAAGCGTCAGCGCGCGGCCGGGCGTGAGCAGCTCGGCCGGCGACTTCATCCCCTGTTTCATAAATCGCCGTCCGTAATCGGGAACGCCTTGATGCGGGCAAACAGCGCGCCGGTGACATCAGCTGGCAGCACCTTGTCACCGGTGATGGCGGCATAGAGATCGGGATCGGACTCTTCGAGCAGGGTCTCGAGCTCGGTCAGCTCGTCGTCGGACAGATTGCCGATCTCGGCATCCGCGAAGCGGCCCAGGATCAGGTCCATCTCGCGCGTGCCGCGGTGCCAGCAGCGGAACAGAAGCCGCTTGCGGCGATCGTCCAGCCCGTTGCTCGATCGTGTCGTTCCCGTCATGTCTCAGATCCAGTCAAACGCAGAAAGCCCGGACGTGCCGGGCCGGGGTGATATAGCCACTCGGACCGCCCCTGTCAGCCCTCGATTTGGCATGGCCCGCTGCCCGCGTGGGCGCCGCGAAAAAAGACGTGGATGCCCGGCATAAAGCCGGGCATGACGGGCCGAAACGATCCTAGATTCGCTCTCATGCGCCCCAGCCTGCTCAATCCGCTGTTTGCTCCCGTGACCAGCCTGCCCGGCGTCGGTCCGAAGCAGGACAAGCTGCTGCAGTACCTGCTCAGCCGCAACGAGACGCCGCGCCTGGTTGACCTGCTGCTGCATTTGCCGAGCCAGGTCATCGACCGCCGTGCGCGGCCAAAGATCCGCGACGCCGTCCAGGGAACCATGGTGACGCTGGAGGTCACCGTCGATCGCCATCGCCCGCCTCCGCCGCGCAACGCCCGCGCGCCCTATCTCGTCTACGCCAGCGACGACACCGGCGACGTCGTGCTGACCTTCTTCCGCGCCAAGCCCGGCTATGTCGAAAAGCTGCTGCCGATGGGCGAGAAGCGCTACGTCTCGGGCACGCTGCAGATGTATGACGGCATCCCGCAGATTGTGCATCCCGACCGCGTGCTCGACGAGGAGGCGATCTCGAAGCTCTCGGGCATCGACCCGGTCTATCCGCTGACCACGGGTCTGGCGCTCGGCTCGCTGCGACGCGCGGTCGCGCAAGCGCTGCAGAAGCTGCCCGCCCTGCCGGAATGGATCAGCCCGGAGGTGATGCGCCGCTGCAGTTTTCCGACGGTCACCGAGGCGCTCAGCCGCGTGCATCAGCCGGTCGAACTCACCGACATCCTGCCCGAAAAGCCCTACTGGTCACGCCTCGCCTTCGACGAGCTCTTGGCCGGCCAGCTCGCGCTGGCCCTGATCCGCGCCCAATTGCGCCGCCCGGCCGGCGTCCGCAACGCCGGCGACGGTCACTTGCGCAACAAGATCATCGACGCCCTGCCCTATGCATTGACGTCGTCGCAGCGAGAAGCGATCGCCGCCATCGCCGAGGATCTGAAACAGCCCGTGCGCATGCTGCGCCTGCTTCAGGGCGATGTCGGCTCGGGCAAGACCGTGGTGGCGCTGCTGGCGGCCGCTGCCGTCGCCGAAGTCGGCAAACAGGCCGCGCTGATGGCGCCGACGGAAATCCTGGCGCGGCAGCACATCAAGACCATTGCCCCGCTCGCGGAGCGCGCAGGGCTGCGCGTGGCCATCCTCACCGGCCGCGAGAAAGGCAAGGAGCGGCGCGAGCTGTTGGCGCAACTCGAAGCCGGCGAGATCAATCTCCTCGTCGGCACCCATGCGCTGATCCAGGACGACGTGATCTTCAGCGATCTCGCCCTGGCCGTCGTCGACGAGCAGCATCGTTTCGGGGTGCGCGAACGCCTCGCGCTGACCTCGAAGGGCGCCGCCGTCGACGTGCTGGTGCTGAGTGCGACGCCGATACCGCGCACGCTGGTGCTGACCTATTTCGGCGACATGGACATCTCCGAGTTGCGCGAGAAGCCCGCCGGCCGCCAGCCGATCGAGACCCGCACCATATCGATGAGCCGCCTCAATGAGGTCACGGAAAGCATCGGCCGGGCCTTGGAGGCGGGCAAGCTGGTCTACTGGATCTGCCCGCTGGTCGAAGAATCCGAGGCCGAAGGCACCGAGCACCTGACCAACGCGACCAAACGCTTCGAGAGCTTGCAAAAGCGTTTCGGCGACCGCGTCGGCCTCGTCCACGGCCAGATGAAGGGCACCGAGAAGGACCGTGTGATGGGCCAGTTCGCCGCCCATGAGATCGGCCTTCTGGTTGCGACCACCGTGGTCGAGGTCGGCGTCGACGTGCCGGCCGCGACCATCATGGTGATCGAGAACGCCGAACGGTTTGGCCTGGCCCAGCTGCACCAGCTGCGCGGCCGCATCGGTCGCGGCTCGGAAGCCTCGACCTGCCTCTTGCTGTACAGCGAGCCGCTCGGCGAGATGTCGAAGGCACGCCTGAAGGTCATCCGCGAGACCACCGACGGCTTTCGCATCGCCGAGGAAGATTTGAAGCTGCGTGGCGAAGGCGACGTGCTCGGCGTGCGCCAGAGCGGCCTGCCCGGCTACCGCATCGCGCGGTCGGAGGTGCACGGCCAGCTCATCACCCAGGCTAGAGACGAAGCGCTGCGGATCCTGAAAGACGATCCGAAGCTGAAGGGCGAGCGCGGCGAGGCGCTGCGGTGCCTGCTGTATCTCTACGAGCGCGACGAGGCGATCCCGCTGATCGGGGCGGGTTAGCCTGCTGCTCTTCGGCGCCCGACCTCATAAGCCGCCACATGCGCGCGGGCCAGATCCAGCAGCGGCGTATCGATACCGAGCGTGCGGGCGCGATTGGCCATATCGCCCAGGATATGCTCCGCTTCGGTGACCGAACCACGCTCGATATCGCGCAGCATCGAAGCCTTGAGCGGCGAGTCCAGGGTGGTGAACAGTTTCCGGTCGAACTCGATGAACGGGGCGCGTGGCTCAAAACCCGACGCCGTTGCAACGGCACAGCATTCCGCGAACAGCCGGAAAATGGACTGCTCGCCGTTCGGCACCGCCAGGATATCGCCGATACTTGCGCGCATCAGGCAAGTGATGCCAGCGAGCGTGCTGAGCTGGACGAACTTTTCCCACATGTCCTGCATGATCGCTTCGCTGGCGCGCACGTCGATGCCGGGGACATGGAGCAATGTTTCCAGCGCGAAGGCACGCTCGCTCAGCGCCCCGTTGGTCTCGCCGAAGACTATGGTCTGATTGGCCATGAACTGAACGACACGACCATCTGCGTCGAGCCCGGCGCTGACGTTCGCCAGGCCGCCGAGGACGCGCGCAGCACCGAACTTCGCGGTCAGAGCGTCAATATGTTTCAATCCGTTGAGTATCGGCAGAATCATCGTGTTGGCGCCAACGGCCGGGGCAAACTGGGCCATCGCATCGTCGAGCGAGTAGGATTTCACCCCGACCAGCACGACGTCGAACGTCTCCTTGAGATCGTTAGCCAGGACGATCTTCGGCTGCACGGCAAAGTCGCCATGCGGGCTCACGACCTGCAATCCATTCCGCCGCAATTGCTCGGCGCGCTTCGCTCGCACCAGAAAGGTCACGTCGCCGCCCGCTCGGACCAGGCGAGCTCCGTAATAGCCTCCAAGCGCGCCTGCGCCGATCACCAGCACTCTCATTCGAACTCCGATTGCATCCATCTGTCTCCGCAGAAACAATAGCAGACGGGGCGTGCGGCGTCTCCTCCCCGTCATTGCGAGCGCAGCGAAGCAATCCAGAATCTTCCCACGGAGACAGGCTGGATTGCTTCGCTGCGCTCGCAATGACGAAGTGGATAGAGCCGCTTCAGAAGACTCACCCTTTCGCCGCGGTCGACTTTATGAAACCTTGCGCTCATGCGCAGGGTCATCGTCGTCGGTTCTCAGGGAAGCGGAAAGACGAGCCTCTCCCGAAGTCTCGGGCGGAAGCTTGGACTGCCCGTGGTGCATCTCGACGTGCTCTACTGGCGGCCGGGATGGAAGCCATCCGACAAGGCCAGCTTCCGTCTACGCGTCGCGGAGCAGATCGCGGGCGACGCATGGGTCATCGACGGCAGCTTCTCGGGGCTCGCCTTCGATCTCACGCTTGCGCGTGCCGACACCCTGGTCGTCATCGACCGCCCACGCTGGCTCTGCCAGTGGCGCATTCTCTGGCGCTCCGCGTTCGATCGCGACACGACGCGACCCGATCTGCCCGAGGGATGTCCGGAACAGTTCGACTGGAAACTGATGAAGGAGGCGTGGCGCTACGACACCGAGCGCGTGCCCGTCATCGAGGCCGAGCGCCTTCAATATGGCCCCGATGTCCCGGTCGTGCGCCTGAGACGCGACCGGGACATCCAGGGTTTTCTGGAGTCGGTTTCAGTGCACGGCGAGTGATCCATCGCCGTGACTTCAGACTGGACGGTCAGGCCTTCTTCTGCGCGACACGCGCTGCGAAGGCCTTCAGCAGTGCCGCATCCACCGCTTCGCCATTCGCGTCCGCGGCGAGGTGCTCGAACCAGCGCGCAAAGCCTTCGTAGATCTGGCTCGCCGGATGGTCGGGCCCGAGGAAACCCGAGATCTCCCGCATCTCCGCGACCCAGCGATAGGCTTTCGGGATCATGTCCGGCAGCGCGACTTCGAGCCGGGCCAGGACCGCGGGCTGGCTCAGCGCGAGCTCGTCGCGCAGCGCGTCAGCCGCGCCCGCCTTCGTGGCCGCGACCACCATGGCCGAGCCGATGCCGGCCAGGCCCTTGACGATACCGGCATAGGACATCTTCAGCGCGGAGGCCGCGCCGACGGGTCCCTCGACAATCCGCACGTCGAGCCCGAGATCCTTCAGTACCGCGAGATCCCCGGCGTACTCGCCGGACAGGTAGAAGGCCGGGCTCTTGCCGCCGGGCTGCGGCGGGAAGCCGATGATGCCGCCATCGACGAACGGCGCCTGCGCCGAGCCGATGATCTCCTCGATTCTTTGGACGGTATCGACATTGACCGCGTTGCAGTCGACGACGATGGGCTTCTTCTCGCGCCGGACGATCAGCGCCGCCAGGCGTTCGGCCAAAGCCACGGCTTCGCCCGGCGGCACGATCGAAAGGATGATGTCGGCCTCCGCGATCGCGTCGTCCTCGGCGCCGATCATGCCGGCGTCCGCGGCGCGCTTTTGCGTCGCCTCGCTACGCCCCTTCAACGACGTCAGCACGCGCGCACCGTTTTCGCCAAGGCGGCGGGCCACGGCGCTGCCCATGGCGCCGGGCGCGAGGATCGCAATGGTCTTCGTCATCATGCACTCCAGGTCGAATTCCGAGCGAGGCGCTCAATTCAACCGGAAGACTAGCAGAGGACGAAAGTGCTTGCGCGAATGCGGCCATCCGAAACGGGAATGGCCCTACTCCACCTTCGCAGGCTGGGGCTGGAGCGCGGACGCATGGGCGATGCGCGCGGCGTTCGCCATGCCCGCGAGCGCGGCGGCCTTTTTCGGGTCGGGCGCCGAGCCCGGCTGCACCACGCCGGCCGACATGATCAGGGTCGCGGCATCTTCGGTGCTCATGTCGACTTCGACGATCTTGCTCTTGGGCACGTAGAAGAAGAAGCCCGTGGTCGGGTTCGGCGAGCACGGCAGGAACACGGAGACGTGCTCCTCCTGCCCCGGCAGGCTGCGCGCGACCTCTTCGTTCGGCGACTGCGAGATCAGCACGATCGACCACATGCCCGGCGACGGAAACTCGACCAGGCCGACTTTCCGGAAGCTCGAGCCCTTGCCCGAGAACAGCGTCTCGAACACCTGCTTCAGGCCGCGATAGATGGCGCGCACCGCCGGAATCCGACCGAGGAAGGTCTCGCCGATATCGACCAGCGTCCGGCCGATCAGATTGGCCGCGAGGAAGCCGACCAGCGTCAGCGTGAAGAATGCGACAATCAGTCCCCAACCTGGAACGACATACGGCAGATAGGTTTCGGGCCGGTAGGCCAACGGCACGAACGGCCGCACCACGCCGTCAACCCAGGTGACGAACCACCAGACCAGATACAGCGTGATGGCAATTGGCCCCGTCACGACGAGGCCGGTGAGGAAATAATTGCGAAAGCGGCCCATCAGGCCGGTATGCGGTTCCGGGATGGGATCAAGCGGCGCAGGCGCGTCGTCGCGGGGGGTCATTCGGGTTCCAGGTCGGTCGCTGCACTCAAGCTAGGGTCTTCTAGCAGGTTTTGGAAGACTACCTAGCGTTCCGGCCTGATCCCTTCTGCCTATTCCACGGTCACCGATTTCGCGAGGTTGCGCGGCTGGTCGACGTCGGTGCCCATGATGACCGCCGTGTGGTAGGCGAGCAGCTGCACGGGGACGGCATAGACCATCGGCGTGAACGCGGCCGCCATGTCGGGCATGACGATGGTGACGAGGGACTCGACGGTCGCCTCCTCCGCGCCCTTTGCGTCCGTCATCAGGATGATCCTGCCGCCGCGGGCGGCAACCTCCTGCATGTTGGAGACGGTCTTTTCGAACACGCGGTCATAGGGGGCGATGACGACGACCGGCATGGTCTCGTCGATCAGCGCGATCGGCCCATGCTTCAGCTCGCCGGCGGCATAGCCCTCGGCATGGATATAGGAGATCTCCTTCAGCTTCAGCGCGCCTTCGAGCGCGAGCGGGAAGCTGGTGCCGCGGCCGAGATAGAGCACGTCGCGCGATTTGGCGATCTCACGCGCGAGCTTCTCGATCTGGAGCTCGGTGGTGAGCGCGTCCGACATCAGGCGCGGGATCTCGACGAGGCCATGAACGAGCTTGGTCTCGTCCTCGTCGGACAATTCGCCGCGGGCCTTGCCGGCCGCGATCGCAAGATTTGCCAGCACCATGAGCTGGCAGGTGAAGGCTTTCGTCGAGGCGACGCCGATCTCGGGACCGGCCAGCGTCTGCAGCACGGTCTCGCTCTCGCGCGCGATCGTCGAGGTCGGCACGTTGACGACGGCCACCGTGTGCACGCCCTCGGCCTTGGCGTAGCGCAGCGCGGCCAGCGTGTCGGCGGTCTCGCCCGACTGCGAGATGAAGATGGCGAGATCGCCCTTCCGCAACGGCGCCTCGCGGTAGCGGAATTCGGAGGCGACATCGACCTCGACCGGCACGCGCGCAAAGCGTTCGAACCAGTATTTCGCGACGAAGCCGGCATAGCTCGCGGTGCCGCAGGCGGTGATGTTGATGCGCTGGATGCTCTTGAAGTCGAACGGCAGCTTGACCGGCAGCGAGACGCGCTCGGTTGCCATGTCGACATAGCGCGCCAGCGTGTGGCCGACCACTTCCGGCTGCTCGTGAATTTCCTTGGCCATGAAGTGGCGGTAATTGGCCTTGTCGACCAGCGAGGTCGAGGCGGCATGCTTGATCTTCTCGCGCTGGACAGCGTGGCCGTCCTTGTCGAAGACCGTGGCGCCCTTGCGCGTCAGCACGACCCAGTCGCCGTCTTCGAGATAGCTGATCGTGTCGGTGAACGGGCCGAGCGCGATGGCGTCGGAGCCGAGATACATCTCGCCGTCGCCATATCCGATCGCGAGCGGCGGGCCGTTGCGGGCGCCGATCATGAGGTCGTCGTCACCGGCGAAGATGAAGCCGAGCGCGAAGGCGCCGCGCAGCCGCGCCAGCGTCAGCTTCACCGCTTCCACGGGCTTGTTGCCGCGCGTGAGCAGATCGTCCACGAGATGCAGCACGGTCTCGGTGTCGGTCTCGGTGTGGAACACCGTGCCCTTCTTCTCGAGCTCCTCGCGCAGCTCGCGGAAATTCTCGATGATGCCGTTGTGGACCACGGCAACGCGTTCGGTCGCGTGCGGATGGGCATTGTTGACGGTCGGCTTGCCGTGGGTGGCCCAGCGGGTGTGGCCGATGCCGGTCGTGCCTTTGAGCGGCTCGGCCTCGAGACGCTTCTCCAGGTTCTTCAGCTTGCCCTCGGCGCGGCGGCGCGCGAGATGCTTGCCTTCGAGCGTGGCGACGCCCGCGGAGTCGTAGCCGCGATATTCAAGACGTTTGAGCGAATCCACCAATTGCTCTGCAACCGGCGTGCGCCCGAGAATGCCGACAATCCCGCACATGCGGATCAATATCCCCCAAATCGTCGAAAAATCGCCTAAACGATCCGCTCGGTCTTTAGCGAAGTTCCTAAGGAACCAGATACTCAATAATTATTGCTGATTGAGACAGCACCGTTTCGCATCCGGCTTCGACTGCGTCGAATTGGCCGGCCTTAAACCGCGCGCATTAACTCCTTGTCAACAAGTTTGGCCAACGATTCCGGGACAGGAGAATAAGGCCATGAAAGGCTCATCCGACCGCAAAGGTCTGTCATCGACGTTCCTGCGCGCCAGTGAAACCACGGGCACGCATCTAGCGCATTGGCCCCCGCCCCAGCGCGGCAAGGAAAGCAAACCCGTCTTCGTCAAGCACGCTGCCGGTGAGCCGGCCAAGCGCGCCAAGCCGCGCGGCTGGCGCCTGACGCGCGCGATCTTCTCGGAATTCTCCGACGACGAGTAGCGGAAGCCTCACCACCCCAGCACCGCAGCATACACGAGGAAAACGACGAGCGCCCAGAACGCCAGCCCGATGACGAGGGCCAAAATCTCGGGCGGATCGTACTCGTTCATCTCCCGTAGCAGCAGTCGCCCCATGCCCGTGACGAATGTGTCGATCAGAAAACTGAAGAGATCGCGCACAAAGCGAGACGACACCGCAGTTGGCGCTCAGTTCTCCGGCTTCTTTTCCGGCTTCTTGCCGCCGGTCTTCATCTCGCGATAGCGCGCAGCGCCGCCTTCCCGGATCGTCTGCTGATTGCGCTCCAGCGCCATGGCGTCGTCGGGCACGTCGCGGGTGATCACCGAGCCGGAGCCAATATAGGCGCCGTTGCCGATTTTCACCGGTGCGACCAGCGATGAGTTGGTGCCGACGAAGGCGCCCTGCCCGATGACCGTCTTGTGCTTCTTGAAGCCGTCGTAGTTGCAGGTGATGGTGCCGGCGCCGATGTTGGAATTGGCGCCGATGGTGGCGTCGCCAATGTAGGAGAGATGGTTGACCTTGACGCCGGCCTCCAGCGTCGCGGCCTTGGTTTCCACGAAATTGCCGATCCGCGCGCCGTCGCCGAGCGAGGTGCCGGGTCGCAGCCGCGCATAGGGGCCGATCGAGACGTTCTTGCCGAGCGTGGTCTGCACGATATGCGAGAAGGAATGGATCACCGTGCCGTCGGCGATCGACACGCCCGGACCGATCACCACGAACGGCTCGATGGTGACGTCATTGCCGAACACGGTATCGGCGGACAGATAAACGGTCTCGGGCGCGATCAGCGTGACGCCTGCGTCCATCGCCGCTTTGCGCAAGCGCGCCTGCATCACGCCTTCGGCCTCCGCGAGCTGCGCCTTGGTGTTGATGCCGCGCACCTCGTCCTCGCTGGTCTCGATCACGACGGCCTCCCATCCCTGTTCACGAACGACGCCGACCGCGTCGGTCAGATAATATTCGCCCTTCGAATTCGCATTGCCGATCTTGTCGAGGATCGCGAGTGCACGGCGCCCGTCGATCGCCATCAGGCCCGCATTGCACAGATCGATCTTGCGCTCGTCCGCGCTGGCATCGGCATGCTCGCGGATCGCGACCAGACGGTCGCCCTCGACGATGAAGCGGCCGTAGCCGGTGGGATCGGCAGCGCGAAAGCCGAGCGCTGCGATTGCTGCGCCCTTCGCGAGCGGCGCGCGCAGCCGCGCAAAGGTCTCGGCCGAGATCAGCGGCGTGTCGCCGAAGGCAATCAGCAGATCGTCGGCGCCCCGCGCAATCGCCTCGCGCGCCGCCAGCACCGCATGCGCGGTGCCGAGCCGTTCTGCCTGCACGAAGGTGAGCGCATCGGGACGGATACGTTTCGCCTCGTCCCCGACCGCCTGATGGTCGGGGCCGATCACGACGGCGAGCGAGGTGCCGGTTCCCTTCGGTGTGGCGGCGAGCACGTGCGCGAGCAGGCTCTGGTGGGCGACCGGATGCAGCACTTTCGGCAGGTTCGATCGCATGCGCGTGCCTTCGCCGGCGGCGAGTACGATCGTGAGGCTGGAACGGGCGGTCATCGAAATCCTGTCAAACATGGCCGAATCAACGGGCGGCGCCAGGCCGATGCCGTCATGAGCTGTCGCCTTGCTACCCCCGCAAACGCCCGGAATTCAAGTGCGACGGGGTTTTCCTGTTAATGTTCCCTGATTGATTCGGGGAAGCAGTTCGGGGCTGGGCACTTAACGTTCATGGCAAAGGATTCCGACCCACTGGCGGACGCCTTCGGGGCCAAGGAGACCGGCGGGCTGTTCTCCGGACTTCTGGCCGAGGAAAGCGCGGTCGACCGCAGCATGATGTGGCGGCTGGGCGCGTGGGGCGTGGTTGCCGTCGGCGCCGTCGTGATGGCCGTGATGGCCAATCAGGCCCAGCTCGGCTGGCGCCGTGACCAGGTTGCGTCGGCCGATCTGTCGCGCCAGGCCGACCGGCTCCAGATGCTGACCAAGGAGAGCCAGAACGAGGCCCGCCGCCTCGCCTCCGCCATCGAGACGCTGAACACCGATCGTGACCGGCTCTATTCGCGCGTCACCGTGCTCGAGCAAGGGATGGATTCCGTCACCGGCGCCATCGCCAAGCAGGGCGCGAAACCGCAGGACGCGCCGGCGCCTGACACCCAGCCCGCGGCGCCGACCGTCGCGCCGGTCGCCTCGACGCCGGCTCCCCCAAGTGACAAGCCGCGCGCGGCAGCCGCGAAGGACCAGGCGAAGGAGCCGACAAAAGACGCTGTGAAGGAGGCCGCAAAGGACCAGTTGATCCCGCCGCCGCAGAACGCCGCCATGGCGTCGCTGGTGTCGCAGTCGCCGCTGACAACGTCGGCACTGCCGATGCTTCCGCTGGTGCCATCCAAGTCGATCATGGCGCCACCTGATCCCGCCGCATCGAAGCTGACGCAGCCCGAGACGACTGAGAAGGCCGCCGAGAAGAAGCCCGAGCAGGCGCCGGCGACGACCGAGGTCGCAGCGGCGCCAGCCAAGCCGCCGGAGACGGCCGAGAGCGAGGCCCCTGCAATCGCGGTCCAGCAGACCCGCTTCGCCATCGACCTCGGCGGCGCCAACTCGCTCGACGGCCTGCGCGCGCTCTGGCGCGGCCTGACCAAGTCCAATCCGGAGATCGCGGCGCTGCGGCCGATCATCATGATCAAGGAAGGCAATGCCGGCCTCGGCATGCAGCTCCGTTTGGGCGCCGGCCCCCTCATCAATGCGGCAGCCGCTGCAAAGCTCTGCGCGGGCCTCGCCGAGAACGACCGCCATTGCGAAACCACCGTGTTCGACGGCCAGCGGCTCTCGATGCGCGGCGGAGCGGAGAAGGGACAAGAGAAGACTCAGGACCGGGTTCAGGAGAAGAACTCCGAGAAGAACCTGGACGCGGTGCCGCAAGCCGAGACCGCGCCGGCCCCCGCGCCTGCCGCCAAACCGGAGAAGCGCCGCCGCAGCTACTCCTCAAAACGCTCGTCGAAGCGCGAGGAGCCCGCACCTGCACCCGCGCCTCAGCCGCCGGCCGCACCAGCGAAACCGGAGACGGCCTCGGCGGGATCGACGCTGTCGTCGTTCTTCAGGCGGTAGGGACGCGCACGAGTTAGATCACTGCGGCCTCTCATCAAATTGGGGCGTCAATGGCCGTCGACCAATGACTCGTCGAACAGCGCAAGCGACCAGAAATATCCACCTCGCCTGTTGCCCCCTCCCGTCATCCCGACCATATTGCGCCCATGACAAAAAAGCCCTTCCGCCTCACGCCCTACCAGGTGCAGTTCCTGATCGTCGTCGGTTTCGTGTCCGTCGGCTATGCGATCTATCTGCGCTATCTCGGCATCGAGAACTCGACCGTCGGCCTCGCCTGTGACGCCGGCCTGCAGACGCTGATCTGCAAGGCGCGCACAGTCTCGACGGTACTGTTCAAGAATTCGGTGTTCGGCATCGTCGCGCTGGTGGTTGCGACGCTGAACCTGATGCGGCCGTCGATCGTGCTGCTGACCGCCGGCATCGTCGCCGCCGGCCTCGGCATCGTGCTCTACAATGTCGTGCTGTCGGGCCTTGCGATCGGCCTGTTCATTCTTGGATTTGCTCGGCCCGCGCCCGCCACAGCGTGAACGCGAACAGCAAGTAGATCGCGCAGGTCCACAGCGACTGCCAGTTCTCGCGGCCCTCGTTGAACAGCACATAGGCGGCCGCCAGCGTGAGCAGGCCCGCGAATACCGATTCCGCCATCGGACGCTGGCCGATCTGCGGCCGGTTCAGCATCAGCACCGCGAACGGCACCACCGCCATCGTCAGCGAGGCGTAGGGGAAGTCGTGGTAGCGCGAGTCGAACACGAAGGCGAGCGCGGTCTGCGCCGCGATCACCGCGGTCACCGCCAGCGTCAGGCCGAGCACGGCGGTGAGCTTCGACCATTTGCGGCCCTCGCGCGGGCCGAGCAGATCGAGGAAGGTCGGAAGGCTGCGGCCGATCACCATCGCCTGCGCGCAGAAGATCGGCGACAGGATGCCGGCCAGAAGCAGCGCGCCCCAGTGCAGCCAGCCGCCGATGCCGTAACTCTCATAGTACATCTTGTCGGCGCCGATCCCGAGCAGGGTGCCCGCTGACGTCGCCGAGATCGCGACGCCGAGCCAGGCCGAGAAGCGCGGCGTCCACGGCCGCCTGCGCAGCGTGAGGCCGGCGACCGCGAACACCAGCACGCAGAGGCCCATGCCGGCGCCCATGTACCATTTCCAGTACGGGAAATTGCTGATCGGCTGGCCCGGCGGATATTTCAGGTTCCGGCGCACCGAGTCGTACAGGCCCCAATAGCCGCCGACGGTGCCTTCCAGCTTGCGCTTCCAGGGCTGGTCATAGGACTCGATCAGATTGACGCGAAACTTGTTCGCTTTCGCCAGGCCCAGGATTTCCGAGACGACGCGCGCCTGGTTGGTGCGCGACGGCAGCGCGCCCTCGCGCATGCGCCCTTCGCTGGGCCAGCCGGTTTCGCCGATCAGGATCTCCTTGCCGGGGAACGCGACCGCCATGCGCTCGCGGATCGCCTCGACATGGCTCGCTGCGAACTTCGCCTTCACCGGAACATCCTCCCAATAAGGCAGGATGTGGATCGTGACGAAGTCGACGGCGTCATAGACCTCGCGATTCCTGAGCCAGAACTCCCAGACGTCGGCATAGGTGACGGGCACGCTGACCTGCGCCTTCACCGAGCGGATGATGGAGACGAGGTCCGCCGTCGTCATCTCGCCGCGCAGCAGCACCTCGTTGCCGACGATGACGCTGGTGATGATGCCGGGGAATTCCTTGGAAAGGCGGACGGCGAGCGCGGCCTGCTCAAAATTCTTGGCGCGGTTGCTGGAGAGCCAGATGCCCTGGAGCACCTTCAGCCCGCCGACCTTGGCGGCGATCGCCGGCACCTGGTCGAGCCCGTTCTCCATCGAATAGGTGCGGACGCAGTCAGTGATCTCCTTGAGCTGGCGCAAATCCTGCTCGATCTGGTCGGCCTCGATATGGGTCCACGCGTTCAGCGGCGACTGTTCCCCGCGGAACGGCGCATAGGAGACGCATTGGACCTTGTCGGCCGGGTCGATCGGGGCGCGCGCGAGCGTGATTGGCGTGGCCAGCCACCACCACACGGCAGCAATCGCACCCAGTGAAACGAGCAGAAGCGCCAGTGGCGTACGAAGAGAAATCGGTTCCGTCCTCCGCGAGGTGCCGTCGATTACCTGCTCACGCGCCATCTGCCAAGGGGTGTGTCCGGGATGGATCCTTCCCTCCCCCGAGGAATTTACCTGCGGCCGTTCGACAGAGGCCTAGGATCGTGACTTTGCTGGACAAAATTTCAAATTCAGGTCATGGACTCGGCAGGACTTTGCCGCCGCATTGGGGACCCATTTGGACGCCATCACCGGCGAGTCCGCGAGGTCCTGGCGCGGGCGGTCAGCTGATATATTGGGGAATTCATGCGGCAACGGGTGTTCGAGTTACGAAATGCGGTCCTGCGGCAGTTCGCCGCCACCTTGGCCGTCTCCTCCCTGGTCGTGATGGTCGGTCTCGGTGGCGCCTCCGCCCAGAGCGGCACGCCCGCCCCGGACCAGGGCAAGGCAGCCACCCAGCCCGCCGATGCCGCCGCCAAGGACGCCGCCCAGAACCAGCGCCGCACCGACGAGTTCGCCGAAGCAGCCCAGGTCATCAACGGCCCGGCCGGCAACCCCGAATGCGTCTGGCTCGGCCGGCGCGTGGTGCGGCTGATGTGGCGCGACGACCTCGATACCGCGTTCCGCCATCTCGACCTCTACGACCGCTTCGGCTGCCCCGGCGGCCACATCCAGGCCGCCTTCCGCTGCCTGACCCGCTTTGGCGGCCAGATCGATCCCAAGGTCGCCGAGACCCTGGACAGCCGCGTGCACGCCTGCTGGATCAACCCGGCATCCCAGCCGCAGCAGGCGTCAGCCAGCGCCTCCCAGCCGGCGGCGCCAACCACGGGCAATTCGCCGGCCCCGCAGCCGGCCGCGAGCCCCGCGCCTGCGGCCAGCCCGACACCGGCGCCCTCGAAATAGCCGCGATCGTTTCAGCCGCCGTTCAGGAACGATCGGCGATAGAAGCGGTTGGCACTGCCGCACATTTCGAAACTGTCATGCCCTCATACGGTCATGAGGCCATGACAGTTGTGAAACCGCGCGGCAGAGGTATGCTCCACTTGCCGCGGACTCGGTCGGATCTCGGGGTCGGATCCGCTTCCCTGCCACCTCAGCCCCTTTTGGTTTAGCCGCGATGCGCGTTGTCGCCGCCGTTCTGTTGCTTGTGTCCGTGCTTCACGCCGGCATCTGGGGAGTCCTGCGCGACAAGGAACCCGCGCCCGACTTCAAGGGCCTGCTGCCCAGCGTCTCCTACGCCCCGTTCGAAGGCGCGGCGCACCCCGACATCGACAACATCCCCACCGTCGAGAAAATCCGCGCCGACCTGAAGACGCTGTCGACGATGACGCGCGCGATCCGTCTCTATTCGTCCACCGGCGGCGTCGAGCTGGTGCCGCCGATCGCGGCCGAGTTCGGCCTCAAGGTCACCGTCGGCGCCTGGATCGACAAGGACAAGGATCGCAACGAGCGCGAGATCAAGGCCGCCATCGAACTCGCCCGCAAGAACAGCAACGTCGTCGGCGTCGTGGTCGGCAACGAGGTGATCTACCGCGGCGAGCAGAAGGTCGAAGACCTCATCGACATGATCAAGAAGGTCAAGGGCTCGGTCCGCGTGCCCGTCACGACCGGCGAGATCTGGAACATCTGGCGCGACAATCCCGACCTTGCCTCCAACGTCGACTTCATCGCCGCCCACGTGCTGCCCTATTGGGAAAACTTCCGCTCGGACCAGGCGGTCGACCAGGCCGTCGACCGCTATAACCTGCTGCGCAATCTGTTCCCGGGCAAGCGCATCGTGATCGCCGAATTCGGCTGGCCGAGCCAGGGCTACAACCTGCGCAACGCCGACCCCGGTCCGTTCCAGCAGGCGCTGACCCTGCGCAACTTCGTCAGCCGCGCCGAAGCCATCGGCATGGAATACAACATCGTCGAAGCCATCGATCAGCCCTGGAAATATTTCGAGGGCGGCGTCGGTCCGTACTGGGGCATCCTGAACGCCAGCCGCGAGCCGAAATTCGCCTGGACCGGACCGGTCGAGAATCCCGACTACTGGAAGCTGATGGGAATTGCGCTGCTGGTCGGCATCCTCCTGTCGCTGCCGATCCTGCGGCTGGAGCAGCCGACCGCCAGGCAGGCGTTCCTGCTGTCGGCGACCGCCAACGGCGTCGGCGCCTGGGCCGCGACCGTGTTCGCGTTCTGGAACGACCACTATTTCATCTTCGGCTCGGCCTTCGCGCTCACGCTCGGCATGATCCTGCTTGTTCCCCTTGTCCTCATCGCGATGGCGCGCGTCGACGAGATCGCGGCGGTGGCCTTGGGCCGGCCGCCGCAGCGGCTGCTCTCCAAGAGCAAGCCGGTCGAGAACGTTCCCGAGAATTACTACCCGAAGGTCTCGATCCACGTCCCCGCTTATTTCGAGCCGGTCGAGATGCTGAAGCAGACGCTCGATGCGCTGTCGCGGCTGAACTATCCGAACTACGAATGCGTCGTCATCATCAACAACACGCCCGATCCCGCCTTCTGGCAGCCGATCCAGGACCATTGCCGCGCGCTCGGTGAACGCTTCAAGTTCATCAACGCCGAGAAGGTGCAGGGCTTCAAGGCCGGCGCGCTACGCATCGCGATGGACCGCACCGCTGTCGATGCCGAGATCATCGGCATCCTCGATGCCGACTATGTCGTCGATCCCGACTGGCTGAAGGACCTCGTGCCGGCTTTCGCCGACCCGCGCGTCGGCCTCGTGCAGGCGCCGCAGGAGCATCGCGACGGCGACCTGTCGATCATGCACTACATCATGAACGGCGAATATGCCGGCTTCTTCGACATCGGCATGGTCCAGCGCAACGAGGCCAACGCCATCATCGTGCACGGCACGATGTGCCTGATCCGCCGCGCCGCGATGGACATGGCCGGCGGCTGGTCATCCGACACGATCTGCGAGGACAGCGATCTCGGCCTCGCGATCCAGCAACTCGGCTGGACCACCCACTACACCAATCACCGCTACGGCCAGGGCCTGCTCCCCGACACCTACGAGGCCTTCAAGAAGCAGCGTCACCGCTGGGCTTATGGCGGCCTCCAGATCGTGAAGAAGCACTGGCGGAACTTCCTGCCCGGCCGCAGCCGGCTGACGCCCGACCAGAAGCGCGAATATGGCTTGGGCTGGCTGAACTGGCTCGGCGCCGAGAGCCTCGGCGTGGTGGTGGCGCTGCTCAACCTCATCTGGGTTCCGATCGTCGCCTTCGCCGACATCGCCATCCCCGACAAGATCCTGACGCTGCCGATCATCGGCGCTTTCATCGTCTCGCTCGCGCACTTCCTGTCGATGTACCGCGCGCGCGTCGCGATCAAACCCGGCCAGATGATGGGCGCGATGATCGCGGCGATGAGCGTGCAATGGACGGTGTCGCGCGCGGTCGCGCAAGGGTTGATCACCGAGCACATCGCGTTCGCGCGCACCTCCAAGGGCGGCCTGTCCAGGATGTCGATCGAGTTTCAGGCGTTCTGGGAGGCCGTGATCGGCACCCTGCTGGTGATCGGCGCCGGCGTGTTGATCGCCTCCAACAGCTATCGCCAGATCACCGAGATCTACATCTTCGCCGGCGTCCTGGTGCTGCAAAGCCTGCCATTCCTGGCCGCGGTCGCGATCGCCATCCTCGAGCTCAGCCGCATCAACTCGTTCCAGTTCTGGCGCGACAGCGCGATCCGCACCGCCGAGCTGATCGGCCTGCGCCCCGTGGCCCTGCCGACCCCCGCCGGCACGCCGCAGCCGGTGCCGAGCGAGGTCCGGCGGGAAGCGAACTGACGAACGAACGGCCTCTCGGCGCGGGTGAAACCTCCGCGCCGGCAAGCCACCGGCGCTGTTCGGCGTGGATAGCGGGCCGCCAATCGAGTTGAAAATTCCGGCCTAAGCGGCGGATACCGCGAGCGAATCCCCGCCTCCGCCAAGAGTTTGGGCCGCCACTCGCACTATTGACCTCAGCGCCCCATCCCCCTACACAGCGCGGGCCGAAAGCATGATCCGGAAACAGCCGGTTTTTCCCCGCGACGCCAGTTGAGGCAGCGGCAAGACATGCTTCTCGAATGTCCGAAGACGATGGCGATCGATCTTGAAAGCCATCAGCGGCCATGGGAGCGCGTAGCTCAGCCGGTAGAGCACGTGACTTTTAATCACGGGGTCCTGGGTTCGAGCCCCAGCGCGCTCACCAACAATATCAATAGGTTAGCTGGCATTTTTTGCCTCAAATCCCAAAGTGTTTCCTGCCTTGGGCCACATCCGGGGCCACTTTCGTTCGAGTTGTGAATAATGCGGATAGCCGCATGATGCGCGTTCACGTGCATACGGGGCATGCCACCATCGCTCGTTGATTCGTCGATCGGAGCGCTAGAAGCACTCCTCGAAGAGGAAGGACGGAACTTGATGGCACAGGATTTCTACGATCGCGCCGGTCGTGCAACGCACTACGTCGATAACAACGGGACATTTTACACTTGGAGCGGTCAGCCAATCGGCTTCCTGAATGGAGAAGAACTCTATGCAACATCCGGTCGCCATGTTGGCCGGATATCGTCGGGCTGGATTAGAGACCACAACGGCCACGGTGTTGCATTTTCTCAAAACGCCTCTGGCGGGCCGCTACCTCCAATGCGGTCACTCCCATCTCTAAAATCGCTACCGTCTTTGCCTCCCATGAGGGGGCTTCCTTCGTTGCCTCCACTGCCCGCCCTGCCGTCGCTGAGCTGGAGTAGCTACAGCGTTGACGATCTGTTCGGTTAGTCGATTGCGACGTTCTATATCGACTAACCGTAATCCCTCGATAGATCGAATTGAGAGTTCGACAGATGATGATTTTCGATTTCATAACTCAAGACGAAATGGACGACCTTCCGGACGATGATCCACAAGAAGCGTTTACACAATTCGTTGAGATTACGCGGCGGCGCCTCGCGGAATATTTAACTACTCTAAGCGAGGACGAAAACGATTGGCACAAGCGGACCGAAGCGCAACACGGGTTTATGAACGTTGTTGTCGCGGCGGCGAAACGATTTGAGATTCAACCGCTGGCGGCCTTATCCGTGCCCCGCGCAACTAAGTTTGATTCCGATGTATATAGAGAATTTCGATCAGATCTCGATCACTACCTGACGCAGATTCTTTTGAACAACAGCGCGCGGGCAAAGCGCGACTCAGTGCTGCTATCTCCCGAATTCAAATCGACCATTCGCGTCTATGTTTTTAATCTGCGCGAACTCGTCGAAAACAACAAAGATATGGACGACGGCAAGCGTCGTGACTTGCTGAAGCATTTGACCGATTTCGAATCTGCTCTTGAGAAGAAGCGCCTCAACCTTCTGGCCGTTACAGTCTTGGCGGTAACTTTATTGGGTACGCCGGGAGCGCTAGGATCATCAGTAGACGTCGCTGGCAAGCTAATATCCAACATCATTCGCGCCGTTGGCGAGGCGAGAGTTCACGAGGATGCAACGCGTCGCCTGCCGTCGACTGCGCCACCACTTGCGATCACCGGTCCAAGGCCCTCGGAAACCGGGTCAACTATGGACGACGACATTCCGTTCTAACGTAAGACCTCAAAATCTGGCGTGCAGAAACCCTAAATCCGCAGCTCCGTCCGAATGACCGTGTGCACCGGCTCGCTCAGCTCGGTGAGTGCCCATACCAGCGCGTCGACCCGATCCGGCGAGTATCCAACGCGCGCGCGATCGAAATCGCTCGTGAACGCGCACATCTGGTCTTCGAGCACATCGAAGCCGCCGACGTGATGAACCTTGCGCTGCTCGTAAAGCGCGGCGATCGGTTCGGCGCGCACCACCTTGCCGCGGCTCGCATGCACCGCCTTGAAGCTGACGCGCGAGTCGAGCGCGCGGATCGTCGCCTCGACCATCGCGCCGCCGTTGTTCACTTCGGCCAGGATCCGGTCAGCCTTGTGGCGGCGGTAAGCGGCGATGGCCACTGCGGCCCACTCGTGTGGCGCGTAGCGGCCCGAACAATCTTCGAGCACGTAGACCGTGCCATCGCGCGCCACGCCGGCGACGATGATGCCGGTTTCGTCGGATCCTTCGTTGTTCGAAACAGCCGGATCGATTGCCACGACGATGCGGCGCAGTTCCGGTGCCGCCGACACGCGGTCGCGATCTAGCCAGTCCAATTGCCAGAGGGCGCCGGGATTGTCCGATAGCAGCTCGGCGTTTAGCTCCTGGCGACCAAGGCGCGTCCCTTCGTAGCGCTGGCGCACGGCCGCCAGGAACGTCGGAGCAAGGTTGGCTTCGTTCTCGAAGGTCGACCCGCGCGTCACCACGACGTCCCTGCCCTGACGCGCCAACAGTTCCTTGAGGAGCTTGATCGGTCTCGGAGTCGTCGTCACGAGCCAGCGCGGGCGCTTCCCGAGGCGAAGGCCAAATTGCAGCATGTCCCAAGTGCCTTGGACGTCCGTCCACGCCGCCAGCTCGTCGGCCCATGCGGCGTCGTGCTCCGGACCGCGCAGCCGGTCGGCTTCCTCACTGGAAAAGGTGGTTGCGACTGCACCGTTCGGCCAGGTCAAGCGCCGCTTGCTCGACTCGTAGATCGGCCTGTTCCGCGGCGCTGCGGTGTTGAGCAGTCCCGAGACGCCCTCGACCAGCGTATCGCGCGCGTCGGCAGCGGTGGCCGCGACTAGGGCGATGCGGCCGGCCTGGCGGGTCTCGACCAGATCGTGCACCCACCCTGCCCCGGCGCGCGTCTTTCCGAACCCGCGGCCGGCTAGGATCATCCACCCGTTCCAACCGCCGGGCGGCGGCAGTTGGCTTGGCCTGGCCTTGGCGCGCCACCCACCGTCCTCAAGGGCGTCGGCGAGTGCGGCGGCAATGCTGGTCATGGCGTGGGCTCCGGGAGCGGTATGGGGCACGGCGGCAGCGCGATGGCATCAATCACCATGGGTGCCCTGCCCGGTCGCAGCCCGTCGGTGGTCGTCTCCGCATCGAGTTCATGCAGGGCAGCCACTACGGCCGCGCGCGCCGCTCCATGGGGCGCCAGGGCTCGGAGGATGGCCGCTTGTACCTTAGCGAACTGCGGGCTGTTCACGATCGCCACGTTGTTCTGAATGTTGATGGTGCCTTGCGCGATCGTGGCAATCTCACCGGTCACTTTGCCGATCTTTTCCAGTACGCCGACGAGCTGCCCCGCTACGATTGCCGCGCCGCGGGCGTCGCCTGCCTCGGTGGTCGCGGCTAGCTGGGACATGAGCATGGTGCGCACCGCCCGGAAGTGGTCGAGCACCGAAGCGCCCTCGTCGGCCGCCTTCGCAGCCAGGTCGGCGAGCTGCGCCGGCCCGACCAAATAGGACGCCTTCATTTCGGCGCTGACGTGGTTGTGCCAGTGGCGGCCGATCGCATCTTTCGACAGTCTGAACTTCGTGGCCAGGCTATCGAGCGAGGCGCCGCCTGCACGCAACAGTTCAATCCGCCAACGCTCGTCATGAGCGCAGACGGTGCATTTAGGTCCCGTTTTCATCTGCAAATTTCCGACGCGAATTGCGCCATGTGGCCCCATAGTGGCCCCGCAAAGTGAATTCCAACTTAACGCAGGAAATTGTAAGCGAATGCAAGCCGTTGCAATTCAGACCCCGTGATTAAATATCGTGAGCGCGAATGAAAGCGGTTGAAACGAAGTGCGACAAGGCCGAAAGATCGGTGCGAATTGAAGATGACTTTGACCAATCCGAACGAGCAAGGCGGCGCGATTCGATGCGAAAGAGCGCGCGAATTCACGAGCGGCTTCGAACCGCCGAAAACCGAACGTCCACTCGTTTGCCAATCCAATTTTGATGTCATTTGTCCATCTCATTTTGATCACTGCTTCACTGCTTCACCCTTAGGGTAGGAGTGAAGCGAAGCACCTGATGATGGGGCGAAAACGCCCCCCATCGTATCGGGCCGCTTCAACTAGCGCTTCAGTGTGAAGCAGTTTGATTCATAATGCTTTTTGCCAATGGCGCTTCACTGCTGCTTCACTTGCGTGGGCACTGGACAGGGTGGCGGCGGAAATGGCGGGTGCTTCAGGGGTGAAGCAGTCGATTCCATGGCGTTCAGAGCCCTTTCCCCGGCGCCGGTCAGCAGCCATCCGTTCCGCTCCGCTTTGATGAGCTTTTGCGTTTCGAGCTTCTTGCCGAGCCGGTAGACGCGGCTTTCGCTGCACGCCATCACCTTGGCCACTTCGCGATAACCTTTGCGCGGGTGCTTATCGATCGTCCGAAGCAGAACGTCCTCGTCCCGCTCGCTGGCCACGTCCCTGGCGGCCAGGGCAGCCCCGTCCAGCGCTCTTGCGATCACAGTGGGCAACGATCTGCCCCGGCTGTCCCGAAGCAGCGGGTGAAGCACGCTTGCCAACTCGAAGTGCATCGGAGCGAACTCGGGTCCACGGAATTTCCCCTGAACCGCGATCGCCACCAGGGTTTCGTCCTTGCGCACGCCGACGTTGCCATCGACTTCATTTAGGAACGCGCCGCCACCCTTCGGGATCAGATCATCGTCACCGGCGCGCTTGGTTGGGTGGCACAGCACGAACACCGCCGGCCCGCCGGGCAACTCCGTAAGGGAGCGTAGTAGCCGGGCATAGTCGCCCATCTGGACATTGTTGTTGTCGTCGTCACCCTCGAAGAACGCCGCGCAGGTGTCGACGAATACAGCGGTCAACTCCAATTTGCTGTTGGTGACTTCCTTCTTGATCTCTTCGACCTTCTGCGACAAGGGCACGACGCCGTCGATGAAATGCACGTCGGCCGCCGCCGGATCGATTCCCATTTGCTGCGTCAAACCGAGCCAACGCATTTGCACGTCCGTGGGGTTTTCGCCGGCCAGGTACAGCACAGTTCCCTTTGTGACCTCCCGGCCGGCGAGCGGCCTGCCGACGATCATGTGCGCCATGAGCAAAAGCCCGACTGCGGTCTTTCCGCTGCCGGTCTTTCCGGTGATGGAGTAGCAGAAGCGACGCTGGAATATCCCGTCGACGACATAGTCTGGCGGAACGAACCCCCGGACGAAATCCCCCGACGATTTGATCAAAGGCATCAGTGCTTCCTGCGGTATGGGTTGAACGCCTTGGCGCGGTAGGGATTGCCGCCGCCCGTCTTGCGATAAGGGTTTCTGCCGGGAAGGGCCGGCGCCTCTCGATCCGTCTTGGCGCGGAGCGCTTCTAGCTTTGCGACGAAGTAGAGCGTGTTCTGCTCGGCGATCCGGTACAGGCTTTTCATTTCAGGATTGCAGTACATCAGCCAGGTCAGTTCGTTGCGCTCCTCGGGCGTCCACTCGTCCGCCGTCTGCCAACCATTTTCCCAGGCATGGCGAAGCCGGACTATCGCCGCAATCAGTTCCGTGCGCCGGTTCGTCCTGTCCTGAAGTGTCGCGTTGATGTCGCCGTCTGCCGCGTCGAGGAAGGCACGCGCGGTGTCCATGTGATGCGCGGCGTACACCTCGTCTCGTTCGTTGAGATCGTCCAATCGCTGTTGCAATTCAGCCGACGGATTCCAGCCAACCCGGTGCTGATCGCGCAGGTATTCCATGCGGCGCCGGATCTCAGTTAGAGCGTCGATCCAGAGGCAATATCCGACATGAAGGCGGTCGGCGATTTCATCGGTGAGCGGCACCCAATTTGCCGTATCGCCGACTGAGGTCTCGTGGATCGTTGGTAGATTCAGACTCATCGTGGACTCCTTTGATGGAGCCCCGAACCAAGTTCTGATTGCAAAAATCGCGAAACGTGATAGGTAAAAGCTGCCAAGCAATTTACGAACACGTCCGCGGCTCCGCGATCATCAACTTTGATCCGGGGCCGTTTCGTTTAGGCTGGTGCTGGCACGATCGATCTCATGGCTTGGCCAACAGCTTCCAGCGCGAACAGGTCAAGTTCGGCAATTTGGTTCAGGCACGGACCACCGAAGTCTCCGTCGTCGTTGCGGAATACGACAAACGACATGGGCCCATTCTGACGTTGTAAATTTACGAAGATGCGTCCGCCGTGGTCCAGAAACCTGACAGTGGCGCGCGGATAGTCATCACCCTTCCACTCCGCATAAGTGCCGTCGCGCATGTCGGCAATCAGTGCTTCGAGCGCCTCGCCAAATGTTTCAGCTCGCGCGAACGTAAAATGGGCGATGTCCTCGGCCAATCGGGAAGAAAACGCCCCACTTGTCAGGCGGATTGCCGCCCTGGCGGTTCTTACAACATCCAATGGATTTGGTGCTCTGCGTCCCGTCGAGGGCGTAGCGCACAACGCGATAAGAAGATTGGCGATTTCGGCGGCAGTCGGCTCAATCGCACCGGGCCCCTGTTTGCCGCGCCGAAAGAGCGTTTCGTCCTCGCGTAGACGCTGGATGTAGGTGGTGATCGTCGGCACCGGAATTCCCAAGAGCCGGCTCAGAATGTCAACGTATACAGTTGTGGTCGCCATGACGGCCACAATATATGAATATCATTTTTTGTCAAGGTGGCCCCGAATTCCCACGCCTTGGGCGTTCGCCGGCAAGAACGTGATGCCCGCGCTTTCAAGTGCGCGCTGGACCTTTTCGATCGCCTCGTCGCGCGCAGCCGATCGCCATTGCAGAGTCGAATCGATTCGCGGCTCGCCGTCGACCTTTTCGATCTCTTGGACAGTTGAAATTCCGACGCCGGCCGCTTTAGCCAGGTCGGCAATCGTCCATTTCAGAAAAGCTCTTGCCGCTCGAATTTGAGCACCGGTAATCGGCATCTGTTCCTCACTGACAATGTTGATTTTCAACACAACGACACGCGCGAACCATAGTCAATAAAAATCGTTGACTATAGTTTCGCGAATCTCTACGTTGGTCGACATCGAGAACCCAAGGATGTTCAACATGATTAATCTTTCCCGCAGCACGCACATCTACACTCTTCCGGGTGCTTTCTTTTCCAACGGCGGCGCCTTTATGGAATTCATCTTTGAGCGTCGCCAATACGAGGCGGCCGTGCAGACGTTCGCCAAAGAGGCAAGCCCGGCTGGCATCAGCGAATCCCTTGCGGCGGCCCGCCGGTACGGTTTCCACATGACCAGGGTAGAAGCCCGCGAGGCCGCGGTCGACGGACTGCGCCAGAGCCTTTCGGCGCTCGGCTACAGTGAAGGCGACATCGGATGGCACGCGGCCCGCCGCGGTCGCCGCGATCGGCACTACTATTTCATGGACCAGCGCACCGTTGCTGCGCGTTGGGACGAACTCAGGAAGCGCAGGACGCATTAGGGCTTGTTGCGAGGCGGCCGGGCTTTAGCTCGTGCCGCCTCTTTGCCTTTTGCCCTCAACTCGGTGCGGGCCTGCTCAAGTGCCGCTTTCGAAAGGTCGTTCAGTTTGCTGATCGCGGCGGCTTGCGCCTCTGCGGCAGTGCGGCGCCCCTTCCGCGCTTCGTATTTGCGTTCCCAGGCTTCTTCGGCGGCAAGAATCTTATCGAGCGGGTTCGCCTGCTGCTCAGAAAGATCTGTGAACGCGGCGTCGAGCTGCAGCCGGTCCCATATCAGCCGTGAGAAAACCCGTTTCGGCCGGGGCATCCAGCCGAGCTGTACCATGCGGTCAAAAGTGGTGTTGCTGATGCCGACGTAGCGGGCCGATTCATCGCGACTCATTCCCCTCGGAGGGTAGGCAATCTGATCTGGCCAAAGGGTCATGGTCGGCGAATAGCACGGGCGCGGCTTATTTCATGTTGACTATCGACATAACCCATTATTTCCACAAAGTTTTTCTGTTGCGCTCGTCCTACGGTTGCGCTTGTATGTTGGAGGTTGAGGGAAGAATTTACAATGAAGCTTTTTTGGACGGCAGCAGCCGCGTTGATCCTCTTGAACTGCTCTGGATTCGCGGCGTCCACTCAAGACGATGCGAAACGCGCGATCCTGGCGAGCAAATCTCGGATGTTCAAAGATCCAGATTCAATTCGGGATGCTGCGATCGGCACCGTTGCGCCGTGCCCTAGCGGCAACGGCGAGTGTGTGTGCTTGGAAGCTAACGGTCGCAATTCCCAAGGCGGCATGACCGGCCTCCAAACGCTTGGAATTCGAATCAACGGATCATCAGCCGAAGCCTTTGGCGAGATGGCGGACACGTCTAAGTGCGGGAAGATGGCGCCTTTCCCGGCATTAAACGGCCGCGGTCGTTGATCCAGCTAAAGGCTCGATTGCGCACGCAAATTATTCGGAGGAGCATTTGAGCGTTAAGGCTATGTTGGCAGCACTTCTTAAAGACGAACTCACAACCCGTGGCGTCGCGAATTTAAAGCCATCCGACTATGACGAGATAGTTGAACGCATGATCAAGCAGCTTACCGAGTTGGAGCTTAAATTGTCCGCTCGGCAAGTAGCTGAGAAGCCTGAAACCTAACTGACCATGCCGCCAAACAAACGTTACCTGCCGAACGTAACGGACCTTACACTCGTCAAAAACGAGATGGTGAAAGGGCAACGGATCATCGTGACCGCCGCGGCCGGTCCGCGAATGGCCGGCCGACATGGCATCGTTCTCGGATCTGGCGGAACGCGGCACCGCCTTCGTGTTCTGCTTGACGGTTCGAAGGGTGAGTTAACTCTACACGCCCGGTTCGTCGATGTGCTCAACCAGAACAAGCCCGATCAGCCCGCCGTCGAACAGCAGGCGAATGCTGCCGAGAAACGATAGGCTATCAACCTATCCGTAGATTTTCCGCCGAATCTTTTCCGCGATTGTTCACGACGTCGAAGCTGACTTTGGCGCCCTCTGCGAGCGAGGTGAAACCAGCTTTCTCAACCGCCGAGATGTGAACAAAGACGTCCTTGCTGCCGTTGTCAGGTTGAATGAACCCGTACCCCTTCGTCGGGTTGAACCACTTCACTGTCCCCATAGCCACTTTGAATTCTCCATTCTTCAAAAACAAAAGGTAGTGCTCGAATTTCGACAAAAGAAAGGCTTGTCGCGACGCGCGGGCCGCAGACCGCTGCGCGTACAGTTTTTGCCTAGCTCGAACAGAATTCGGTGATGATGACGAGCCCAGGCGAGCCGTTGCCTCCGGTGGCAGAACTCGAACTGTTCGCAACACCGGCCCCGGCGCCGCCCGCGCCAAAGCCGGTCGCGGTTTCACCGTTTACGGCGCTTGCGCCACCGGATGTATTCGACTGTCCACGACCGCCGCCACCATAAGGACTGCTGCCCCCGGGGCCGCCGCTTACCCAAATACTGTAAGCGCTATTGCCGATTGCTCCTGGCCCTCCGGGTGCTCCGGTACTTGTGACATCGCCGGTCCCAGCAACACCCCCCAATCCGCCAGGTGGCGCGGCGTTCCCGCCCACTGCTCCACTACCACCCTTTCCGATGCAAAGAGTGCCGACGGAAGTGTCGCCGCCAGCGCCACCCGCCCCGGTAGAGCCCGAACCGGCGGCGCCTATGGCAACTGTCTGCGAAGCGCCGATCGTTGCCGCACTGGCGAACTTGATTGATCGGCTTCCCGCGCCGCCGCCATCGGCCGTGGAGTTCGATGTACCTCCACGGCCGCTCAACCCACCGCCACCGCCACCACCGCCCACGCATTCAATGATCGCGTAGAGCAGATTGGCGGACGGGGTATATGTTCCGCTTGCCGTGAAGGTCTGCTTCTTTACTGCACCGGCCGCGCCAAGGTTGTTTCGCGACGTCGCCTTGTTCGCCAGGTCCGACAAGTTATTCGCGCTCGACAGATCGCCCGCGCCGGGCTCGCCGACGACATTGAAATTCCAAGCCGTGCCAGTCCCGCTGCCGCTGATTTTGTCACTGGTGATCGTCAGTGTCGTGCCGCTATAAGTCGCGACACCTTCCAACCATCCCGTCGCGCCAGCGGTCGCAGTCGCGCGTACCCGCGCGCCGTTGGTATAGGCAAGACCGGCCTGCGTGGTGAATGCCTTCGAGCCCGTGCCGATCGCGAGCGACGTCGTCGATGTGCCGCCGTACGTGGGTGCGTTCGTGCCAGCCGCGCCGGTAGCGCCAGTCGCACCTGTGTCACCCTTCGATGCCAGCAATTGCCAGTAGGTGGCGTTCGGCGGCGTGTGGTTGGTGTGGTCGAGGATACAAACGTAGCTCGACCCGCTCAGCGTCACGACGTCGCCGGCTGCATAAGCCGTTGCGCCGCTCCACGCGCCCTTAAGCTGGAACGCCTTGTAAATGCCGAGGAAGGACCAGACGCCAGCAACCTTTGCCCACGTCTTGCCGGTCGTCGGCTGGAAAGCATATTGCCCGTCGTCACCGAGGGACGGATCCGGAGTGGTCTGGTTGATGTCCACAAAAACGAAGAAGCCGCTCGTGTTCCACGCCGATACCGCCTTCGCCACGTCGGCCGCGTAGGTCTCGCCGACGATGCGCTGTTGCGACACTTTCCAAACGACATAGGAAGCACCGCTGAGCGTCGAACCCGGCCAGGGCGTAATGGTCAAGTGCGTATCATCGACAACGTCGGTGATAATCGCCTCGAAGTGTCCCGCCTGAAAACGATCACCCGGCTTGACGTTGCCGGTGTTCAGCCAAAGAGTGCTCGTGCCGGTGACGGTCGTTCCGTCCGCGGAAACAGCAATGGTGCCGGTGGAATAACTGGAAAGAGCGGTCATTTGGATTTCTTTTCCTCGATGCGCTTTAGTGCTTCTTCAATTCGGAGCCACACGCCGTCGACCTTTCGCCAACATCGGCCAGTCGAGGGTTGGAAGGCGATCCAGCCGCGTGCATCCGGCGGCGGCTCAGTCATGTCCGGTGGAAGGCTTCCTAGATTGATCATCTCAACACTCGCTTCTTTTTCGCATCGGTCACGGTCGCCACGATCTTCCCCGGCAATTCCGCTTTGAGCTGCGCGATCTGATTTTCCACGCGAGCCAAGCCGGCTTGGTCGGCGCCGGTGGCATCGATATTGATGGAAACAGGCGCGCTGATCGTGTCGCCGCCCGCCGCGAACCCCATACGACGCACGCCGCCGTTGCTGTCCAGCGTGCCGCCGTCAGCGAAGCCGGGCAGGAATGGCTTGGAAACGTGGTTCGGGATGATCGTTGCGCCACCTTTGTGGACGTTGATCAGTTCGGGGCCGCGTTCGCCAACCACACCCCAGCCGCCACGCAGCGTTCCGCCATTGGCGAACATGGGAAACGACAGGCCGCCCGTACCGGCGCCGAGATCGCCCGGCGCTGACATGGTGGGCGTACCGCCGCCGAGACCGAACAATGACGCGAGCCCGCCTGTTGAGCCACCGAAGGCAGACGCGAACAGCTTTTCCGCCGCCATGGACATCAGCTTGTCACTGATCTTTCCAAGGGCATCGAGACCAGACGACTTGAACGCGTCCCATGCGCTCGCTCCCTGGCGAATTTGCTGTCCGAACGTGGTGAAGAACCCGCGGTTGACGCTCATACCCTCGACGGCCAGCGAGTCTAGCTGTTTCCGCGCGTTGCCGGCGTCGTTCATTGCCTGCTGAAATTGGGGAAGCAGCGAGCCGGCAACCTTCGCTTGGTCGCTCAACTCCTCCATATTTTTGCTGGCGTAGTTCAGCGCCGCGGCGAATTCCTCCGCATTTTTGGGCGAGATTAATCCTTGTTCCTGCCAGGCGCGCAGTTGGTCGCCGGCCGCCTTGGTGGCGTCACGCATGCGAAAAATGCCGATTTGCGCCATCTCAATGCTCTCCGGTCGACATTCGCTGTCCGGTCAGATCGTCCGGCCAGTGGTGAAATATTCGCCGATCGATCCCATCCGGCCTCACCACGGTCAGCTCAGCGAAGCCGCCGACGCGCGAAAAGCCGTCATCAGCCGGGACACGACGCTGTAGTTTGATCAGCTCGCAGAGTCCGCGAACGATGTTCTCCGGGGTGTCATCTGGATCCGGCTTGACGAAGCTGGCTGCCGAGATCAGTTCGTCAGATGGCCAGGGGCCAAATAGCGTTGGTCCAACAGGGAGGCACAAGTACGGTTGCAAACCTATGCCGCTGCTGTCGTGCTCGCCTGGCGTCCGGACGAAAAACACCATCGGCTTACCGTAAAACCAACCGGCCAAATTGAGTTCGAAAGGCCGGTCTAGTTTGAATTCCTCGACGATCAGAGGAAGTTCACGGTAGCAAATGCCGATCAGATCGTCGAAGCTTGAGGCGCGCCGAGTCAATTCACGGGCGGCCGTGTCCAAGCCGAACGAATTGCCGCGCCCAGTGATCACGGCTGGCCATTCGGGAACGGCGCGGACCTTTGATTTGATCGCACCAACGACGCCGGAATCGTCATAGCTCGCCGCGTCCGTAGCGATAAAGATGCAATTGTGCTTTTTCGACGCGACGAGATTGTTGGCGGTCATTTCCGGATGGTCTCCAACGCCATATCGAGCTTGCGGCCGATCTCGCCGGCGACGTCGAAGACGGCTTCCAGGCACGGCGGCGCCGGGCTTTCCTTCACTTCGCGGAGCCGGTCGAATGCGCTGTCGCGGAGCGTGCGAAGCGCATCGTCATTGGCGCCGCTGCGAATGCCATTCAGCAACGCAGCTTCGAAGTCGAGGACGATCTTTTTCAATGCGTCGCACATCAAGCGAGCCTCACGTTCGTGGCCATCGGCTTGCCGGTGCGCTCGTTGATGCCGATGTCAAAGGCCACATGAGTGCCGACATCGAGCCTCGTCGTGCCGCGCGGCAGAGCTGAAATATGACAAAAAATTTCATGACCATCGACGCGGAGGAATCCGAACCCGCGTTCGTTCCAGTTTTTTACTTCGCCGATCTTGGTCATGACACCGACACCTGCACGTAGCCGGCCGTCGCGCTGACCTTGACAATGACCCGTGCGAGCACCGGTCCCAGCGACGCAACGCCGTTGGCGGGAACGGCGATCTGCTGTACGCCTGCACCTGGGTATCCCATCGCATCGACGGCAATTTCGCCCGCGCTGTCGCTCGCTGACGACCGGACTGTGATTTTTCGTCGACCGATACCGCCGTCGAGTTCAATCCAGATGGGATCGCCGAATTTGACAATCGATGGAATGCTTGCCGGGGGCGATGAGGACGTTCCAGCTTCGAAGTATTGCATTGGTGCCGCTCCTTAAGACTGTGTTTGTCCCAGCGCGCGAGCGAGATCGGCCGGCAGCGGCTTCTTCGCGGGCGCGCTCTGGCGCGGGTCCGGCGTCGGTGTGATCTGCACGTCAACGACGGGTCGAAGCGCTTCGGTGATCTGGCGGGCGGCGGAATCGGCGTTGAGGTTCTTGACCATTGGGTTGGCTCCTGTGGGTTACGCTTCGGTGATCAGGCGTTCGACCTCGGCTGCGATGTGCCGCCGGTCGACGACGCGCTCGTCCAAAAAGAGTTTGAGCGCCGTCTTATTCGGTAGTTCGCCGAGTTCGCCGAAGGTGTTGGCCATGGCTACGGTGGCGTTCACGAGCAGGTTCACCGCGTCGCGCTCGGCGTCCAGTGTCGCAGTCATGCCCGGATGCGCCAGTTCGATCGCATGCGTGCGCGCCACGTCGACCGTCTGCGCATCCGCGCCGATCAGTTCGGGCGCTTCAAGTATCGTGGTCAGGAAAAGCGGCGACATGGTCGGAATGAGAGCGCGCAATTCCTGGGGCGTCTTGCCGGCGAGCTGGTCACGGACGCGATTGCGAAGAATGGCGCCGGCCGCGTCGGTTTTGTCGATCTCCGGAAGCTGCACCGCGGCGCGCTTTTCTTCGATCCTCTCAGCGAGGCGGCGGGCGACCATGTTGGCTTTGATCACTTCCCAAGCGCGGGAGCCGATGACATCGCGCGCTTTCTTTGTCTTGCCGGCTGGGCTGAGATCGGCGCTCTCGCGGACCGCGACGACAGACGCCTTGGTCACGTCGTCCAAGGTGCGATGCAATTCGATCGCGCCTACCAGTGCTTTGCGGATCGCTGCGTTAGAGATCGTCGCGGCGGCCTGCTCCATGTGACGATAATAGGGTTGGTTCATTTTTGGTGGTGTCCTGTGCTGAAAGTCTGCGTCTATGTTGATTGTCAACACTCACGCGGCGATGGGCTGGCGACGCGCGGCAATGCGCGCGGCGATCCATTCGTCAATTTCGGATTCGATCCAGGCAACACGCTGTGGTGACAAGACCACGCGCCGCGGAAACTGGCCCGCACGTTCCCAGCGCCAAAGCGTGACCTTGCTGGCGCCGACGCCGCGCTTAACGATGTCCGGATAACTCAGGAGGGTCTGCGACATGGTGGCTCCGAAATTCGATGGAGACCACCGTGCACCACTGCCTGACGTGTTTGGAGGGAGCTAACCCACCCACGTTTCGAGGTTTAATCCCTCTGAACGCAATTTTAAGACTTTGTTAATGTGCGCCGAAAGGTCGGCGACGTCGTGTTGGTCATTGGCTCGGCGAAAGATTTCGCGGGCGAATTCCATGAAGCGCGTTTCTTTAGACCGCGGCGGAGGATTGCCGTTCTCTCGTTCGTACCAAGCAGCAATTCGAGCCATGGCCACTGTGCGGCTCGCATCTTCGGGCCTTCCCCCTTTTGTGGCCGCCCCTGGCCGATCTGCGAGATTGATCAGGCGATCGAGATCAGATTCGAAACGCCGCATGAATTCACGTCGCTCGTCGTCGGGGCCACCAGCGTCCGACGCTTCGCCCCATTTAGGAGCGCCGAGCGATTGTTCGAGCGCCAGGAAGCCTTCCCGGAGCGCGGAACGAAGATTGTAAGCCGCACTGTAGATATTGGCCACAGATTCATTTTGTTCTCGGGCGGGGATCATCCGCGGCGTTTGCAGGGCTGCGCCAACCTTGCTGATTAAGATTCGCACATCGGCACGGTCGTAAATTTCATCCGCCTGCGACATCAGCCGACCGCTTCCACGTGCATCGGCACGACGTTGTCGGCCGGCGGATTGAGGATCATGTCGAGCATGGACGCCAGCGCCTCGAACGCCTTCCGCTTTTCGTCCAAATATTCGTATCGGTCATAGGTTTCGCGCACGCCGCCGATGACGTGCCCCATGCAGCGCTCGGCGTGGTCGGCGTCGACCTTGGCGCGGCTCATGAGGCTACGCCCGGTGCGCCGCAGGTCGTGAAGCTGCCACTGCTTCATAGGCGCCCTGCCCTCCGCCTTCCGAATCTTGGCAATGATCCGGTCCAATTCCTTCTTGGCCTTGCTGAAGCCGCTGAAAGGTTTTGCGCCGTGCGTGGTCGAGAAGACGAACCACGAATTTGCGTTGCACCCGGTGGGCTTATCGCCGATCAACTCGCGGATAGCCGACGTGATCGGAATGACGTGGTCCAGCTTGTTCTTGTATCGTGCCCCGGGGATCGTCCACAGGTCGCTTTCCAGCTCGTCGGTGTGCATCCGGGCGGACTCATTTCGACGGGTCATGGCCAGTAACAGCGACCTCACATAGGACGGGTAGCAGGCCGGCTGTTCGATTTGGTCGAGCGCGGTCCAGACGTCCCGGATTTCGTCGTCTGCCAGGGTACGCTTGCGGGCGCGCTCCTTCGGTTTCGTTTTGGCCATGCCGCGGACGATCGGCGACTTGAAATCGTCGTCTTGGATCATTTGCCAATTGAAGGCCTTGCGAACGTGCGCCAGCACGCGGTCAGCCATCACCGGACCACTATCGGCCTTGATCTCGTTGAGCATGGTGGTGATATCGCTGCGCTTCAGGTCGTAGATGGACCTGTCGCCAATGCGCGGGCGGACATGGTTAGTAAAGGCCGCCTTGACTTGATCGCCGCTACGAAGCCCCTCGACGTGGTCTTTCTGGAAGGCGTCCAGCACGGCATTGACCGTCGTGGCGCCCTTCCTGATCTGCAACCGACGCTGTTCCTCCTCCACGTCAGCCGGGTCTTTGTCCTTCTCAATCAGCTTCAGCCAGGCCCGCGCCTTATCCCGGGCATCGGCGAGTTCCATTTTACCAACCTTCCCGATCTCACGGCGACTGGCGTTTGCCTCACCAGGGTACCGCGTTCGAAGAACGAACGTTTTCATCCCTTTGTCCGTCACTCGAACGCCGAACCCCGGCACGAGAGAATCAGCGACCCATAGGCGCCCTACCCCAGGTGCCTTGAGCTTGCCGATCATGGTGGCGGTAAGCTCTTTGCGGTGTTTCTTGGCAGGCATTCGGGCCACTCCGGGGCCACTAGAATCTGAAATAGCGCGAGCCCCCATGAAATCCATTGATAAGGCAAATTCGCACAAAACGCAATAGTATCAGGTATTTATGAAACGCAGTGAAAGAGGATGAAAGCCAGTGAAATCCGGAAAACCATAACTTTTAATCACGGGGTCCTGGGTTCGAGCCCCAGCGCGCTCACCAAGCCGAAACAATAACTTAAGCGAAATCACAAGCCGACCGAAAAAGCCGTGTGAGGGCACTGTGTTGGCAAATTGATTGCCGATCAGAGCGTCGAGGATGGCAGCGCGGCAATTGCTCGCGATCGCCATGAGGCCGGCGCGCTCAAGCGGCAGCACGTCCTCCCCGTCCGCCAGATCCGGGCAGATGCACTCCATGCGCGCGAAAGAGCCCCACTAGGGCCGGCGCAACACCCCAAGCAGGTCGGCGACATCGATCACATCAAGGTCTTCGCGACGGTGGGCGCCGCGGAACGATGGTTTGAGGAGAACGACCCGGAGGGCGTCGCCTTCGAATACGATGTGATCGAGTGATGTGGAGCGGATAATCAGCGCCACATCGTTGGTGGGTTCAAGGCCTCGCGACCCGCTGCTTTCAACGCGTCGGTCGAGAACTGTCCATGTGCCGCGGCATCGAGCAGCTTCGAAGCAACGTACGCTCTGGCGCCCGTCTCGCTTACAGGAATATTTTCGCAAACTTCATCGAGCACCGCCCTGAGCAGCGCAGTCATTTCAGCATCAAACACGCCGAACTCCCGAAATTGAGAGGATACTGAACGCTGCACAAGCGGAGTATATTCGCTTGGCAGCGTTCGCCGCGTATTCCGGTCTGGGCTCTGAAATCCCAGCGCCTTCCAAATTGGCACCTGTCTGTCAAAGTAATGTGACAGCTTCCTTGGCCACATCAACAGGAGTTTGCAGGGCCTGCCAAGGCCCGCCAGCGTGAACCGGCAGCCTGAAACCTTCCCAGGTTTCGTACGTAAAATCTCTATCCGAGGTTTTTGTTAGTTCCCATCTCGGGGCTGGAAATGAACACCGCCGCCGGGACAATGTATTAGAGCCCGGCGGCGTATTTGTTGGTGCCTGAACCGGCGCGCGCCTCGAGCGGCGGCTTCCACCTGAATTTGTAGGGCAGATTTTTTTCTAACCTGAGTTAGTTTTTTCTATGCCCAGCGTCGACTACCCCAATTTTTCTGCGCGTAGAGCAAGGGGTCGACCGGGTGGTTCAACAACTGGGACTGGAGGATTGGGCCTGGCAAATCGCCGCCGACGTGTATCGCTTGAATCTGTATAGCCGACTCACCGGACGAGCGGCCCCGGGAGACGCCGTTTCAGACGAACAGCTTGCCAGAGCAATCCGCGAAAGCTTCACTCAAACGAACGACGGCGCCTATCGAGAAATGGTTGAGTTAGCGACCGATGCCGCTTTATCGGCCTACGATCGTGTCGTCTCACGCAATGTCAAACAGGCGCGCGCTCAACTAGCGAACTAGCGGCTCGTCGGCGGATGATGACTAGCCTGCCCCGCAAGAGAACCCCGCCGACCTTGTGAGCCGGCGGGCTTATCTCTACCGCTTCAACCGGCGGCGATGCGTCATCAGCCGTTACCGGACGCCACTCCGATGCATTGATGCCGCAATCGGCGCGATGTTATGCTAGTCGCAGAACCGGGAGTTTCTCGATGCGCAAAATCGCCGCCGCTGTCATGTTTGCCCTGATCGCACAGACCGCATTGGCTCAGGACCATATTCCAATGTACGGCGAGTCCAAGGACAAGACGGAGGCCGAGAAGGCGGACGACATTCGGGCCGAGCGCGCCTATCAACGCTCCCTCGGCAATGTTCCCAACCAGAAGGCAGTCGATCCGTGGGGAACTGCCCGCGGCGACGAAGCGAAGAAGCCGGCCACGCCGGCCAAACCGGTAGTGAAACATTCGTCCAAGGCCAAGAGCGGCAGCCCCCCCAACTAGCGAATTCTAAAGGGGGGCCGCCAGCGTGAACTGGCAGGTCAGCGCTTCGCTGCGTTGCCAGCTAATTCCATCGCGAGATCTAGGGCTGCGATTCCAATTTGGTCGGTCGGACGAGATCTACGGCGCTGGTCCATCCAAGCAATTATCGCTGTAAAGTCACCGCCTCCGACAATCGCCTCCATCATAGAACGAAGGCCGGCGAGGCTGCCATCGAGCATCCAGCCCGTGGCGACGGCAATAGCCGGCCAATTCTTGTGAAGCGCAGAAGCCTGGTGCGTGCGGGAGCCGGCTCCTGAGTCGCGGTGGCTCAAAGGCCACGAGTGTTTGGTCCACGGGTTTGCAACCTTGGGGAAAACGCTCCCTAGGTCAGTCGGACTGCATTTTCCGAATCAACCAGATGTGCGCGCCTTCGCGCGTGATCTTGCCGGGGGTGTGCGTGAGCCAGTTTCTGTCGGTGCTGCTATTGCTGACGACGTTGACGCTGACGGTGTGTTTCGGCGTGGCTGCCTGGCGCCAGTCCGCCGGCAGAGACGTCGATATCACCGCCACCATTTCACATCGGGAAACCGGCTGGAGGTCGGAACGGAGCAACTGAGGACCCTTGCGCTCGCCCTTGCGAGAGAGTTTTGAAGTCACCGTTGGCGCGCGCCAGCTCGATTGCGATGCCCCCCGGGCTTGGTCTCGAAAATGCGTCGGGGCGCAGCAGCCCCTGTTGCGGCCTCTAAGTCGAGCCGCCCCTCACGGATAACGCCTCGGTGAATGAAACCGTTCGCCGCATCACGCGAAGCACTCAGGAAACAATCCGGGTCCAACCTTGCGTCACCCACGAGGGGATCTCAAAATGATTATTCTCAAGGTCTTTGCTGTTGTTCTTGGCGCTGGCATCCTGTTCACGATGTACTCAGGGGACCTGGGCGCCGACGTCGTGCTTGCCATCGTGTCCTGCCTGGCGTGACAAGAAGACCGGCCAGCGTGAGCTTGAGGGCCGGTAGTGTCAGGTGATTTGCCTGACCTGTCTTCAGCTTTCCGGCGCCGACGTCGCAGCCGGCACACTCAGCGGAGCGCCTCCAACCGAAACCGGCCCCACGGATTTCGACTGTCGGACCATCCGCTTCCGCATCGCTGCCGACAGTCCATAGCGCGCGTTCGCTTTTCGGATCGAGGACGTGACGTCCGACATCATTGCATTCTGCAGCGTATCGACCTTCGCGATGAGCGTGGACAGCTGCGAAGATATCTTCCTCACATCCACCCGTTCGTCCGTGATGCTCTGCCGCAGAGACAACAGCACCATTGAATCCTGCTGCAGCAGGGCTGCATTTTGCTGCAAGGCGTGGTTGCTCTCCTGCAGCGAAGCCGTGTGTTGTTGCTGGGCCGACTGAATGTCCTTCAAGGCAGCGACAACCGGATCCGCCTTTGGCGCGGACGCTTCCCGGCGCGGAAGCAGTTCAGCCAGACTGCTGAGATTCGGCGACGAAAGATCAGCCGGCCATGTATAGATCGCCGCCGCACCATTGATGGCCAAGGCACACACCGACAGTGCCAGGACCGATTTCCGGCTGGACCGCTTGGCCGGTGCCGGAGCTTCCGGGGCTGCGGGCTCGAGTGCTGCGACTGCGAGCGCGAGCGCCGCGGGGTCGAGTTGTTCGACGAGGCCTTGCGCCTCGGATGTCGTGGTCATGTCCATTGACCTCAAATGAGCGAGCAAAAGGAAGCCGACGCCGGAACGTCCTCGCGACGGCTCCTCTACGCAGCACCCACCTACAACTGCCTAAAATTGTGGGCATTTTGGATTAATTCCACGTTAGCGACATGGCCGCCTGGCAGGCCCGGCCGCCCCGGCCGATTACGGGGGGCTATGCGACCGAATGAGTCACGCGGCAGCCTGCTTCGATGCACCAAAGCCGAGAGACAAGGCCCCTGAAAGGTGTAAGATTCAGGAGAACCGGAGGAACGGCATGTTTGAAATCAGCGGTTTCGACACGGCAGGCGTCGTCAGCCTCAAGCGGCTGTCACTCGCGGCCGCCCTCAAGAAGGCCCGAGAGCTCGTCGAAGACGGCTGCTGGGACGTTCAGATCGTCGATCCGGCTGGGCAGGTCTACACCTCGTTTGAGGAGCAGGCCGCTTAGTCGTGGCGCTGGGCCGGCTCCGCGGCTAGCTCATCAAGAGCACACTGATCGAGAGCAAACTCGGCCGTGCGCCTGACGGCCCGTCTCTCAGTACCGCCGATAATAATTTTCTGGCCGGTCCTGGAATTGTAGTGGAACCGTGCCGTTGGGGTAGCAGACACCGTCACGGATATCGACGTCAGCGCCGTGGCCACATGGCACCGGACGCCGGCGCATTCCATAGTAAGGCCGCGGGCCCTGATAGTATCCCTGCAGCGCCGCCTGGTCTTCGGGACGGAGATAGCCGTTGGGATAGCACATCCCGTCGCGGGCGCTCTGATCCCAATGATCACCGCACGGCGGCGGATGTCTCGGCACGCCGCGATACTGCACCTCGAGCGGGCGTTCGACAGCTGCGGCAGGCGCCGTTGCACCGCCATGAAGAGCAAGGATTGTCGCAATAGTGGTGATCAACATCGAAGCGGTCCTCCAAGGCGGCAAGATAGACACCCCCTCTGAATGACGCCTGAACGCGACGGGAGCGCCACGACCATCAGGGTCGGCCGATGGCACGATGGCGGCCACCGCGCTGCACTGGACACTGCAGCTGCCTGCAGTTCCAAGAGCCTTGCCACAAAAGCCGGGAGACAACGACCTCGAAAGGTGTAAGATTCAGGAAAACCGGAGGAACGGCATGTTTGAAATCAGCGGTTTCGACACGGCAGGCGTCGTCAGCCTCAAGCGGCTGTCACTCGCGGCCGCCCTCAAGAAGGCCAGAGAGCTTGTCGAAGACGGATGCTGGGACGTTCAGATCGTCGATCCGGCTGGGCAGGTCTACACCTCGTTTGAGGAGCAAGCCGCTTAGTCGCGCCCGCCCCTCGGCACTTTTCAGAAATCATCCGCCCGGTCCGATCACGCTTCGCGAGCAGTGACCGTGATCGAAATGAAAACCCCAGCGCCTGGTAGGGAGCGCTGGGGCGTTTTCAAAATATCAATCGGTAAAAGCAATGGGGCCTTCATAGCACCGGTCTCGAAGCGCGAGTGTGAACTGGTTCACACGGCTCCGCCGATCTTCCCGCACCCACGTCCGGGTGTTGCTATCCGCCTCGGCCGACGTTGGACGAGGCATTATTGAGCCAGCGCGCCGTTGCTTCATCGCTCCAGCCGGGGACCGCGAAGCGCACGCGAGGATTCCCTTCCGTGCCGAAACGATCGACCGGGGGATGGCGTGTCGCGGGATTGTGCGCACGAGCGCGGTGCGCGGCGTCTGCAGACGTGCACAAGACGATCGAGAGGCCCAGGGCCAAAACAAGACGCATCGTATCGGCTCCAATCGAGTCCGCTTCCGCTCATGTAGTACGCCGACCGTCCCACCGCGATCTGACGCGGCTTCACAGCTAGGAGAGCGAAGCGCGAACGCGACGCTCTCGCGATGGAGCGAACCGCCGCTCAACTCCCGCGCGCCGCACCGTTGCCAACCAATTCGTTTGGGAGCACGCTCTCTCCAGGCGCTCAAGACGCCGCACAGGGAGGACCACATGAAGGAACCGGGCCTGGACGGCCGCCATCGGGACAAGGATGGCGCGATCAGCAAGAAGCATGGCAACACGCTGGTCGGTACGTTGCGGAAGATCTACGGAAAGGCATTTGCGGCCGGTTATCCCGATGCGACCCCGCTCAGCGAGGTCTTGCATCAATTGAACGAGACCTCGCTGAGCCAGTTGCGTCGCGATCACGACACCGGGCATCTCGGGCACAAGATCGACCACGCCTCGAAGTGAATGGACTTCACTGGCCGATTTCGCTTGGCCGACTTCACTTACCCCACTTCACTTGGCCGACTTCGGGTCGTTGAAAAACCGACTCCGCCGACAGCCTCTCGGACGCAGGCTGCGCTATCGGTCGTCCCACCGTACTTGCCGTTTGAGCCCTCGCTACCCTCGCGCTAGCATGAGCCCTTTTACGGAGGCTCATTTGAAGCAGTTCATTATCATCATCGCCGCCATCGCGCTCGCCGTGACTGCTCCCGCCCGCGCGCAGGCGCTGGTCGATCCCAACAAGGTTGCCCCCGAATATCGCGAGGCGGCCGAGAAGCGCCGGGCCGAGCAGATGCGGCAACGCGAATGCGCACTGAAGGCGGATCTCGACAAGGTGCTGCCCAGGGATCGCACCGTCTATCTCAACCACTGCCTGGACACGCTGGCGGTCAAGCAATAGCGGCGGCTGGGGCCGTCTCGATCAGACCACGACCGTAGGCCGACCTGACCGCACGATGATCTGTCGATTTCGGGCTCGTGTTGTGGACCAGCGGGCGATTTGTCGCACCAGCGCCGCGAAGACGCGGCCCCCCTCCTCACTGGCGCCGCGGCTTGCTCGGAAACAGCCGATCGCGGATGTAGCGCGAGGTCGGCGTCAGGCGGATGCCGCGCGGCTTCTGCCAGGCGGCGCGGTCGATCTCCTTCTTGTCGCCGATCTCGAGCCTGCCCTTGGCACCCTTGGCGATGAAGATCGCGTCGCTCATCTTGCGACCGGAGCGCTTATTCCTGGCCGTCACTTCCTTCCACAGGCTGATCCGGCCGAGCTTCAGCTTGGGCAGCTCCTCCTTGATCTCCCGCCGCAGGCAGTCCTTGTCGGACTCGCGCGAACGCTTGCGGCCGCCCGGGAACATCCACAGGCCGTCCGACCGCCGTCTGACCAACAATACCTTGCCGCGTTTTGCGGCAACCAGCTTGGAAGACTTCGCCATTACTGCCGTAGATCGAAAACAGAATCGCCCTATCGTAACTTGTCTAGTTGAATAGACAAGTTCGCGGGGCGCTTTGACCACAGCCCGTGCGAGCAGCTCAGCTTTCGCTCGCCGCCGCCCGGTCCTCGGTCCTGATCCAGGCCATCATCAACTCCCAGGCCACCGACAGGATGATCGGCCCGATAAACAGGCCGACGATCCCGTGGGCGAGCGTGCCGCCGATCACGCCGACGAAGATCACGATGGTCGGCGTGGTGAGGCCGCGCCCCATCACCAGCGGCTTCAACATGGTGTCGATGAAGCCGACGAGGACGAGAAACACCGTGAGCAGCAGCGCCGTGGTGACGTCCTTGGCGGTCCAGATCCAGATGATCACCGGCAAGATCACCAGGAACGCGCCGATCTGCACGATCGACAGCAACAGCACGATGAAGGCGAGCAGGCCGGCGCTCGGCACGGCTGCCATCTTGAAGCCGATGCCGGCGAGCAGCGCCTGCACGATGGCGACGCCGATCACGCCTTGCGCCACGGCGCGGATGGTGGCGCCCCCAAGCTCGAGAAAATGCTCGCTCTGCTCGGGCACGATGCGAAACAGGAAGCCGCGCCCGGCCGCAACCAGCCGCGGCCCATGCGGAAACAGGAAGCCGGCGACGAACACCGAGACCAGAAACTGGAGCGTGCCGAGGCTCGCATCGCCCGCAAGCGACAACAGTGGACCCGCCAGCGGCTGGAGATAGGGCGCGACCTCGCGCAGCACCGCACGGATGTTGTTGTAGGCCTGATCCCAGAGATCAAAGAGCCAAGGGCCGACCACCGGCCACGACTTGAGCTGCTCTGGCGCCGACTGCAGCGCGAGGTCGCCGGTGCCGAGCTGCTTCGCCAGCTCACGCGCACCGTCCACCGCGCTGAGGCCGAGCCAGGTCGCCGGGCCGATGACGATTCCGAGCGTGATCAGGGTGAGGATCGCGGCCGCGGTCTTCGGGCGGCCGCCGAGGATCTTGGCGACCCAGCTGAAGGCCGGATAGAACGCGACCGCGAGCACGGCGCTCCAGGCCAGGATCGGCACGAACGGGCGGATGATCAGGAAGGTCCAGATGATCAGCAGGCCAAGCAGGCCGACCCGGATCAGGAGCTGGATGATGTCCTCTCCCGTCAGGAGCTGACGGAGACTTTTCACGGGCACGCCTTTCCTTGCGGCATTGACGCGGGTTCCGGCACTTGCGCGGCAAAGCGTTATTGCCAGCCGCGCATCCGGCGTCAAGACGACCGGGCCCGCGGCTGCGCAAGGGATCGGACCGCTGCGCCGCCCGGCGCGGCATCAGCTGTCGCCGAACGGGTTGGTCCAGTCGGCCGAGCGGTGGCGCTCCGTCCGCTCAGAAGTGATAGTTCACGCCCACCGTGCCGGTCTGGATGTTCAGTTTCACATTGGCTGGAGTCGCCACCAGATTGCCTGTCGTCACCGGCTGCTCGGTGATCGTGCCGAAGCCCATATAGTTGTACTCGGCCCGCACCGACCAGTTCGGCATGAACATCCACTCGATGCCGCCGCCGGCAAGCCAGCCGGTGCGATTGAAGCTGCCCGAGGCGGAACCGGCGAGCGGGCCGGCAAGGCCGTTGTTGACGCTATACTTGTCGCGGGTGAAGGCCGCGCCACCCTTGGCGTAGAGCAGCACGCGGTCGAAGGCGACGCCGAAACGGCCGGCGACCGTGGCGATGTAGTCGTTCTTCAGCGACAGGTTGAAGCCGGCGCCGCCGCCGAACGGGCCGCCGGCATTGAGCGTGACGCTGGACCAGGCGCCGGTGCCTTCGAGGCCGATCACGAAATTGCTGATCTGGTAGTTGCCGCCGATCTGGCCCCCGACGATGCCGCCGCTGGCCGTGGCCGAGCTCCAGGTCGCTGTCGGATCGGTCGGGTCGATGCCGGTCCATTTGCTCCAGGCGCCGCCGCCATGCGCGCCGATGTAGAAGCCGGTCCAGCTGAAGATCTGGGCCGCCACCGGCGCTTTGACCGGCGCGGGCGCAATGATGTCAGCTGCAAATGCCGGCGTTGCCAATGACAGCAGCGCAAACGCCAAAACCAGTTTCTTCCGCATGATCTCACCCCCAAATTGTCCGCCCTCCGACCGAGGCGACGATGAAATCTAGCTGTGGGATCAAGCGCGCGCTTGGACCAATCGGCGGCGCGATTTGGACTGACGGGCGCTCGTCAGACCCGGGAAGCTCCTGCAACGCCGCGACCGGAGCCCGGTTTGGCTAACGGCGATTAACCGGATTTCCCGAGGTCAGTTTACGCCGATGCAAATCCCCGCACCTACGCTTCTCGCCAACATTCAAAAACACTGATGTGCAATGGCCAACAGCATCTGGACGACCGAAGAATTCACCTGCGCGGGTTGCAGCATGAACTACACCGCGACACGGGAAGAGCACAGCGAAGCCCACACCGGCAGCTTCAAATGCAGCATCTGCAGCGGCGTGGTGCACACCTGGTCGGGGAAGCATCACTTCTTCGGCTGGCAAGCGGTGAAGACAAAACCGCCGGTGTTCGGAAGGCGGTGGGCGGGCGTGCAGTGACAGGCGCCAGCGATGGTCGCGGTACCGTAGCCCAATTGAGGCGACGGCCCGCCTCCACGCCGTCATTGCGAGCGTAGCGAAGCAATCCAGAGGCTTTCCGCGGCGACGGTCTGGATTGCTTCGCGACGCTCGCGATGACGAATCCATTGAAGTAAACGTGTTGCGCCACTCCAACGTGCTGCTGGTGCTCGCAGACCCACTACTGCCGTCATCGCAGTCTGCGCGAACTATGGCTTCTGCTACTCTGCGGCGCAGGATAGACTTTCCGCCCCGCAATAGAAGCTGACACGCAATGACCGCACCTTTCGTTCCCCAGATCGCTCTCTACCGCAACTGGCTCGCCGAGCAGCGTGGCTTTTCCTTCGCGAATTACGAGGAGATGCGGCAGTGGTCGGTGCGCGATCTAGACGGCTTCTGGCGTAGCATCTGGGACTATTACGATCTGCAATCGCCGACGCCGTTTGCGGCCGTGATCACCGAGCGCAAGATGCCGGGCGCGGTGTGGTTTCCCGGCGCGCAGGTCAACTATGCGCGGCAGGTGTTCCGGCATGTCGAGGCCGCCGACGCCGCCGGCCTGCCCGCGATCGTCAGTAGCGGCGAGGACGGCAAGCTCAACGAAACGAGCTGGCCGGAGCTGCGGCGCAAGGCGGCGGCGCTCGCGCTGCATCTGAAGGATCGGGGTATCCAGCCCGGCGACCGGATCGCGGCCTACCTGCCCAACATCCCCGAAACCATCATCGCGTTTCTGGCGAGCGCCAGCATCGGCGCGGTCTGGAGCGTCTGTGCGCCCGATATGGCTGCGCCCGCCGTGATCGACCGCTTCAAGCAGATCGAACCGAAGGTGCTGATCGCCTGCGATGCCGTCACCTATGCCGGCCGCCGGCATGATCGCAAAGACGTCGTCGCGGAGCTGCGGCGATCGCTGCCGACGGTCGAGCACGTCATCCTGCACAGCGAGGCCCTGCCCGCAGCGCCGGACGCCCTGCTCGCCGACATCGTCGCAAGGACAGGCGCCGCGATCGACGCGTTCGAGCCGGCTTGGCTGCCGTTCGATCATCCGCTCTGGATCGTCTATTCCAGCGGCACCACCGGCCTGCCGAAACCGATCGTGCACGGCCATGGCGGAATCGTCATCGTGGTGCTGGCGCTGCTGGGCCTGCACAACGACCTCGGCTGCTCCTACCACGAGAACTCGTTCGGCGAGCGCTATCACTGGTACTCTTCGACCGGCTGGATCATGTGGAATTCGCAGGTCGGCGGCCTGCTCAGCGGCACCACCTGCTGCATCTTCGACGGCAGCCCGGGCGGCACCAAGGACAAGCCGGACTGGACCACGCTTTGGCGGTTCGTGGCACAGTCGAAAGCGACCTTCTTCGGCGCCGGCGCGGCGTTCTTCGCCAACTGCGCCAAGGCCGAGATCGATCTCACTGCGGCCGGCGATCTGGCGCGGCTGCGCTGCCTCGGCTCGACCGGCTCGCCGCTCAGCGCCGACACGCAAGCCTGGTTCAACGAACGCTTCGCGGCGTTGTCGAAAATCAACGGCAGCAAGGCGCAGGCCGAAATCTGGTGGGCGAACATCTCCGGCGGCACGGATTTCGCCGGCGCCTTCATCGGCGGCAACCGCGAATTGCCGCAGACGCCGGGCGCGATGCAATGCCGCCTGCTCGGCGCGGCGGTCGAAGCCTTCAGCGAGCAGGGCCGCGCCGTCATCGACGAGGTCGGCGAGCTCGTCTGTACCGAGCCGATGCCCTCGATGCCGCTCCGTTTCTGGAACGACAAGGGCGATGCGCGCTATCGCTCCAGCTATTTCGAGACCTATCCGGACAATTTCGACGGCAGCGGCCGCGGGCCGGTATGGCGGCACGGCGACTGGCTCAAGGTCAATCCGGACGGCTCCTGCATCATCTATGGCCGCAGCGATGCGACCATCAACCGGCACGGCCTGCGCATGGGCACGAGCGAGCTCTATTCCGCGATCGAAGCGCTGCCGGAGGTGCTGGATAGCCTCGTCGTCGACCTCGAATATCTCGGCCGCGACAGCTACATGCCGCTGTTCGTGGTGCTGCGCGAGGGCACAGCCTTCGACGCTGCGATGCAGGCCAGGATCAACAAGGCGATCGAGGCCGGCCTGTCCCGCCGATTCCTGCCGAACGAGATCTTTGCCGTCGCAGAGATCCCGCGCACGCTGTCGGGCAAGAAGCAGGAGCTGCCGATCAAGAAGCTGCTGCTGGGCCAGCCCGTCGAAAAGGTCATCAACAGGGAGGCGATGGCCAATCCCGCCTGCCTCGACTGGTATCTCGCCTTCGCCCGCGACTATCTCGCCCGAACCGCGTCGTAGCTTCGATCAACCGCCGCCGAAATTGGAGGGATCGAGATTCCTGTTCTCCGATGGCGGGATCGGCGGCCACCCGGGAAATTTGTACCAGCCGGGCGGGACCGGCGCGTCCTCGGGCAGATGGACGACGACGTGATGGCGCGGGCGGGCATGATGCGCCGGCGCGGCAGCCGCCCATGCGCATATTGAAATCAGGAGGACCAAAGCCAGGATAGACCGCATCATACGTGCTCCAGACGTCCATCCGGGCACCATGTGGTGCGGGAACCACGCTGGAACGATGCGTCGCAACGTCACGATGTCTCACATCGGCGGCATCGCTGCTGCCGCGAGACGCCGGAGATCAACCCAATTGCGCCAATGGCGTTTGGATTCCGTTCACCGATCGCCGCTAGATCAGGATGGATCCTCCGCGACGAACAGCAGCTATGGCCGATCTCAACGCAGTCCTCTCCAGGCTCAACGACCGCCTGCTCCGCCTCGAAGGCGAGCTGTTCGTGCTGCGCTCGCTGGCGCGCGCGACGCTGACGGCGGGCGACGACCATGCGGCGCGCATGCGCAAGCTGGTCGAGGCCGCAAAGGTCGCGCTCGACGACGAGGCCAAACGTGAGCTCGACAAACCGACGCGCAAATATGTCGATGCGGCAACCGCGCTGGTGGAGGAACTGCTGGTCGAGCCGACCCAGGCACGGCCGCTGTTCACCGTCATCGACGGTGGCCGGCGCGACTGAGCGCGTCAGATCGGACGTATCCCGCGGGGATCTGCGGACTGGGCCTTCAGCCGGCTGAGCCCGTCCTCGATGATCGCGATCTCCTCGTCGATCTTGCCGATCGGCAGGCTGAAATCATAGCCGGACCTGCTCTTCAGATCGACCGCGAGCCGCTGCCTGTGCATCATCAGCTCGTCCAGCCCACGGCGGTTCTTCAGCCGCACATAGGCGTCCACGATCTGCTCAATTGCGCTCGGCATGAAATCGGTCCCGGCAAAAAAGCCCACGCGGGCGCACCCACGCCGGCGGGACATTTTTGGTGTCGCGGTACGCAATACAAATCCGCGACGGATTCGTCGATACGACAGGCAGGTTGAGAACGCGTTACCGTTTGATGATTTCGTGATGGCGCCGGCATGAAAAGCCGCTGGCGATCACTCGCCAGCGGCCAAAGCCGGGTTCGAAAACGGATTCGGAATCAAATTTGGCCAGCCCCGGTTGGCGCATTCTAGCGGCACACGGGGGCTGCTTATGTTAGAAATGAAACAGAGGAACCGGCGGATACATCATTTGCTGTCGATGTGGCCGCCCGGCAACGCTAGTCCGTGACGCAAAAATACTTGCGTGGCAGCCTGCGGTAGGCGCTGTAGCGGTAGTACGGCCTGTAGGCGTAGCCGCGATAGAGTGCGGGCGGCTCCTCGCCGTAATAGGCGCCGTGGTAGAAATTATAGACCGGCCCTTCGGCGCAACGATAGGCATCCCACGTCGGACCGATGAACGGCGCCACCCCGACCTCGGGCGGGACCGCCGGATACTGCCCGCCGGCGCGCGCTGGCGTGGCTACGCTCAGTCCCGCGAGAAGGAAAAACCACGCGCTTCGCATGCGCTCGCTCCTGATACGGTGCCATACGCGCATGGAAGCACCGGAACGGCCGGCTGCGCAATCGCTGAGCCCGCCGCGCCCCGCGCCCGGTGCATTGTTGATAACCGGCACAAACCGCCCGCGGCTGGTGACAGGACGCACCGACGTGTTATCGGGGGATGACGCAGTTGCGAGACGGATCGGACACCCATGCGCATTACCCTCGTCGGCTCCCGCCATTTCGGCGTGACCACCCTGAACATGCTCCGGGAGCACGGCGTCTCGATCGTGCGGGTCGTCGTGGCCGACGCCGAGGATCGCCTCGCCGCGAGCGCCAGGGCGGCCGGCATCGAGGTGGCGGTCCAGGCCAATCCGAAGCTGGTGGTCGCCTCTGAAATCGGCCCCGACACCGACCTGATCATCACCGCCCACAGCCACGCCCGAATCGGCAAGGACGCCCTGGCGGCCGCGAAGTACGGCGGAATCGGCTATCATCCGTCGCTGCTGCCGCGTCACCGTGGCAAAGCCGCCGTGGAATGGACCATCAAGGAAGGCGATCCGGTCGCCGGCGGCACGATCTATCATCTTGCCGACCGCATGGACGCCGGCGCCATCGCCGCCCAGGACTGGTGCTTCGTCAAGAAGGGCGAGACGGCTCGCGAGCTCTGGGAGCGCGCGCTCGCTCCGCTCGGCCTGAAGCTGCTAGCCGACGTGATCGACTACGTCAAGGTCCACAAGGCACTGCCCTCCAAGGTTCAGGACGAGCAGTTCGCGACCTTGGCGCCAAGTCTTTCGTGAGTCCCTTCCGCAGTCCTTCCCCTGAGTCTCTCCTGACGTTTACCCTTAACGTGAAGGCGCGTTGATTCTGCTTCGAAAATTGGAGCCGGAAACACAAATAAACTATTGTTTCCACTGGAACAATTTTCGCTTTGGCAATGCAACAAATTTCCGTCACATTTGGGCCGAATAAGCGTCAGCATATCAGACAGATTCAAGGACGGAATTCATGCGTTTTGGTCGCATTACGGCATTCTGTGCCGCTTCAGTTATCACCCTCGCCGCTCCCGCTTTCGCCCAGACCCCCTATGACGGCAACTGGCATGTCACCATCGTGACCAAGAGCGGTACCTGCGAGCCGACCGCGAGCTCCATGCTGACGGTTGCCGACGGCAAGATCACCGCGCCCGGCGCTAACGTTTCCGGCACCATCGGCAGCGGGGGACTTGTGAAAGTTTCGATCAATGGTGCATATGCCAACGGTCAACTCAGCGGCAACGCCGGATCGGGGAAGTGGAATGGAGCATCTGCAGGCATACCGTGCAGTGGGCGGTGGGAAGCATCGCGCCAGTAAGAAATTCGGGATCAGCGTCGTGAGCCGGCGGCTGCTGATCGCGGCCGCCGTTTTGTTTGCGGCGGGGATCGCCAACTCTGAGAGCAAGGCCCAGTCCGGCCCATTCGCCCCGCTGGCGGGGAGCTGGAGCGGTGCCGGCACCGTCACGCTCGATGACGGCTCGACCGAGCGGATCCGCTGCCGGGCCAGATACGCCCCGATCGGACCGACGATGGAGATGTCGCTGACCTGCGCCAGCGACGCCTACAAGTTCAATCTCGGCGCCAACGTCAGAGCTGAAGGCGGCACTATTGGCGGCAGCTGGTCCGAGGCCAGCCGCAACATCTCCGGCTCGCTCCAGGGCCGCGGTGCCGGCGGAAACTACGAGCTGGTCGCCTCAACCGCCGGCTTCAACGCCAACATCTCGCTGAAGACGTCCGGCAACAAGCAGAGCGTCACGATGCGCGCGGACAGCCAGTTCCGCGGCGCCAACATCTCGCTGTCGCGCTAAGGCGGACCGCGTTCAAGCCAAAAGCCCCGGCGATTCCCGCCGGGGCTTTTTTATGCGTTTTATGCGTTCGGCACGAACGCTGTGACCTCGATTTCGACCTTGGCGCGCTCGTCCACGAGACCGCCGATGTAGAGCAGCGTCGAGGGCGGAAAATTGCGCCCCAGTGTTTCCTTCCAGGCCGCGCCGATGCCGGCGCCCGCGGCCTCATATTCGCTGCGGCTGGTCAGGTACCAGGTCAGGCGGACGATATGCTCCGGACCGGCTCCGGCCTCGCCAAGGAGCTTGATGATCCGCTTCAGCGCGGTTGCGACCTGCGCCGCCATGTCAGGCGCGTAATTGCCGGTCTCGTCGCCGCCGGTCTGCCCGGCCAGCACCACCCAGCGGCCCGGCCCTTCGGCCACCACGCCGTGAGAAAAGCCCCGCGGTTTCTTCCATTCAGCCGGCTGCAAGATTTGCATGAGCGAAGATCTCCCTTTTCTTGTTGTTCAATGATGCCTTAGCACGCCGCCCTGCATCGCTGCATCCGCAGTTTTGGCCGTTGCAAACGCCGGCGATGTCGCCGATACCGGCCCTCCCCTCAGGCTCGATCGCCCGCACCAGCAACGATGACCGCGACACCGTCCAAAACGATGGCTGCACTGTGGATGGCCGGCTGGCTGACGCTGATGCTGGTCATGGCGGTTGCCGGCCGCGAGACCACGCGCGAGCTGAACGTTTTTGAAATTATGGAAGTGCGCTCGGTAATCGGCTTCACGCTGCTGCTGCCGATCATCTACCGGGCCGGCGGTTTCAAGGCGGTCGCGACCAAACGCCTGCCCCAGCACCTCGCGCGCAACGGGGTCCATTATTTCGCGCAGCTCGGCTGGTTCTACGCACTGACGCTGATCGGAATCGGCCAGGTCGTCGCGATCGAATTCACCATGCCGATCTGGACTGCGCTGCTGGCCGCAACGTTTCTGTCCGAGCGCATGACCGTGTGGAAGATCGCCGCCATCGCGCTCGGCATCGTCGGCGTCGTCATGATCGTGCGGCCCGCCACCGGCGAGATCAATCCGGGACAGCTGATCGCGCTCGGGGCCGCGATCGGCTTCAGCATTTCCATGATCTTGGCGAAATCGCTGACCCGGACCGAGAGCGCATTGTCGATCCTGTTCTGGATGATCGTCGTGCAGATGGTCGTGGGCCTGCTGCCGACGTTCTATGTCTGGACCTGGCCGTCAACCACTCTCTGGGGGTGGCTCTTCGTCATCGGGGTCTGCGGCACATTCTCGCACTATTGCCTCGCCAGCGCGCTCCGCTACGCGGATGCAACCATCGTGGTGCCGATGGACTTCTTGCGGGTGCCGCTCACCGCGACTGTCGGCTGGCTGCTGTATTCGGAGCGGCTCGACGCCTGGACCGTGCTCGGCGCGACGCTGATCCTGTGCGGCAATCTTCTGAACCTGAAGCCGACCGCCCCGGTTCCCGCCCGCGCGCAGTGAACCTCGCGCTGTCTCGCGCGACAAAAACGAAGTGGTCGTGTGATCTGGATCACGTTGGAGGGTCATTCCATCGTGCACATTCGGCCACACAGCAGCGGGTTGAATACGACGTACTGCCGTTTTGGTGGCGCGAAGTCGGGCACTTCGTGTAGGTTCGTTGCCAATTTGTTGCTGCCTGCAATTCGATTCTGTTGGGGATTTCAGATGCGCACTCTCACCCTGCTGGCTTCGCTGATGTGCATGGCACTGTCGGTCAGTGCCGCGAAGGCCGACCGCCGTGTCGCCTTCGTCGTCGGCAACGGCTCCTACAAGAACGTCGCACAATTGCCGAACCCGCCGATCGACGCCAAGGCGATGGCGGCGACCCTGCGCAATGTCGGCTTCGAGGTGATCGAAGGATCCAACCTCACCCGCGACCAGATGACGGAGAAGCTCCTGGACTTCGGCCGCAAGGCGCAAGGCTCCGATGTCGCAGTGTTCTACTACGCCGGCCACGGCATCGCCGTCAGCGGCAGCAACTACCTCCTGCCGGTCGACGCCGACATCAAGTCGGAGATGGACGTCAAGCTCGGCGCAGCCATCAATATCGACCTGACGCTCGAGCAGACCATGGGCGACGCCAAGGTCAAGCTCGTCTTCCTCGACGCCTGTCGCGACAATCCGTTCGCCGCCAAGATCAAGTCGAACTCGGCAACGCGCAGCGTCAACGTGCAGAGCGGTCTTGCCGAGATGAAGTCGGGCGAAGGCACGCTGATCGCGTTCGCCACCGGCCCGGGCCAGACCGCGCTCGACGGCCAGGAGGGCAACAACAGCCCGTTCACCCGCGCGCTGATCGATAACATCACCAAGCCCGGCGTCGAGATCCAGCAGGCGATGACCTCGGTGCGCGCCCAGGTCAACGAGGAGACCCGCAAGGGCCAGCTGCCCTGGGGCCACACCAACCTGATCGGCGCGGTCTATCTCAACCCGTCGCAGCCGACGCAGGTTGCCAACGCAGCCCCGACCGCTTCCGGAAACGTGCCGGCGGCAGCGAGCAGCTCCGACGGTGTCGAGCTCGAATACTGGCGCTCGGTCAAGGAATCCAACAAGCCGGAAGAGCTCAACGCCTATCTCTCGGCCTATCCGAACGGCCAGTTCAAGGCGTTGGCGCTGGCGCGGCTTGCGGCGATCAAGAGCGGCCCGTCCACGGCGACCCGCAATCTGAACTCCGGGATCGATCCCGCCACCTTCACCGATGACTCCACCCAGCTCACCGAGGACCAGATCGGCCTCGACAAGGGCCAGCGCCGCGACGTGCAGCGCCGCCTGACCGGGCTCGGCTTCGACACCAAGGTGACCGGTGCCTTCACCGACGAGACCCGCTCAGTGCTGAAGCGCTGGCAGGCCGCCCGCGGCTACCCGTCGACGGGCTACCTCAACAAGCTCCAGCACAAGGCCCTGCTGTCCGAGATCGTGGCGGCCGCGCCGGCCACCGCGAGCGACGACAGCGCGAAGCCGGCCCGGCGTGCTGCCCCGGCCCAGGCCCAGAGCAGCGCACCGGTTCAGCATCGCAACAGCGGCGGCGGCGATGCCGGCGCGGCCTTCGTCGGCGGTGTCGTCGGCGGCATGATGGGCGGCATGTTCCGCCGCTGAGGCGGGACCAGATCGCAAACACAAAAAGCCCGGCTCGCGCCGGGCTTTTTCGTTGTTAGTAATCTTGGGTGAACCAAGGCACGAGCGTCCGGATCCGCGGCATCGCCTGCATCGTTATGCTCGTCCGAGCCATCTCCGCGATGCGCGGCGCCAGTGATGAGAGATCGCCACGGCGGGTCACCAGAAGCAGCTCACGAAAAAATCCGGGGCCCGGCAGAGGGAGAGCGCTGACTTGACCAGCGTGAGCGAGCCCCTGCAACAGACACAGCGGCGTGGTGATCGCCACGCCCATCCCGGTGGCGACCATGGCGACCAGGCTGTCCGAGGTGTCAAACTCAAAGGCCCGCGGTGGGCGAATGCCCAAACGGCTCAGGTGGCGCTCGACCTGAGCGCCTGCATAGGAGCGTTCGCTGTACCGGACCAGGCGATGCCGGGTCAGGATCTCCCGCAAATCAAGGTCAGCAAATTCGGCTTCCAATCCGCGCGGCACCACCAGCAGATTTGGCTCGCGGTAAAACGGGAAGCGCTCGATATCATACAGGTCATCCATCGCATCGCATGTGATCGCCGCGTCGATCGTTCGGTGGACCAGCGCCTCGGCATGCGAGTGAGCAAGGCCCGACCAAACGGACAGACTCAGTGCGACCTCGCCCGTCATGAGCTCCTTGACGAGGTGTGCGCCGACCGTGGCGGCATAGGAGTCGATGAGGCCGAGCCTCAGATCGACACGCTCAGGCAGTTTCGCTGCGTCCCGGAGTGCGCTGAGTAATGCGTCAAAGTCGCGATTCAGATCGCGAACACGGCCAGCAAGGATGCGGCCCGCCCGCGTCAGTGTAAGCGGCCTCCGGCTACGGTTGAAGAACGCGACGCCGATCGAGGCCTCGGCCCGCCGCACAGCCTGAGAAACCGCTGATTGCGTCATCCCAAACTGACGGGACGCCTGAAGCATGCTGCCGGACTCCGCGACGGCAGCGACAATCTGCAAGCTTCGCAAGTCTGGAACAGGTGGCGTCATATCCATAGCTTAAGCAGAAGTCATATTAACATGCAAATTGCCTTCATTATATGAATTATCCTTGTAGGAGAGCCGTATCCGAAAGCAGACTTCGGATCGTCCTAACAATTAAGCAGTCCCGATCCATGAGCGAGCAAGCGGATATTCTGGTGATCGGCCTCGGTGCCATGGGCAGCGCGGCCCTCTATCAACTGGCCAAGCGAGGGGTAAAGGCGGTCGGCCTCGATCGCTTTGCCCCGCCCCACACGATGGGATCCAGCCATGGCGAAACCCGCATCACCCGGCAGGCGGTCGGCGAAGGCCGCGATTACGTGCCCCTGGTGCTGGATACCCACCGGATCTGGCGTGAGCTCGAAGCCGAGACGTCTGCCGAGCTGCTGAATCCATGCGGCCTCGTCGTCATGGCGCCCGGTGTCGGCGAGACGTCGCACCACGGCAAGCCGGATTTCGTCGCGCGCTCGATTGGGGCCGCGCGTGACTTCGGCATCGCGCATGAAGTGATCGACGGGCGAGAGGTGGCTCATCGCTTCCCGCAGTTCCTGAATCTCCAGGGCAACGAGAAGGCCTATTACGAACCCGGCGGAGGGTACGTTTTTCCGGAGCGCTGCATCAAGGCGCAGCTGACGCGCGCGGAGCAGCTCGGCGCAACGATACGCACGGGAGTCGAGGTTCTCTCGATCGCGCAGCGCGGCTCCGCCGTTCGGGTGGAAACGTCCTCGGGCACATTCGAGGCGGACCAGGTGGTGGTGTCGGCAGGCGGCTGGAATTCCCACCTGCTCGGCGCGCCGTTTGATCGCGTGCTTACGGTGAAGCGGCAGGTGCTGCATTGGTACGAGCTCGACGATACCAGCGCGTATCGCGCCGACGCCCCTGTGTTCATCTGGATGCACGGCGCGACGGATATCGACTACCTCTACGGCTTCCCGCCGCTGCCTGGCGATCATCGTCTCAAGGTCGCGACCGAGCAGTACGAGACCAACACGACGGCCGACGCCATCGACCGCACCGTCGATCCCGCGGAATCGGCTGAAATGTACCGGAAGCACGTCGCGGGGCGGCTCGCCGGCGCCACGCCGCGCGTCGCGCAGGCGGCTGCCTGCATCTACACGGTGACGCCCGATCGGGGCTTCATCATCGACCGCCATCCCGACCAGGACCGGATTTGTGTCGTCTCGGCGTGCTCGGGCCACGGCTTCAAGCACTCGGCAGGTATCGGCAACGTCGTCGCCGGGATGGTGACCGACGGTCGAAGCGCGATCGACCTCAGCCCATTCTCCATCTCCCGTTTTTCGTGACGTTTGGCACGAGCCTTGTATCTTGAACAAGCGCGCTCAACGCGCGTCGTGATCACAATCCTGGAGGCGTCATCCGATGAGAGACATTGTCCGTTCCATGATGACAGGCATCGCGGCGCTGCTGATGCTTGGCAGCGCTCAAGCCGCCGATGGCGTCGATGCCATCAAGCAGCGCGGCACGTTGAATGTCGGCGTCAAGGCTGACTACAAGCCCTTCGGTTTCCGCGATCCCACGGGAAACGTGGTCGGCATCGAGCCGGATCTCGCCGCAGACATTGCCAAGCGCCTCGGCGTCAAACTCGAACTCGTCCCGGTCGCGGCCTCCAACAGGATCGAATTTCTTCAACAGGGAAAAGTCGACCTGCTGATCGCGACCATGTCGGACAGGCCGGAGCGCCGTCGCGTGGTTCAAGCCATCGAGCCGCTGTACTATTCGGACTATGTGAACATCCTTCTCAACAAGAAGTCCGGCATCAAGGACTGGGCCGAGCTCAAGGGAAAACCCGTCTGTGCCACGTCGGGGGCCTGGTACAACAAGGACGTTGCCAAATCCTACGGCCCCGAAATCGTTGCGTTTGACGGCTCGGAGAAGCCTCTGTTCGCCATGAAGCAGGGCAACTGCATCGGCTATGTCTACGATCAGACCTTCCTGCAAGGCAAGCTGCTCGAGGACGAGTGGAAGGCGGACTACGACTTGCCCCTGAAAGGTATTTTGCCATCGCCATGGATGATCGCTGTCGCGCTCGACAATGCCAGCCTTCAGAAGCTGCTTGAAGATACGACAAAGGACTGGATGAAGACCGGCTTCATCGTGGCAGCGGAAAAGAAGTGGGGCATTACGCCGACCGAGTATTCGCTGCTCATGCACGAGCAATACAAGGACAAATAGACGCGTAAGGCGGAGCGCCAGATCCGTCTTGCGCTCCGAACAGGTCGAGCCAATGCACTGATACGAGGCATCGCCTCAACAGTTTGGTGTCGCGCAAAATGCACGCAATCGGCGACTGGTTTCAACGGCTCTACGAAACGACGGGGCTGAATTTCTCAGTATTCTACGATGCCTATGATTGGGACCGCTATTTCGGCGGGCTCAAGATGACGTTGCTTCTGAGCGTCACGACCATCCTGCTGAGCCTCGTCATCGGCGCGGTCGGCGCCTTGCTGCAGGGCAGTCCGTCGATGCTGCTGCGGTTGCCCGTCAATGCTTTCGTGGTGGTGTTCCGCAACACGCCGCCGCTGGTCCAGATCTTCTTTTTCTATTTCGGCCTCGGCACCATGCTCCCGGCCGTCGAGGCGGCAGGCATGCGCGTTCCGCTGCTGAGCAACGTCCAATGGGCCATCATTTCGCTGTCGCTGTTCGCGGGCGCCTTCAACGTCGAAATCTTCCGCTCCGGCATCGAGGCGGTGCCGAGGACGACGCTGGAAGCCGCGGAGGCGCTCGGATACACGCGCCTTAAGGCTTACGTCCATATCGTCCTTCCGCTGGCCATTCGCGTCTGCCTTCCCGCACTGAACAACAACCTCGTCAACCTGCTCAAGACGACCACCCTCGCCTACGCGATCGCCGTTCCCGAGACGCTGTATGCGGTCAAGCAGATCTGGTCGGAATCGCAGAACGTCTTCGAAATGATGGTCGTATTGCTGGCGACCTACGGCATCCTTGTCGGCGTCCTCGTCTGGCTAATGCATCGCTGGGAGCGGGCGATGCGCATCCCGGGATATGCCCGATGAAAGGCGCCCAGCCCGAGCACAGGCTTGCCGTCCTTCTGCCGTATCGTCCCGTGCCGACCCGGATCTCCATTCGGATCGGCCCGCTGGCCGCCGCGATCCTCTGTTTCTGCGCCATCATGGCCGCGTCCACCGCGTGGGCGCAGACCGGTCCGGCGGTGCTGTCCCCGCTGCAAGTCATCGTGAAGTGGTCGCCGCTGCTGCTGCGCGGGTTCGCCTTCAACATCCTGATCTCCCTGCTCGCCATGCTGCTGGGGACCGTCGCCGGGCTTGGCCTGGGTCTGGGGTTGTTGTCGGAGTTTCGACCGCTCGCCGCCGTCAGCTGGCTCCTGACTCAATTCTTCCGCAACGCGCCCTGGCTGGTGCTGCTGTTCTTCGTCATGTTTCTGGTGCCCTTCCAGGTCACCCTCTTCAAGACGACCATCCCGTTACCGGACTGGATCAAGGCAACGGTCGGCTTCGCATTGCCTGTCATGGCGAATGTCGCCGAGGTCGTGCGCGGTGCCGTCCGCTCCATTCCGTCGACGCAATGGGAGGCGGCGGAATCGCTCTCGTTCACACGGCGCCAGACGATGTGGCTGATCATGCTGCCACAGTGCATCAAGCGCATGCTGCCGCCCTGGATGAACGTCTATGCGCTGGTCGCGATGTCGACGGTGCTGGCATCGATCGTCGGTGTTTCGGAGATGCTCACGCTGACGGCGCAGGTGCATGCCGCCGAAGGCGGCAGGCCGGAGCTGTTCGCGCCGCTCTACGGTTTCGCGCTGCTGTGTTTCTTTCTCTACTGTTATCCGATCAACCTCTGGACCGCTCGTCTCGAGCGTCGGTTCCGCATACGCTGAGGGAGCAGAGCATGGCCACGAGCTGGACTCCGGATCAGCCCATCGTCCAATGCGTCGACGTCAGAAAGTCGTTCGGAGCTCTCGAGGTTCTGAAAGGCATCAGCCTGTCGGTCAAAAAGAGCGAGGTGATCTGTATCATCGGGCCGTCCGGATCAGGAAAATCCACGCTGATCCGCTGCATCAATGCGCTCCAGCCGATCACGTCCGGCAGCATTCAGATCGAAGGCATCGAGGTGTCCGATCCCAGGCTCGACAAGCTGGCGCTGCGCCGCAAGGTCGGGATGGTGTTTCAGCAGTACAATCTTTTCCCGCACAAGACGGCGCTCCAGAACGTGATGATGGCGCCGATCCATGTTCTCGGCCAGAAACGTGCCGAGGTCGAAGCGCGCGCCCGGGCGCTGCTTGCCAAGGTGCGGCTCGCGGGGAAGGAGGATACCTATCCCGGCGAGCTCTCCGGCGGACAGCAGCAGCGCGTGGCCATCGCCCGCTCGCTGGCGATGCGGCCGGACATCATGCTGTTCGACGAAGTCACGGCCGCCCTCGATCCGGAAACGGTCAAGGAGGTCCTGGTCACCATCCGGGAGCTGGCCGAGGATGGCATGACATGCCTCCTCGTCACCCATGAGATGAACTTCGCGCGTGAGGTCGCCGATCACGTCTACTTCACCGACCGCGGTGTGATCGTCGAGCACGGGCCGCCGGAAGCCTTGTTTACGGCGGCCAAGGACGAGCGAACGCAGCGGTTTCTGTCGCAGGTCCTCTGAGTTCGCCGGCGCGCCGCCCTTCGGCGCCCCTGGGCAGGAGGCGCTACTTCCCCGCCGCCTTGCGCAGCGCCTCGTTGATGCGGTCCTGCCAGCCGGGACCGCCCTGCTGGAAGAACTCGAGCACGTCCTGGTCGATGCGCAGCGTGACCTGCTCCTTGATTCCCGGCGCCACGTTCGGTTTCGGTGGCGCCACGGCGACCTTGGCGGTCACCTTCTTGAACGCCGCCTCGGCCTCCGACCGCGCATCGCCAAGCGTGCGCGGCCGCCTCGGTTGATCCGTCATGTCCTAGATTCCCTCAAACAGAGCCGTCGAAAGATACCGCTCGGAGAAGGACGGCACTATAGCCAGAATGGTTTTTCCCGCAGCTTCCGGCCGCTTGCCGATCTGGAGCGCAGCTGCGATCGCCGCGCCCGAGGAGATGCCGCCGGGAATGCCCTCATGCCGCGCCAGCGCCCGGGTGGTCTCGATCGCGGTCGTCGAGTTGATCTTCACGATCTCGTCAATCACCGAGCGGTCGAGGATGTCGGGCACGAAGCCGGCGCCGATGCCCTGGATCTTGTGCGGCGTGTGCTGGCCGCCTGAGAGCACCGGGCTTTCCTCCGGCTCGACCGCCACGACCCGCAGGGACGGCTTGCGCGGCTTGAGCATCTGGCCGACGCCGGTGATGGTGCCGCCGGTACCGACGCCGGCGACGAAGAAATCGACGTTGCCGCCGGTGTCGTTCCAGATCTCCTCGGCGGTGGTGCGACGGTGCACCTCGGGATTGGCGAGGTTCTTGAACTGCTGCGGCATGACCGAATTCGGCGTCGTCTTCAGGAGCTCCTCGGCGGTTGCGATCGCGCCCTTCATGCCCTGTGCCGCCGGCGTCAGCACCAGCTCGGCGCCGAGAAAGGCCAGCATCTTGCGCCGCTCGATCGACATCGATTCCGGCATCACCAGCTTGAGCCGGTAACCGCGCGAGGCCGCGACGAAGGCGAGCGCGATGCCGGTGTTGCCCGAGGTCGGCTCGATCAGCACGGTGTCGGGCTTGACGATGCCGGCCTTCTCCATCGCGATGATCATGGCCGCGCCGATGCGATCCTTCACGCTCGCGGCGGGATTGAAATATTCAAGTTTTGCCAAAATCGTCGCGTTGACGCCGTGCATGCCCGGCAGCCGCTGCAAGCGCACGATCGGCGTGTCGCCAAAGGCCTCGACGATCGAAGAGTAGATCCGGCCGCGGCCGGGCTGGTGCGCTGCACCCGTGTTGGACGATGCGTCCATGATGAACTCCCTGTGACGACAATTTCTGTTTCTGCAGCGTCTCTTGCGCAGTAACGGACAGCTTGGGACGACACGCAAGCGACAATGCGGCACATGTTAAATACGCTGCATCGCAAAATCGCGTGAGCTGTAATTATCAGAAAACCAACGCATTTGTGTTGCGACCTCGTCAACTGATTCGGTCTATGTTAGACTTAGGTCTCAAAGCAGAGAGGTCACCACGATGTCAGCAATCGCTGAAGTGTTGTCGACCGTCGCACATCACCGCGCCCCGCGTTGCAGCGAGTTGCCGACCTGCGCCGTCTGCGCCGACTCGATGGTCGCCGCCGAAGCATCCGCCTACATCTCTGACCATATGATCAGCTATCTCTGGACCTGCGACAATTGCGGCTACGGCTTCGTGACCAAGCACGCCGTCAAGCAGCGGATCGTCTGCAACTGACTAGCGCGGGGCGATGTCGCCCCTCGCCCAGTCCTGGCGCGTACGCTGGTAGAACTCGTCGAACGTCCCGTGTGCGATCGCGTCCCTGATGCCCTGCATCAGGAACTGGTAGTAGGCGATATTGATCTCGGAGAGCAGCATGGCTCCCAGCGTCTCGCCCGCCTTGACGAGATGATGCAGGTAGGCGCGCGCGTAGTTGCACGCCGACGGCCAGGAACTCTCTGCGTCGAGCGGACGCGGATCGTCGGCGTGGCGCGCGTTGCGCAAATTGACCTGGCCGAAGCGCGTGAAGGCAACGCCATGGCGGCCATTGCGCGTCGGCATCACGCAATCGAACATGTCGATGCCGCGCTTGACCGCTTCGAGGATGTCGTCCGGCGTGCCGACGCCCATCAGGTAACGCGGCCGCTCTCTCGGCAGCATCGGTGCGGTCTCGTCGATCATCGCCAGCATGACCGCCTGTGGCTCGCCGACGGCAAGACCGCCGATCGCATAGCCGTGGAAACCGATTGCAACGAGGCCTTCGGCGCTGGCGTGACGAAGCTGCGGCACGTCGCCGCCCTGCACGATACCGAACAGCATGTAGCCGTCCGGCGCACTCTCGAAGGCGCGCTTGCTTCGCTCGGCCCAGCGCAGCGACAGCCGCATCGCCCGTTCGATGTCGTCCCGCTCGGCCGGCAGCCGCACGCATTCGTCCATCTGCATGGCAATGTCGGAGCCTAGGAAGCGCTGCACCTCGATCGAGCGCTCCGGTGACAGTTCGACCTTGGCGCCGTCGATATGCGAACGGAATGTGACGGCGTTCTCGGTGACCTTGCGCAGGTCCGACAGCGACATCACCTGGAATCCGCCGGAATCCGTCAGCATCGGCCCGTTCCAGCCGGTGAACCGCTGCAGGCCGCCGAGCGCCGAGATCCGCTCGGCGCCGGGACGCAGCATCAGATGATAGGTGTTGCCGAGCACGATGTCGGCGCCGGCCTCGCGCACCTCACGCCAGTGCATGCCCTTCATGGCGCCGGCGGTTCCGACCGGCATGAAGGCCGGCGTCCGCACCACGCCATGCGGCGTGGTCAGGCGCCCGGTGCGCGCGGCGCCATCGGTGGCGAGCAGCTCGAAATGATTGGGTAGACCTGTGTCGGGAAGATTCATGGTCGTGCTTATTGCGTGTCGGAAGAGGCTGATCAACCCGCTCGGACCACACCAGAGCCGACTTGTGGCTCAGACCGGGACACATTTGACGCCGACTTGATCGCCCGGCGCGCTTGCCAAACAAAACGATACAGTGTAGTTTTTGCGCGGGGCTGGACGAGATGCCGCGGTGAATTTTGCCGGCGGCAGTATTTGCGTGATCGCCAGCCACCGACAATGCCCTCCGCTTCATGTTCGACCGAAATGTCCGGCCCCTCGCGCGGCTGGATCAGACAGACAGGCGCCCGCCTGACCGGATTCCTGGTTCTGGCGTGCAGCCTGGCACTCGGCGCCTGCACCTCCCTGCCCCGCACGCCCTATACGGCCGCCGAGGCCAGCACGTCGCGCGTGCTCGATATCGACGGCCTGCGCCGCTACGCCGACGAGCCCGTCACGAAATTCAGCTTCGAGAAGGACACCAGCACCGCGACGAAGTCCTATCTGGCGCTCTCCGGCGGCGGCGCCGATGGCGCCTATGGCGTCGGCGTGCTGAGCGGTTGGACCGCTGCCAGAACCCGTCCCACCTTCTCGGTCGTCTCGGGCGTGAGCACCGGCGGCCTGATCGCACCCTTTGCGTTCCTCGGCTCGCAATATGACGACACGCTCAGGGAGGTCTACACCAGCGGCATCGCGGAGAGCCTCCTGAACGATCCCAGCATCATGCGTGTGCTGTTCGGATCCGGCCTGTTCGGCAACACGCGGCTGCGCGAGCTCGTCGCCCGCTATGTCGGTCCGGAGATCATGGCGCAGGTCGCGCGTGAAAACGCCAAGGGCCGAAAGCTGCTGGTGGTGACCACCGATCTCGACACCCAGCGGACCGCCATCTGGGACATGGGCAAGATCGCAGCGGTCGGAACACCCGAGGCGCTAAAACTGTTTCGCGACGTGATGGCGGCTTCCGCCAGCATTCCCCTGGTGTTTCCGCCTATCATGATCGACGCCGAAGGCCAGGGCCGCAGATTTCAGGAGATGCATGTCGACGGCGGCGTGACGGCGCCGGTGCTGACGCTGCCGGAAGCCCTGCTCTCCCAGGACCGCCTGCCCGGCAACGCGCGGATGAACATCTACATCCTCGTCAACAAGAAGATCGAACGCAATTTCGAGCTCGTGTCCAACAGCACCATCGACGTCGCCTCGCGCAGCCTGTCGTCGATCACCCAGTCGCAGACGCGCTCGATCATCTTCTCGACCTATGATTTCGCCAAGCGCAACAATCTCGGCTTCCACCTCTCCTACATCGCGCGCGATTACCCCGCGCCGCCTTCGGAAGGGTTCGACACCGCCTATATGCGGGCGCTGTATCAGTACGGATACGAGAAGGCTGCCTCCGGCCAGGCCTGGACTTCGAAGCTGCCGTGATCTCTCGTGACGGAACGAGACCGTGCCGAAACCGTTGACGATATGGCCAATTCGGCCAGATTCGCGATGACGCCCCCGCTCCCGCGCGATATAGAGCAAATGACGACGACTAGAAGCGCGCAGGAATCATTGGGCATGGGATTGACTGCGACCAAGACAAAACCGGCAGCGCCACGGCGCGAGTTGCCGAAATCACGCGGCGGCCGCCCGACGAAAACCGCTGCGATCGAGCGCGATCAGCGGCTGATCGAGGTTGCCACCCGCCTGTTCCTTGATCGCGGCTTCGACGCGACCTCGCTCGACGCGGTCGCGGAAGCGGCCCGGGTCAGCAAACCCACCGTCTATTCCCGTTACGGGGACAAGCGCGGCCTGTTTGCCGCCGTGCTGAGGCGCGAAATCGCGCGCTGGCTTGCGCCGCTATCGGCAGCCGCCGAGACCCAGCTCTCCAGCGCCTCGGACATTTCGGTCGAGCAGCGGCTGGTCGAGATCGGCCGGGAGATGCTCACCTTCACTTGCGGGCCCGATGCCGTCGCATTCAGCCGCATGATGACGTCGCAGGCCATCAACTTCCCCGACATCGCCAAGCTCGGCAAGGAGGAAGGCTGGCTGAAGGCCGTCGCCACCACGGCCCGCTTCTTCGACCGTCTGGTGGCGCAGGGCGCACTCGACGTCGACGACACCACGATCGCGGCAGAGGTGTTTCTCGACGTCGTCGTCGGTCACACCCACCGCCTGGCGACGTTCGGCACGGCGCTGGAATTGAAGGCCGCCGAGAAGCGCATGCGCGCGGCGATCAAGCTGTTCCTGGCCGGCGCGCTGGGACCCGCGGACCGCATCCAGAGCGCCGCAAAGGGCACACAGCGGCGGCGCCCGTCCCGCTGACAATTCCGTGAGGTAGCGACGTTTCCCCCTAGAGGTTATGCCCGCGTCGTTGACCAAAACAAAACGATACGGTATGGTTTAGTTATAAGCGATACGGACCGCTTTTTCACCAGCCCCAAAGGGGTCCGTACCGCCCAAGATCGCCGTGCCGGGTCCAGCCCGCTGCGACGCTCCGCGGCCGGCCGATGCCCAAGGTCGGCCGCGAATTCTTTACGATCATCCGGCACACTCGCTGGCCGAGGGTTTCGAGCATGACGACAGCCAAACGATTGACCGCGCGATTACTTGCGATCGCCTTGCCCGCGCTGCTCCTTGCCGCGCCGGCGCAGGCGATCGTCACCACGGGCACGCCAACCGCGCTTCACGGCGACACAGATGGTGATGCTGAAGCAGACCGCCAAGCGGTCAGCCGCGAAATCGAACGATTCCGCAGCTCATCGATCTCGATCAGCCAGGCCATGGCGATTGCGGAAGCCCGTCATGCCGGCGCCACGACGGCGGATGTGAGTTTCGACGGAGCCTCCGGCGTGCCGGTCTACCGGGTGAAGACACTGCACAACGACCGCATCTGGCGCCACACCATCAACGCCGCAACCGGCGAGCTCGTCGGCGGCGAAGCCGCCCTCCCCCTCGCCGAACTCGATCTCGACGACCGCAGCAACCTCGCAGCGCTCGGTGCCATCAAGCACCGCCTTGCGGATGCCGTGCACGTCGCCGAACGTGCGGCCTCGGGAAAGGCGATCAGCGGCGGACTGGTCCGCGAACGCGGCCGGCTGAATTTCGCGATCGTCGTCATCAGCGGCGATAACCTCAAGGAGGTCATCCTGGAGCCGCCGGGCGCCCGGACGAAGTAGCGGCGGCCACAATCCCGCCGAAAAGCCATTGACGGGCGCGAAACTCTCCCGCATAAGTCGCCGCCATGTTCACGACCACCAAACGCACGACTAAAACCACCACGGCCTTCGGGGCCCGGGGAGGCGTGCGCGCGTAGGTCGTCGACTTAAACGCAATCCACTCTACCGAAGCTCCGACCTCTGGTCCGGGGCTTTTTTGTTGTCTTCAGCTCAATGCAATGGAGGAGAATGTGAGTAACGATCCCGTCGTCGCGATTGTCGGCGTCACCGGTGCGGTGGGCGCCGAATTCATCGCCACCATGGACAAGCGCGGCTTTCGCGTCGGCAAGCTCAAGGCGCTCGCAAGCGCCCGCTCGGCCGGCAAGACGGTGTCGTTCCGAGGGCAGAACGTCGTCATCGAGGAGCTCACCGAGCGCGCCTTCGAGGGCGTCGACATCGCGCTGTTCTCGGCCGGCGGCAGCATCTCCAAGAAGTTCGCGCCTGTAGCGGTCAAGGCCGGCGCCGTCGTGGTCGACAACTCCTCCGCCTTCCGGATGGACCCCAACGTGCCGCTGGTGATCCCCGAGATCAACGCCAACCGGATCCGCGACCACAAGGGCATCATCGCCAACCCGAACTGCGCCGCGATCACCGCGCTGGTGCCGCTCTGGCCGATCCACCAGACGAACCGCATCAAGCGCGTCATCATCTCGACCTACCAGGCGGCCTCGGGCGCCGGCGCCGCCGCGATGGACGAGCTCGTCGAGTCCACCCGCGCCAATCTCAACGGGCAGGTCTATACGCCCAAGGTGATGCCGCACCCCTACGCCTTCAATCTCTTCAACCACAACACCGCCGTCGATCCCGAGACCGGCTACAACGACGAAGAGACCAAGGTCATCAACGAAACCCGCAAGATCTTCGAGGACGAAAAGATCGCGATCGGCGTGACCTGCGTCCGCGTACCGGTGCTGCGCGCCCATTGCGAGGCCATCACCTTCGAATGCGAGAAGCCGATCAGCGAGGACCAGGTCCGTGCCATCATGGCGCAGGCGCCCGGCGTGAAGCTCGTCGACGACCGCGTGAAGAACTACTTCCCGATGCCGATCGACGCCTCGGGCCAGGACGACGTCCTGGTCGGCCGCATCCGCAAGGATCTCAGCGATCCCTCAGGGCATTCGATCTCGATGTTCGTGGCGGCGGACCAGCTGCTCAAGGGCGCCGCGCTGAACGCGGTGCAGATCGCGGAGCTGTTGCCGCAGCGCGTGATGGCGTAGCGGAAGGTGCCGTAGGGTGGATTAGCCGAAGGTGTAATCCACCTCTTTACAGTTCACTCGGACAGAGCAGTGGTGGGTTACACCTTACGGCTAACCCACCCTACGGCTCCGCCCGAAACAACAAGCACGCATCCCCGTACGAATAGAACCGGTACCCTTTCGCGATCGCGTGCGCATACGCCTGCTGCATCGCCTCGAGCCCGGAGAAGGCCGACACCAGCATGAACAGCGTCGACTTCGGCAAATGGAAATTGGTCAGCAGGATATCGACGGCACGGAAGCGATAGCCGGGGGTGATGAAGATCGACGTCTCGGCCGCGAACGGCTGGATGGTGCCGTCCTCGCTGGCCGCGCTTTCGAGCAGCCGCAGTGACGTCGTGCCGACGGCGATGATGCGCCCGCCATTCTGCCGTGCGGTGTTGAGCCGCTCCGCCGTCTCGGCGGAGATCGTGCCCCACTCGGCATGCATCTTGTGGCCTTCGGTGTCGTCCACCTTCACCGGCAGGAAGGTCCCTGCCCCGACGTGCAGCGTGACGCGGTTGATGCCGACGCCGCGGTCGCTCAGCGCCTGCTCCAGCGCCGGGGTGAAATGCAGGCCCGCGGTGGGAGCCGCGACGGCGCCTTCATTGGCCGCGAACATGGTCTGGTAGTCCGCGAGGTCCTGATCGTCGGGCGTGCGCTTCGAGGCGATATAGGGCGGCAGCGGCGGGCTGCCGAGATCTTCGATCGCCTGATCCAGCGCCGGGCCGTGAAACGAGAATGACAGTGTCACTTCACCATCGGTGCCCTTGGCCTCGACCTCGGCGTCGAGATGGCCGAGCAGGCAAACCTTGCCCTCGTTGCCGAAGCGGATGCGGTCGCCTGCCACGAGCTTTTTTGCCGGCTTCACCAGTGCCTGCCAGCGCGAGCCGTCGAGGCGCTTGATCAGCGTCGCCTCGATCTTGGGCTCGGTCTCGCGGCCGATGCGGCGGCCCTTGAGCTGCGCCGCAATCACCTTGGTGTCGTTGACGACGAGCTGGTCGCCCGCCTTCAGCCATTGCGGCAGCTCGGAAATGAGCTGGTCGCGCAGCGCGCCGCCTTCCACGACCAGCATCTTCGCGGAGTCGCGCGGGCTCGCCGGGCGCAACGCGATGCGCTCGGCGGGCAGATCGAAATCGAAGAGATCAGTGCGCATGTCGGGCTCAGCGCCACGCAGTCAGACCCTCATGGTGAGGAGGCGCGTAGCGCCGTCTCGAACCATGAAGGCCGAGCTGCAACAGCGGGGCCTTCATCCTTCGAGGCGCGCGTTCCGCGCTCCTCAGGATGAGGGTTGAGCGGTCACTCCGCGTCCGCGGCCATCCGCGCCTTGACGATCTTGTCGGGGTTCTGGACGGGCTCGCCGCGCTTGATCTTGTCGACGTTCTCCATGCCCTCGGTGACCTTGCCCCACACCGTGTACTGGTTGTCGAGGAAGCGGGCGTCGTCGAAGACGATGAAGAACTGGCTGTCGCCGGAATCGGGGCTGGCGGCGCGGGCCATCGAGGTGGTGCCGCGCACATGCGGTTCCTTGTTGAACTCGGCCTTCAGCTTCTTGCCGGAGCCGCCGGTGCCGGTGCCCTGCGGGCAGCCGGTCTGCGCCATGAAGCCCTCGATCACGCGGTGGAACACGATGCCGTCGTAAAAGCCCTCGCGGACCAGTTCCTTGATGCGCGCAACGTGGCCGGGCGCGAGATCGGGCCGCATCTCGATGGTGACGGGGCCCTGCGTGGTCTCGAGGATCAGGGTGTTTTCGGTGACGCTCATGCTCGTCTCTCTTGCGTTGGGGGTGAAGTCTTCCGGTTACGGAACTGGATCGCGAATGGACGTCCCGCGGCGGCGCCGGCCATTGCATCGGTAAATGGCATCGGCGTGCAGCGTTGCAGCGCCTCCATCACCGCGACCCGGTATTGCAGCCGGTCATTGTCGGAGGCCTCCGCGGATTCATAGGTAATCCTCGGGTGGCCCAGAATGTTTCCGGCCCGGTTAAAGCTCACGACGACGGTGATGTCGATAGGGCGAGCCTTGCTGGGCGGCGGCGGCTTCCAGCAGGTCCGCAAGTGCTGGAAGATGTCCTGGATGGTGTTGACCTCTGCGTCCCCGGCGGCCGCGCCGGAAACGCCTGAAAGCAGCAGCGCGGCAGCCAGCAGAAGCCTAATGCCACAGCGCGGCATGGTCCCATCCTATTTGATGTCGGAGGCGACCTGGACCTTCACCATCTTGTCGGGATCGGTGACGGCACCGCCGGCCGAACCGGGCGGTGCCTTCTTCAGCTTGTCGACGACGTCCATGCCCTGCACGACCTCGCCGATCACGGTGTACTGGTTGTCGAGGCTGCCGCCGTCCGCGAACATGATGAAGAACTGCGAGTTGGCGCTGTCGACGCTGTCGCCGCGCCGCGCCATCCCGACGATGCCGCGGGCGAAATGAACCTTGGAGAATTCCTGCTTCAGGTTCGGATATTTCGAGCCGCCGGTGCCGTTGAATTTCTCGCCGTCGCCGGTCTGGGCCATGAAGCCGTCCATCACGCGATGGAACGGCACGTTGTTGTAATAGCCCTCGCGCGCGAGCTGCTTGATGCGCTCGGCATGCTGGGGCGCAATGTCGTTCCGCAGCTTGATGACGATGCGGCCCTTGGTGGTGTCGATGACGATGGCGTTGGCCTTGTCGAGGTTCGCCGGCAGCTGCTGCGCCACCGCCGGGACCGCACTGAAGAGCGCGGCAAAGATCGTGGCAAGAATTGCGAGACGACGGATCATGAGAACTCCGGATCAGGTAGTAGGATGACGAATTGCGCCGTTATCCGGCGAATTTGGCCTTGAGCAGGTTGGCGACGAGCGGCGGCACGAAGGTCGAGATATCTCCGCCCATGGCCGCGATCTGACGCACCAAGGTGCCGGTAATTGGGCGGACGGCCGGAGAGGCCGGCAGGAACACGGTTTGGACGTCGGGCGCCATGGCGCCGTTCATCCCGGCGAGCTGCATCTCGTAGTCGAGGTCGGTGCCATCGCGCAGACCCCGAATCATGACAGTCGCGCCGTGCCTGCGTGCCGCGGTGACCGCAAGATCGTCGTAGGTCACGGCCTCAAGCGTACAGCCGACCTGGGCCGCGACCGGCCCGCAGACGTCATGGAGCATCTTGAGCCGCTCCTCAGTTGAGAACAGCGGCTTCTTGCCGGGATGGACCCCGATCGCGACCACGAGCCGATCGCACAGGGGGACACTGTTCCGGACCACGTCCAGATGGCCGTTGGTGATGGGGTCAAAGGAACCCGGATAGAAGGCGATACGCGGCATGTCCCCGTCCTACCGCGCCCGGCCCGGCCCGGCAAGCCAGACGGGTTCCCTGCCGGTTTTTCGGCGGCGCCGAGTCGGAATTCCCCGAATTGTTTCGTCCTCGGGACGACCATGAAACAAAACGAAGTGCGAACGAAACCATTTCGGGCGTCCGCGAAGACGTCCGGAAACTGGCCATGGTTACTAATCCACCCAACGAATGACGGGCCGCACAACTGGGCGTAGCGGCCGCATCACAGGGGACCGTCAATGATCAAGACCATCTCGGCCATCGCTATTGCTGCGTTTGTTGCCGCCGCTCTCACCGTCCTTCCCGGTTTCGCTCCGTCCGTCGAAGCAAGCGTCCCGCAGCCGCTGGCCAAGAGCGACCGCCTCGATATCCGCACCGTCGGCAGGGACTGCTCGCAGCAGGCTTGGCCGAACTTCGAGGCATCCTGCCTGCGGCAGGCCGGCACCAAGGCCAATATCCGCGAGGCCCGCCTCGTGACCGCCGACCGGACCCCGTAGTCGGGGCTGTCAGCTTCGCGTCATATAAACCCCGAGATGAATCCCATGGATATTTGCGACGTCCCGTCGCAGACTGTCTGATGCTCGCGCCCGTCGGAATGGCCCGGCGGGCGCGATCCCATCGGGGGGTCGACCTTGTCCAGTACGCCCGCAGTCGTTTCCGGCCATCACCCTGACCCTCTGCCGATTGCCATGACCATGGGCGCCCTCGGGGTTGTCTATGGCGATATCGGCACCAGCCCCCTCTACGCCCTGAAGGAAGCCGCCAAGGCGGCCGCCCATGGCGCTACGGTGACTCCCGAAGCTGTCCTGGGCGTTGCCTCGCTGATCCTCTGGGCGCTGCTGCTGATCATCTCGCTGAAATATGCGCTTCTGATCCTGCGCGCGGACAATCGCGGCGAAGGCGGCATCGTCGCGCTGCTGGCGCTATTGCATGCCCGCCACGCCCAGCCCGGCACCTGGCGCGCGCATCTCCTGGTGGTCGGCCTCGTCGGCGCTGCTCTCCTTTATGGCGACGGCGCGATCACCCCGGCGATCTCGGTGCTCTCAGCCATCGAAGGCCTCAAGGTCGATGCGCCCTCGCTCGCGCCGGTCGTCGTGCCCATCACCGTCGCCATCCTGATCGGGCTGTTCATGATCCAGAAGCAGGGCACGGGCTTCATCGGCCGCATCTTCGGGCCTGTGATGCTGGCCTGGTTCTTCGTGCTGGCCGCGCTCGGCGTCCACGGCATCGTCAAGGCCCCGGCTGTGCTCGCGGCACTGAGCCCGCTCTATGCCTTCAACTTCCTGATCCACCAGGACTTCCACATCTCCTTCGCGATCCTCGGCGCCGCCTTCCTGGCGGTGACCGGCGGTGAAGCGATGTATGCCGATATGGGCCATTTCGGCCGCTTCCCGATCCGGCTTGCCTGGTTCGCGATCTGCCTGCCCGCGCTGGTGCTGAACTACTTTGGGCAGGCCGCGCTGCTGATCACCGATCCCGCGATGATCGAGAACCCCTTCTTTCAGCTCTGCCCGGACGCCCTGCACTATCCGCTGGTCGCCTTCTCGGCGCTCGCGACCGTGATCGCCTCGCAGGCGATCATCTCCGGCGTGTTCTCGCTGACCCAGCAATCGATCCAGCTCGGCTTCCTGCCGCGCATGCAGATCCGCCACACCACGAGCCACGCGATGGGCCAGATCTACGTGCCGCTGGTGAACTGGCTGCTCGCTGCCGCAACGCTCGGCGCGGTCCTGAGCTTCGGCACCTCGGAAGCACTCGCCGGCGCCTACGGCATCGCGGTGTCGCTGCTGATGGCGATCACCACGCTGCTCGCGGCCCTGGTCGCGATCCAGTGGGGCTATTCGCCGTGGATCGTGGTCGCCGTCAACGGCTTCTTCTTCGTGATCGACGTGATCTTCTTCTCCGCCAATTCGATCAAGCTGTTCGAGGGCGGCTGGTTTCCGCTGCTGCTCGCGGCCCTCGTCGCCTTCATGATGCTGACCTGGCGCAGCGGCGTGAGGCTGGTCGAGGCGGCGCGCGCGAAGCTGCGCCAGCCCGAGGAGGACCTGATCGAGACCGCGGTCAACAAGTGCAGGGCCAGACTGCCCGGGACCGCCGTCTTCCTGGCATCCGCGCCGCGCGGCGTGCCGCTGGCGCTGACGCAATTCGTCAAGCACAACCACGTGCTGCATGAGCGCATCGTCCTCGTCACCGTGCTGATCGAGGAATCCCCGCACATCACCGATGAAGACCGCGCCGAGGTGATCGAGATCATCCCCGGTATCACCCGCGCGGTCCTGCACTACGGCTTCATGCAGAATCCGACGATCTATGCCGGCCTGACGCTCGCCTGCCGCCAGGGCAAGCTGCCCGGCATCGACCTCTCCGACATCACCTACTATGTCGGCCGCGAGACCATCATCCCGAGCGAGGACATTCCGGGCATGTGGGTCTGGCGCGAAGGCCTGTTCGCCTTCCTCCAGCGCAACGCCGAACGCTCCGCCGCGTTCTTCGGCGTGCCGACGAGGCAGGTGGTGGAGTTCGGCACTGAGCTGGAGATCTGATCGTCGTGCGGATCGCCCGTTCAGGGCAAGGCAGGCTTCGCACCACGCGTCTCGATGAGATGCCGATCACCGACAGGTAGAGCTCGTCACGCTCCGCTTACCCGGGAGTGTGCGACATTCGCGCGCACCTCAATCTTGTCTGGCCCATCACCAGACATACGCAGCAACAAATTCCAATGTTTTGTCGATCAGTTAGCTTCGCTTTTTTAGAAGTTCTAAGAATGTCTCCAATTATGACGTTTCGAGTGATTCAAAATTCGTCCAACTCGACGCTCGCAATGTCGCCATCTAACACGCGCGCGGGTGCGAAGTCGCGTGAGGTCAGAAGGATCATCCCGCCGGCGCGGCGATCGCCGGATGGGGCGCTGACATGGAATGCGATGGACACGGCCTGCGTGGTCGTGCGGACTATTTTTTAAGGAACACTTTCAAGAGCACAGCCAGCGCACTCACGCTCGGCTGCTTGCTGATGGCCGTCACGCCGGTGAACGCGCAGAACACTGGCCAATCCGGTGCATCCGCGTTGCCGCCGGTGACAGTCGACGCACCCGTTCAGCGCGCGCAACGTCCGGTCCAGGTCCGGCGCAACGCATCGGCGCGGCGCAGTGCGAGCCAGCGGTCCGCTCAACAGGCCAACCGTTCGACAGTACAGCCGGAGCCCCAAGCGCTGGTGGGAACAGCAGCACGCGTCAATGCCGGGACCAACGGATTCGTCGCAACGCGCGCCTCTGGCGCGACCAAGACGGATTCATCGATCATGTCGACGCCGGCATCGATCGCCGTCATCACTCGCGACGAAATGAATGTGCGGCAGGCGCAGAGCATCCGCGACCTCTTGCGCTACGCGCCAGGAATCTATTTCAGCAACGATACCGATTTCCGCTTTCAGAACGTCAGCGCGCGCGGCTTCAGCCTCGAAACATATCTGGACGGGCTGCGGCTCCAGGGCGGACCGTTCGGTGCGCCGCGGGTCGATCCCTATTTGCTCGAGCGCGCCGAGGTGATCACCGGGCCGGCATCAATTCTCTACGGCGCCGCCTCGCCCGGCGGCATCCTCAACCTCGTCAGCAAGCGCCCGACTGAAAATCCGTTCGGAGAAGTCTCCCTGCAAACCGGCTCGTTCAACCGGATCCAGGGCGCCTTCGATGTCGGCGGCCCCGTCGACAAGGACAAGACGCTGCTCTACCGCGTCACCGGTATCGGCCTCAACGCCGACACCCAGGTCGACAATATCGGCGAGCAAAGATTTTCGATCGCGCCGGCCTGGACGTGGCGTCCGAGTATCGACACCACCATCACCTTCCTGACGAGCTACCGGCAGGACCCGAAGGGTGGTGCCTTCGCGCTCTTGCCGATCCAGGGCACGCTGGTGCCGGGGACGTTCGGGCAGATCCCGCGCAATTTCTTTGCCGGCGATCTCAACTACGAGACTCTCAAATACAAGCAGGCAACCGCCGGCTACGAGTTCGAGCATCGTTTCGACGACGTCTTCACGGTGCGCCAGAACGTACGCTACCTGCACAATGAGCTCAGCTATGTCGAGGTGCAGCCCGGCGGGTTCACGACGACGGGCGCGGGCGGCACGCTCCGGCTGGTCGACGGCCGCACGATCAACCGGAGCTACTTCTCGACCAACGAGAACCTCGACACATTCGCTGCCGACAACCAGCTCCAGGCCAAGTTCAACATGGGACCGTTGCAGCATACGGTCCTCGCAGGGGTCGACTACCAGCGGTTCGACTTCAACAATCTCGCCCGCTTCGCGGCCACCAACACGCTCGACATCCTGGCGCCGAATTACACGCAGAACATCGCCGTCCCCACGGCGCTCTTCCAGAACCTCGACCAGCACCTGTCGCAGCGCGGCCTCTACGTCCAGGACGAGGCCAGGCTCGGCCGGCTCACCGTGCTTGGCGGAATCCGCTACGACTGGGCCGAGGGCAATACACTGGCCCAGAACACCGGCGTTCGCGTCCTGAACGACGACCAGAAGCCAACCGGCCGCATTGGCGCGATCTACAATTTCGACAACGGCATTGCGCCCTATGTCAGCTACTCGACCTCGTTCCAGCCGACCTCGGTCGGCACGCTGCTGAACGGCCAGCCGTTCAAGCCGACCACCGGCGAGCAGTATGAGGGCGGCTTGAAGTATCAGCCGGTCGGGACCAATCTGATGTTCACGGCCGCGGTCTACGACCTCAAGCAGCAGAACGTGGCAACGGTCATCAGCGGCCCCGGCATTCCCGCCAACACCACGGCGCAGGTTGGCGAGGTCAGTTCGCGCGGGTTCGAAGGATCCGTCGTCGGCAGCCCCCTGCCCGGCTTGAGCCTGCGTGGGCAGTACTCCTATCTCGACAACCGGATCAGTTCGCCCCAGGACGTCAATTTCGGCAAGCGGCTCGCCAACGTCCCGATACACACCGCCTCGCTCTGGGCCAACTATCTGGTGCAGGGCGGTCCTGCCACCGGCTTCGGCTTCGGCGGCGGCGTCCGCTACGTCCACGACATGTACACGACCAACGCCAACAATCTGACGGTTCCGACCATCGTGCCGGGCGTCTTCCTGCCCGCCGCCACGGTGCCGGCCAGCACGGTGTTCGATGCGGTGCTGTCCTATGATTTCGGGATGCGGTATCAGCAGTGGAAGGGCCTCAGTGCGGCGGTGAACGTCAACAACGTGTTCGACAAGACCTATGTCTCGTTATGCACGGCCGGCGGCTGCCGCTGGGCGCTGGGGCGCACGGTGCTGGCGACGCTGACCTACCGGTGGTGAGAGGATGACAGCACAGTCAGTCAAATGGTGGTCGCTGGTCCACAAATGGACCAGCCTGGTCTGCACGCTATTCCTCCTGATGCTTTGCATCACCGGGCTCCCACTGATCTTTCATGACGAGATCGACGAGCTCTTCAAGTCGGAAGCCTCGGCCCGAGAGCTCCCGGCGGATACTCCGCAGGCTCCGCTAAGCCGGCTGGTCGACGCCGCCAAGGCGCGCTATCCGCAGCGCTACCTCCAGGTGCTCGGCTGGGACGACGATCGCGCCAACGTCGTCAACGTGTTCCTCTCGGCTACGCCCGAAGCTCCCCCCGGCCAACGTTTCCTGAAGCTGTCATTCGATTCCAGGACCGCGGAACTGATCGGCGAAGACACGCAGCAGGGCGGCCTGATGAGCGCCATCCGCATATTCCACCGCGACATGTTCTTGGGGTTGCCGGGCGAACTGTTTCTCAGCGTCATGGGCCTGCTGTTTGTCATCGCGATCGTTTCCGGCATCATGCTCTACGCGCCCTTCATGCGCCGGCTCAACTTCGGCACGGTGCGTCATATCGGCGCGTCGCGGGTCAAATGGCTCGACCTGCACAATCTGATCGGCGGAGTGACTCTCATATGGCTGCTTGCCGTCGGCGTCACCGGCGTCATCAACACGATATCATTGCCGCTGTTCTCCGCCTGGCGCGCGGAGGTGATGCCGGAGCTGATCGCGCCGCACTTGGGCAAGCCGCCGCTTGCGAAATGGGCCGACGTCGACGACGTCATGGCCGCAGCACGTCGGGCGCTCGACGGCAATACGCCGGCCAGCATCATCTTTCCGACGGTCGCACGGTTCGGGACACCACGGCACTTCATCGTCTGGACCAAGGGCACGACGCCGATCACCTCGCGCCTGTTCACGCCCGCGATGCTCGACGCCGAAACCGGGCAGCTCGTCACCGCGCGTGGCCTGCCGTGGTATCTCAGGGCGTTGCAGGTGTCGCGCCCGCTGCATTTCGGCGATTACGGCGGCCTGCCGCTCAAGATCATCTGGGCGCTGCTCGACCTCGCCGCCATCGTCGTGCTCGGAAGCGGCGTCTATCTCTGGCTCGGCAAGCGCAAATCGCCTCGCCTCACCGCGCACGCGCAGGACCGGCCGCCCGTCGTCGCGACATCCGGGCTTCGCCCATGAAACGCGAGCGTCACACCGCGGACGAGATCTTTCGCTGGCCGTTCCTGCTCGGGGTGCTCACCCTCGTCGGGCTGGCGTCGGCGCTGCTCGGGGACGATGGCTGGGACGCGCTGTCCTGGGCGGCACTGGCCGTTCCGCTGGCTGTGCTCGGCTGGAAGGCATCGCGCCGGCCGCAGCTTCCGGGATCATAGGCCCGCAGCGGCGCGTTGTGGCACGCCGGTCCTGTCCGATCGACAGCAACCGTCAGCCGGAGACGGCACCCGACAGGAGCGGCTCGATCTACGAGCCGTTCCCGTTCTCGCCGTTCCCGCTCTCGGCCTCTTCCGTGATGTGCTCGACCGAGACGACGTGCTCGTCCTCGGCCGTGTCGAACACGATCACGCCCTGGGTCGAGCGGCCGGCGACGCGGATGCCTTCGACCGGGCAGCGGATCAGCTGACCCTTGTCGGTGACCAGCATGATCTGGTCGGCGTCTTCCACCGGGAATGAGGCCACCAGGTTGCCGTTGCGGTTGTTGACGCTCATGGCGACGATGCCTTTGCCGCCGCGGCCGGTGGTGCGGTACTCGTAGGACGAGGTCCGCTTGCCGTAGCCGTTGACGGAGACGGTGAGCACGACCTGCTCGGCCGCCGACATCTCGATATAGCGCTCCTGCGGAAGCTGGAAGCTGCCGGAGGTCTCCTCGGCCTCGGCATCCACTGCGGGCTCCTCGGTCGTGGCCTCGCCGGCGACGGCGCGGCGCATCTTCAAATAGGCCGAGCGCTCGTCCGAAGAGGTCTCGACATGGCGCAGGATCGCCAGCGAGATCACCTTGTCGCCCTCGCCGAGCGCAATGCCGCGCACGCCCATCGAGGTGCGCCCGGTGAAGACGCGCACGTCGGTGACGGGGAAGCGGATGCACTGGCCGCCGGCGCCGGTCAAAAGCACGTCGTCGTGCTCGGTGCAGATCTGCACGTCCACGATCGCTTCATTCTCGTCGAGCTTCATGGCGATGATGCCGGAGCGGCGGACGTCGACGAAGTCGGACAGCTTGTTGCGCCGGACGTTGCCGCCGGTGGTGGCGAACATCACGTCGAGGTTGCCCCAGGTCGATTCATCCTCCGGCAGCGGCATGATGGTGGTGATGCGCTCGCCCTGCTCCAGCGGCAGGATGTTGATGAGCGCCTTGCCGCGCGCGTTCGGCGCGGCCATCGGCAGGCGCCAGACCTTCTCCTTGTAGACCTGGCCGCGCGACGAGAAGAACAGCACCGGCGTGTGCGTCGACGCCACGAACAGACGGCTGACGAAATCCTCGTCGCGGGTCTGCATGCCGGCGCGGCCCTTGCCGCCGCGGCGCTGCGCCCGATAGGCCGACAGCGGCACGCGCTTGACGTAGCCGGCGTGGGAGACGGTGACGACCATGTCCTCGCGCTGGATCAGGTCCTCGTCCTCGACCTCGCCCTCCTGCTCGATGATCACGGTGCGGCGCGGGGTCGCGAACTCGGCCTTCACCTCGGCAAGCTCGGTCTTGATGATGCCCAGCACGCGGGCGCGCGAGCGCAGGATGTCGAGATAGTCGGCGATCTCGCCGGCGAGCTTGTCGAGCTCGTCGCGGATTTCGTCGCGGCCGAGTGCGGTGAGGCGCTGAAGGCGCAGGTCGAGAATGGCCCTCGCCTGTTCCATCGACAGCCGGATCGTGCCGTCCTCGCTGATGCGGTGGCGCGGATCGTCGATCAGCGTCAGCATGTCCTCGACGTCCCGTGCCGGCCAGTCGCGCGACATCAGGGTGTCGCGGGCAGTGGTCGGGTCGGGCGAGGTCCGGATGACGCGGATCATCTCGTCGATATTCGCGACCGCGATCGCCAGACCAACCAGGATGTGGGCGCGATCGCGCGCCTTGGCGAGCAGGAACTTGGTGCGACGCGTGACGACCCGCTCGCGGAAGTCGACGAAGATCGCCAGCAGGTCCTTCAGATGCATGATCCGCGGACGGCCGCTGTCGAGCGCCACCATGTTGACGCCGAAGCTCGTCTGCAGCGGCGTGAATCGGTACAGCTGATTCAGCACCACATCCGGCACGGCGTCGCGCTTCAATTCGATGACGACGCGGTAGCCGTCGCGGTCGGATTCATCGCGCAGGTCGCCGATGCCCTCGATCTTCTTTTCCTTGACCAGCTCGGCGATGCGCTCGACCATCGTCGCCTTGTTCACCTGGTAGGGAATCTCGGTGATGATGATCGCCTCGCGCTCCTTGCGGATGGTCTCGATCGCGACCTTGCCGCGCATGACGATGGAGCCGCGGCCGAGGTGATAGGCGGCGCGGATGCCCGCGCGTCCGAGAATGACACCGCCGGTCGGGAAATCCGGTCCCGGAACGATGTTGATGAGCTCCTCGATGGTGAGCGCAGGATTGTCGATCAACGCGACACAGGCGTCGATGACCTCGCCGAGATTGTGCGGCGGGATGTTGGTCGCCATGCCGACCGCGATGCCGCCCGCCCCGTTGACGAGGAGGTTCGGGAACTTGGCCGGCAGGACCGACGGCTCGGTTTCGTTGTTGTCGTAGTTCGGCTGGAAGTCGACGGTGTCCTTGTCGATGTCGGCCAGCAGAGCCAACGCCACCTTCGTCAGTCGCGCTTCGGTGTACCGATAGGCGGCCGGGGGATCGCCGTCGACCGAGCCGAAATTGCCCTGGCCGTCGATGAGCGGCACGCGCATCGAGAAGTCCTGCGCCATCCGGACCATGGCGTCGTAGATCGACTGGTCGCCATGCGGATGATATTTACCGATCACGTCACCGACCACGCGCGCCGACTTGACGTACTTCTTGTCGGGCGTGTGCCCCTGCTCGTTCATCGAGTAGAGGATGCGACGATGAACCGGCTTCAACCCGTCGCGCGCATCAGGCAGCGCACGCGCCACGATCACGCTCATCGCGTAATCGAGGTAGGACTTCTTCATCTCCTCGTAGATGGAAACGGGACGAATGTCCGAGGGTTGCGCCGGCTGGTCGCCGGGCTTGTTGTCGTCGTCAGCCAAGGGGAAATCCGGTGAGATTTTATCTGGGAATCATATAGCGCATCGCCCCCCTGATAACCACCCTTGCGAGGTCTGGGGAAGCGGTTTTTCCGACTGTTTTTCCAGAGACTTACGAGCTCAGCACCACTGCCTCGAGCGAAGTCGGAATGAGCCGCCGGGAACCACGTCCTAGGCTCCGAAAATGACCCGGTGCATGATCCGTCCAGGCACAAGCGTGAACAGCCCGGCAATGACCAGCGCGCCGACGAACGTCATGATCATGATGCGCCGGTGATCGGCGACCCGGTGGGTGTGCGCCCGCCACACCGCGAGCGGCAGCATCACCAGCGTGAAGATCGATAGGAGATGGATCGGGCTGAACGGCCCGACCAGACGGATCTGGTGGATCCAGAACGACGATGCCGCAACGACCGCCATGAGCCCCACCCAGATCCAGCCGATCGTCCGGTGCGGCAGCGTTCCCTTGGGGGCGGCAAACTGAACGAGGCCGAGCACGAAGGCGGCCATGGCGGCAAAGGCATGCAGCGGGATCGCCGGAGCAGCCTCAAGCAGTGGCGCAACGCTCATGCAGGGCTTCCTCTAATCGACGGCCGACCCATGTGAATAGGATTAACATCAAGTTAATACCATTCACATCGTGCCTCGTCAAAGGCTTGAGGCAGCACATGAGGCAAGCCCGCAAAAACCGAGCCTTGCCCGTCAATTGGTAAGGAATCCTGTCGCTCTACGCGAGCAAGGTGACATCAGGGGCGAAGCGCCCCCGCCCGTCTCAGAACGGGATGTCGTCGTCCATGTCGCTGTTGCGGCCACCGCCGCCGCCGGCGGCAACGGCACGGCGCGGCGCGCTGCTGACGGGACCGGAGGAGCCGAAATCGCCGCCCGGCTCGTCGCCGAAGCTGCCGCCTCCACCGCCGCCGCGGCCGTCGAGCATCGTCAGGGTCGAGTTGAAGCCCTGGAGCACGACCTCGGTGGAGTACTTCTCGGCGCCGCTCTGGTCGGTCCATTTGCGGGTCTGGAGCGCGCCCTCGATGTAAACCTTCGCGCCCTTCTTCAGGTACTGCTCGGCGACCTTGCAGAGCCCTTCATTGAAGATCACGACGCGATGCCACTCGGTCTTTTCCTTGCGCTCGCCGCTGTTCTTGTCGCGCCAGGTCTCCGAGGTGGCGATGCTCAAATTCGCGATCGGCCGCCCGTCCTGGGTGCGGCGGATTTCGGGATCCTTGCCGAGATTTCCAACCAGAATGACCTTGTTGACGCTTCCCGCCATCGCCGCTCTCCACTCCGAATGCCACTGAATTTTAGAAGGCCCGGGACGCGCCCGCGTCCTCTGCAACCTGTTGACGCGACCCTATACGCTTGCGCGGACGGATCGGCCCGTCACCCCTCCACTTATCCCCATATATAGCACCCCTGACGGGTTCGTTCCAGATTTGTTCTTATGACACCCCTCACCTTGTTGCATTGGCAAGACGACACCGCGCTGCACAAAGACGGCCTGCGCCAAATGGAATTTCCCCGAATTCCTGAGGACGGCGAAACAGCTTAACATTCATCAAGTTAGAAGCAGTTCAGATGCCGCCCGACTGTTGCATTCCGGAGACGGACTCCGCCTCCCGCCTAAGCTACGCTTGCCGCGAAATTAGATTCTTATAGGCGTCGCGCCTGATCAGCCGCTTCGGGGACTTCGAAAAGCGGTCAGAAACTGGGGGGACTGCAATGAATAAGATTTTGATTGGTATTACTGGTGCAATCGCGTTGGGGCTGTCGGCTCCCGCAAGCGCGGCAGATCTCGCTGCGCGTCCCTACACCAAGGCTCCGGCACCGATGATCGCGACCATCTACGACTGGAGCGGCTTCTACATCGGTATCAACGGCGGCGGCGGCACCAGCCACAAGTGCTGGGACGTCGATATCGGCGGTGGCGTTCTCGTAGGCGAAGGCTGCCACAACGCGACCGGCGGCACGGTCGGCGGCCAGGTCGGCTACCGCTGGCAGTCAGCCAACTGGGTGTTCGGCTTCGAAGGCCAGGGCAACTGGGCCGATTTCTCGGGTGACAACATCAGTGCGATCAGCGGCCTGCGCGATCGTTCGAAGATCAACGCCTTCGGCCTGATTACCGGTCAGGTCGGTTACGCCTGGAACAACGTCCTGGTCTACGTGAAGGGCGGCGGCGCCGTCGTCGGCGATCGCTACCGCAGCTTCGACGTCGCCAGCGGCCTCGAGTTCGACCGGGCCAACGAGACCCGTTGGGGCGGCACCGTGGGTGCGGGCGTCGAGTTCGGATTCGCCCCGAACTGGACCGTGGGTTTCGAATACGACCACATCTTCCTCGGCAACCGCACCATCGGCTTCACCGGATCCGGCAATTTCGCCCCGCTCGGCGTTGCCACACGCTCCGATCGCATCAGCCAGGACGTCGATATCGGCCTCGTCCGCGTGAACTATCGCTGGGGCGGCCCGATGATCGCAAGATACTGACATCCCTCTGAAATCGCTTGGAGATCAAAGGCCGGCCTCGCGCCGGCCTTTTTGCGTGGGCAACGGGAATTATAGGTCAGTCACCGTTACGTTTTGCGATTATTGTGGCTTTTGGGAGACACAACTTGCGGCTTTGCTCGTGTAAGCACGACATCAGTTGGACCACGGCGTCCGATGTCCTTCCGAACGCACGGAAGGCAAAAACAGAAACCGGGACTGGGATTAGTTTGAAAATGAAGAAGGTTTTGTTGGCTTCGGCCTGTTTGTTCGCTCTCGCTGCTCCGGCTTCGGCCGCTGATCTCGCGGCGCGCCCCTACACCAAGGCTCCGGTGGCGGTGGCCTCGGTCTACAACTGGACCGGCTTCTACCTCGGTATCGTCGGCGGCGGCGCCTGGGAAAACGGTTCCGGCGACCCGAAGATGAAGGGTGGCTTCGTCGGCGGCACCGCCGGCTACAACTGGCAGACTGGCAACGTCGTGTTCGGCGTCGAGGCGGATGGTTCCTGGGCTGACGTCAGCGCTTCGGTGACCGGCGCCACTGTTGTTCCCGGCTTCGGCGTTGTGACCGCAACGGCGAGCTCGAAGACCGATGCCATGGGCACCATGCGCGGCCGTATCGGCTACGCCGTCAATCAGGTCCTGTTCTACGGCACCGGCGGCTACGCCTGGATCGACAACAAGATCAGCCTCTCCGCTCTCGGCTTGACCGCGTCGGACAGCAAGTGGCACTCCGGCTGGACCGTTGGTGCGGGCGTCGAGGCGTTCTTCGCTCCGCAGTGGTCGGTCAAGGGCGAGTACCTCTATCGCAGCCTCGGCGGCGAGACCTACTTCTCGGGCGCCCTGCCCACCGGCACGCTCAACTTCCACACCCTGCAGGTCGGCGTGAACTATCACTTCGGGGGCCCGGTGGTCGCGAAGTACTGAGCTTCGCTTCCAACGCATCGCGTTACGAAAGGCCGGCCTTGCGCCGGCCTTTTTGTTTTTGCGCGTACCGATCCAGGCCAACCGATTCCCAGCGTTTTCGGGGAGAGCTGTGGCATCCCGGTGACACAACCTTCGGCTTCAATGGTGTAGAGCGATGACATCGGTTGGGTCATTGGGTCGGCCGTTTTTTGCCGACAAAGAGAAACGAAACTGGGGAATTGAAATGAAGAAGGTTTTGCTGGCCTCGGCCAGTCTGTTCGCACTCAGCGCGTTGGCTCCCGCCTCGGCGGCCGATTTGGCGGCCCGCCCCTACACCAAGGCGCCCATTGCTGTGGCCTCGGTCTACAACTGGTCCGGCTTCTATCTCGGCATCAACGGCGGCGGCGCCTCGAGCCGCAACTGCTGGGATGTCAACAACATCTTCGGCTTTGCGGGTCCGGACACGGCTGAAGGCTGTCACAATGCGACCGGCGGCGTCGTCGGTGGCCAGGTCGGTTATCGCTGGCAGTCGGCCAACTGGGTGTTCGGCCTTGAAGCCCAGGGCGACTGGGCCAACCTGAAGGGTTCGAATACGAGCTTGGTGCTTGCCCCGCCCCCGCTGGTCAACCAGACCAAGATCGATGGGATTGGCTTGTTCACCGGCCAGGTCGGCTATGCCTGGAACAACGTGCTCTGGTACGTGAAGGGCGGCGCGGCCGTCACGCACGCCAAGTACAACGGTCTAATCGGCGGCGTTGTCCTCGACAGTGCAAGCGAGACGCGCTGGGGCGGCGCGGTCGGCACCGGCCTCGAATTCGGTTTCGCGCCGAACTGGTCCGTTGCGATCGAATACGACCATCTGTTCATGGGCAAGCGCAACAACTCGTTCACGTTTCTCGGCATCAACGACCGCATCGACCGTATCAAGCAGGACGTCGACATGGGCACGGTCCGCGTGAACTACACCTTCGGCGGCCCGGTCGTGGCGAAGTACTAACCGTCGCCTCCGACGCCATCGCGTTACGAAAGGCCGGCCTTGCGCCGGCCTTTTTGTTTTCGCGCGTACGGCATGAGCGTTTGCGGACAAGTTCCATTTTTCGGCGCGCTGTGACCCTCCGGTGACAGACTGTCGCACCTCGAAGGTTGTATCGAAGATCGCAACAACTTTGGCCTTGGGGGGTCCGTCTTGAACAAGTTTATGCTTGCCGCCGCCGGCATAGTCGCGATGACCACGTCCGTTTCGGCGGCCGATCTGGCGGCGAGCCCCTACACCAAAGCTCCTGCCCCGATGATCGCCGTGGTCTACGACTGGAGCGGCTTCTACATCGGCGCCAACGGTGGTGGCGGCTGGAGCCATAAGTGCTGGGACATCGTCGCCAACATCCTCGGTGCGCCGGTCACTCCCCCCGCATCGGAGGGCTGCCACACCGCGACCGGCGGCGTGGCTGGCGGCCAGGCCGGCTTTCGCTGGCAAAGCGCGTCATGGGTGTTCGGCGTGGAAGGCCAGGGCGACTGGGCTCACCTTAGCGGCTCCAATGGACCGAGCCTGGCTGCCGGCGGCGTCGGCTCAGACCGCTCGAAGATCAACGCCTTCGGTCTCGTGACCGGCCAGGTCGGCTACGCCTGGAGCGATGTGCTGTTCTACGCGAAGGGTGGTGCGATGGTTGTGAGCGACAAATACGAAGGCTTCACCACCGCCACCGGCTTCGTGTTCGACAGGGCGAATGAAACGCGCTGGGGCGGAGCGGTTGGTGCTGGCCTCGATTTCGGCGTAACGCCCAACATCGTGGTCGGCGTCGATTATGTGCACGGCTTCATGGGATCGCGCGACAACCGCTTTACGTTCAACAACGGCACGTTCTCGCGCGCCGATCGGATCCGCCAGGACGTTGACATTGCAACGGCCCGCGTCAGTTACAGGTTCGGCGGCCCCCTCATCGCCAAATACTGATCTTCGCCTCCGACGTCATCGCGTTACGAAAGGCCGGCCTTGCGCCGGCCTTTTTGTTTTCGCGCGAGGGTGCACCCAACCGTCTTGGAGTCGTGAGGCGCGCGCAAGGCGTCCGCGAATGGCTTTGGCGAGTTGGGGACGTGACATGAAGACGTGGATGCTGGCTGCGGTCAGCCTGTTCGCACTTGGCGCGGTCGCGCCGGCTACCGCCGCCGATCTCCCGATCTACAAGGCGCCGACGGCCGCCGTTCCCGTCTACGACTGGAGCGGCATCTATGCCGGCATCAACGGCGGCGGCGGCTTGGCCCATGCCTGCTGGGGCGTGACCCGCGCGCTCGGCATCGCTGTCGATCCGGCCGTTGGCGAAGGCTGTCACAATGCGGGCGGTGGCACGGTCGGCGGACAGCTCGGTTATCGCTGGCAGAAGTCGCGTTGGGTGTTCGGCATCGAGGGCCAGGGCAACTGGGCCGACTTCAAGGGCAGCAATGTCAGCGTGGCGCTGCCGCTGTTCACCAACCAGACCAAGATCGACAGCTTCGGCCTGTTCACTGGCCAGATGGGCTACGCCGTCAACAACCTGCTCTTCTATGGCAAGGCCGGCGCCGCGGTGGCGCACGACAAGTACGACACCTTCGTCCCCGGCGTCCCGGCCGCGGTGTTCAACAGCGTCAACCAGACCCGCTGGGGCTACACCATCGGCATCGGCGTGGAATGGGGCTTTGCCGAGAATTGGTCGGTCGGCGGCGAGTACAACCATGTCTTCCTCGGCCATCACAGCGCCGACTTCGCAACGCTCGTCGGCGGCTTCGCCCAGCGCACCGACCGGATCGGCCAGGATATCGACATGGGCCTGATCCGCATCAATTACCGCTGGGGCGGCCCGGTCGTCGCCAAATACTGAGACAAAGCTTCCCACAGGAACCTCCAAGTCCTGATCATGTGCGGATTGCCCCAAATCCGCATTCAAACGCGAACGAAGGGCTGGCCTCGCGCCGGCCCTTCGCATGTTCCGGGGGCCCTGCTCCTGCCAGATGCCGCCAGCGCGCCAACAATCCGTTGACGATTCGCACACGCCACTGGAAATCCGTCCCCGTTCTTCCTACGTTCGCTGCCATACCCATCGGCGCCGATCCCGGTTCCGGGCGACGCGCGCCTTTTTTGTTGGCGCGATCGCGCACCTTTGGGATTCCTTGAGGGCAACTCGGATGGATGAAGTGATCAAGGCGAAGCGCCAACAGCAGAACGCGGGATCCAGCCTGCGCGCAATTACGATCCGTGGCGCGCGCGAGCACAACCTCAAGAATGTCGACGTCGAGATTCCCCGCGACAAGCTGGTGGTGTTCACGGGGCTGTCCGGCTCCGGCAAATCCTCGCTCGCCTTCGACACCATCTATGCCGAGGGCCAGCGCCGCTACGTCGAATCGCTGTCGGCCTATGCGCGCCAGTTCCTGGAGATGATGCAGAAGCCTGATGTCGACCAGATCGACGGCCTGTCGCCGGCGATCTCGATCGAGCAGAAGACGACGTCGAAGAACCCGCGCTCGACCGTCGGCACCGTCACCGAGATCTACGACTACATGCGCCTGCTCTGGGCGCGCGTCGGCGTGCCCTATTCGCCCGCCACGGGCCTACCGATCGAGAGCCAGACCGTCTCGCAGATGGTCGACCGCGTGCTGGCGCTGCCCGAAGGCACCCGCCTCTATCTGCTCGCGCCCGTCGTGCGCGGCCGCAAGGGCGAGTACCGCAAGGAGCTCGCCGAATGGCTCAAGAAGGGCTTTCAGCGCGTCAAGATCGACGGCACCTTCCATGAGCTCGCGGAGGCGCCGACGCTCGACAAGAAATTTCCGCACGACATCGACGTCGTGGTCGACCGCATCGTGGTGCGCGCCGACATCGGCCAGCGCCTCGCCGAAAGCTTTGAGACCGCGCTGAAGCTCGCGGAGGGCCTCGCCGTCGTCGAGTTCGCCGATGCACCTGCAGCGGCTGCGCCCGTCGAGGAGAAGAAGAAGACCGCAAAAATCCACGACAAGAGCGGGCCCGAGCGCATCCTGTTCTCGGAAAAATTCGCGTGCCCCGTCTCCGGCTTCACGATTCCGGAGATCGAGCCGCGCCTGTTCTCGTTCAACAATCCATATGGCGCCTGCCCGGCCTGCGGCGGCCTCGGCGTCGAGCAGCATGTCGACGAAGACCTCGTCATCCCCGACAAGGAGCTCCCCATCGGTAAGGGCGCGATCGCGCCCTGGGCCAAGTCGTCGTCGCCTTACTATATTCAGACGCTGACCGCGCTCGGCAAGCACTACAAGTTCACGCTGACCACCAAATGGAAGGATCTGCCGAAGAAGACGCAGAACGCGATCCTCCTTGGCTCGGGCGAGGACGAGATCAAGTTCTCCTACGAGGACGGCGTCCGCTCCTACGACACCAAGAAGCCGTTCGAGGGCGTCATCACCAACATCAACCGCCGCTATCGCGAGACCGAGAGCGAGTGGGCGCGCGAGGAGCTCGCAAAGTATTTCCACGACGTCCCCTGCGAGGGCTGCAAGGGTTTCCGGCTGAAGCCCGAAGCGCTCTGCGTCAAGATCGGCGGCAAGCATATCGGCGAGATCTCGGAGCTGTCGGTCAGGAAGGCCGGCGAATGGTTCGAGACCGTGCCCGAAGCGCTGAACACGCAGCAGAACGAGATCGCCGGCCGCATCCTCAAGGAGATCCGCGAGCGCCTCACCTTCCTGCTCGACGTCGGCCTCAACTACCTCACCCTGTCCCGCTCCTCCGGCACGCTGTCCGGCGGCGAGAGCCAGCGCATCCGCCTCGCCTCGCAGATCGGCTCGGGACTGACGGGCGTGCTCTACGTGCTGGACGAGCCTTCGATCGGCTTGCACCAGCGCGACAACGCGCGCCTGCTCGACACGCTGAAGCGCCTGCGCGACCTCGGCAACACCGTGATTGTGGTCGAGCATGACGAGGACGCGATCCTGCTCGCCGACTACGTCCTCGACATCGGCCCCGGCGCCGGCATGCACGGCGGCAACATCGTCGCCGAAGGCACGCCCGCCGAGATCATGCGCAACCCGAAATCTCTCACCGGCAAATATCTCACCGGCGAGCTCGAGGTCGAGGTGCCGGAGCGGCGCCCGCCGAACCATCGCCGCACCATCAAGGTGGTCAACGCGCGCGGCAATAACCTCAAGAACGTCACGGCCGAGATTCCGCTCGGCCTGTTCACGGCCGTCACCGGCGTCTCCGGCGGCGGCAAGTCGACGCTGCTGATCGACACGCTCTACAAGGCCATCGCCCGCAAGCTGAACAACGCCAGCGAAGGCGCCGCGCCCCACGATCGCATCGAGGGCCTCGAGCACATCGACAAGATCATCGACATCGACCAGTCGCCGATCGGCCGCACCCCGCGCTCGAATCCCGCGACCTACACCGGCGCCTTCACGCCGATCCGCGAATGGTTCGCCGGCCTGCCCGAAGCGAAGGCGCGCGGCTACGAGCCCGGCCGCTTCTCCTTCAACGTCAAGGGCGGCCGCTGCGAGGCCTGCCAGGGCGACGGCGTCATCAAGATCGAGATGCACTTCCTGCCCGACGTCTACGTCACCTGCGACGTCTGCAAGGGCAAGCGCTACAACCGCGAGACGCTGGAGGTCCTGTTCAAGGGCAAGAGCATCGCCGACGTGCTCGACATGACCGTCGAGGAAGCCGCCGACTTCTTCAAGGCGGTGCCGCGCGTGCGCGAGACCTTCCAGACCCTGCACCGCGTCGGCCTCGACTACATCCATGTCGGCCAGCAGGCGACGACCCTGTCAGGCGGCGAAGCCCAGCGCGTCAAGCTCGCCAAGGAGCTGTCGAAGCGCGCCACCGGCCGCACGCTCTACATCCTGGACGAGCCGACCACCGGCCTGCACTTCCACGACGTCAAGAAGCTGCTGGAGGTGCTGCACGAGCTGGTCGCGCAGGGCAATACGGTCGTCGTCATCGAGCACAATCTCGAAGTCATCAAGACCGCCGACTGGGTCATCGACCTCGGCCCCGAGGGCGGCGACGGCGGCGGCGAGATCGTCGCCTGGGGCCCGCCGGAGGATATCGCGAAGGCGCCGCGGAGCTATACTGGCAAGTTTCTGGAGCCGGTGCTGAAGAAGGCGCGGAAGCCGAAGCGGCGGAGCACGAGCGAGGCGGCGGAGTGATTGCTCAACGCTCTCACGTGCTACGAATTATCTAGATATTTCGCCGCTTGAGAGGGCTTGGATGATAACGGTTAACAGCTCCTGAGCCGACATCCCGGAGATCTCGAAACACACTTGCTCCAAATCTAGCGTGCAATACTGGCCTCTTCTTGGATTGAATAGGCCGACACTATCAAGGGCAAACTTGTTGGACGCCGCATTGAGCGCGGCGTACGTTATCGTCTGTCTGATGTCACTACTACGCACCGGACGTTCGACCGTCTTCACTTCAAAAAGCGTTTGACCAAAGATCACGTCCCCCTCAGAGGCATCGACATAACCGCACCCCGCGAACTGCGGCCTCAAAACAATCGGCCTAGACGCATTAAAGAATAGCTCCAGCCGATTAGTCAGCCTATCTACCTCTTGCTCCTCTTCGTCGCTCAATTCGCTCTGTATATCGAGCCCTTGAATGGCATACGGAGCGAGTCGGTTGACAGTATCCAACCAAGCAACCTTTTCATCGAAAGCGCTCTCGGCAATCTGTGCCTTCCTCCGCTCGACAAACAGTGAGAAAGCATACTCGGCGATAAGTGCGCGCCTACTTGTTGTATTCGAGGCCGGCATCGGCGGGTGCACGCGATCAAGTCCATTGAGGTTAAGCCGCCGAATGAAGTGCTCACACGTCGGAGTATTCGCGTGCCAGAATGCATTGTAAGAAATCGCGAACGTTGAGGCATCGATCATAAAGGGATATCCCAGTTGGGCTGATTGGCTTTCTGCCCCGCCCATCCCATAATGAATTTTTCAAACGGATTCAGCTCTTTACCAATATTTCGCCGCCAATGGTCGCCTTCGTCTTTCAATATATATGAGGCGACGATAAAGGCTCTCCGCTCGGGTCCGCTTAGTTCGCGAAAGCGATTTCTCCTGTCCGACAGCCAATACCACTCACCCCACTTTGCCAAGACTAGAATGACATCTCTACGGATAAGGGGCGACGTGCGCTCTTCATAAATCTGCTGGAGTAGTGCCTGATTGTCCGCGGTATTGGCATGAGCGAGTACTCTAATCGCGTAGCTCAAGTGTAAGCGCGATTTTCTCCGCACGGTGACGCCCGCGCTTTTGACGGATGGCCTTCGTATCGAGGGCGGCATCTGACCCGTTCAGGCAGCGGCGGTT